>CAINQO010000034.1 GCA_903852325.1 Candidatus Omnitrophota bacterium
AATTAAGGGCAATGATCTGGCCAACGGCAAAAATCCCTCCCCCCAAAAACATCCAGGGCAATAAATGCGACACGCCGAGGTATTCTTTGGCCACAAAAAGCTTAAAGATCTGTGAATGCAGCAATAAGGTTATAAAAAAAAACGAAGCCTATTCCCACAAAAGCGCCGGATATTAAACGCCAACTTAAGGTATTGACGCTGGCGTTACGCTGGCTGTCTTGAGCATCGCCGGCACGCTGATAAAAAATCGGTGTAAAAAACTGAGCAACCATCCCTCCGGCTATCGCAATAGGATAACAACCCAATTGATAAAGCACGGCATACCTGCCTACATCCTGCATCGTCGAAAACAGCCCTAACGCCCAACGATCAGAGGCTAACTGCATCCAGGTGAATACCCCAAAGATAGTAAAAGGCCATGAAAAACCCCACATCTGTTTTAACCAAACATTTCCTTTAGCTGCTTGATTTTTATGTAAGAAAACAATCCTACGGAAGAATATTGACTGAGATGCTAACACGAAAATGATCGCTATAGAAAAACCGATCATGGCCACAGTGCTAGTTGCGCCTAATACAAGAACCAAGCCAGCGGCAATTAAAAACCTGACCCAGGATTCCGCTCCCTGATGAAGAGCCACAATCCGTCGTTGGCGGGCAGCATTCTGAATACCGCTAAGAATCGAGTTGTAACCACTAAGAATAGCAAAGATAAAAGCGGCTAATGCCAAAACAATCCATTGCGCATGTCCGCTGACCAACAAGCTGGCCAGCGTAAATAAAATTACTATCGCGATAGCGCCAGTAGCCAGCAAAACTAATCGGCGTACCGCATTTAAATAACCGCGGGAATCTCCCTGTTCCACTGCCGGCGCATAAAAACGGACTATGCCGTTACCCAACGGCCCCAATACGCTCTGATTTACCAGCGTAGCCACAGTCATGCCCAAAGCCAATTCGCCATACACTTCCGGAGCCAATAATCCGGTCAACATCCGCACGCCGACCAAAGAACCCGCTACTGCGATTACCTGGCCCAAAACAATCCAGAATCCCTCTTTAAAAAATCGGCGAAAGCGTTCTGAACGAAAACGAGCAATCATTATTTTATGCCGCTTGACTTAAAATCTTCAGGTCTGCATCAACCATCATTTTTACCAATTCCTGAAACCTTATTCTGGGCTTCCATCCGAATTTCCTTTTCGCCTTGGAATAGTCCCCCATCAAGACATTCACTTCGGCGGGCCGGTAAAAATTCTTATCGATCACCACATATTTTTTATAATCCAGCCCGGCATGGGCAAAAGCGAGCTTAACGAATTCTTTAATACTGTGGGTTTCCCCCGTAGCAATAACATAATCGTCCGGCTTATTCTGCTGAAGCATAAGCCACATCGCCTGGACATAATCCCCGGCAAACCCCCAGTCCCTTTTTGCTTTCAGGTTACCCAGCCTTAATTCTTTGTCCAGGCCTAATTTGATCCTGGCTACGCCATTACTCACTTTGCGGGTGACGAATTCGTACCCCCGGCGGGGTGATTCATGGTTAAAAAGTATACCGTTACAGGCGAATAATCCGTAAGCTTCACGATAATTGCGGGTCAGGTCAAAACCCGCCACTTTTGAGATCCCGTAAGGAGAACGGGGATGAAAAGGCGTATTTTCGTTTTGCGGGGTCTCTCTAACCTTGCCGAACATTTCGCTGGAAGCGGCGAAATACACCCGGCAGCGGGGAGCAGATTCCTTGATCGCCGAAAGGAGATAATGCGTGCCGTTGATATTGCTGTTTATGGTCGAAAATTCATCCTCAAACGAATAGCTGACGAAACTCTGGGCGGCCAAATGATAGCATTCATCCGGCTTGATTTTGTTGACGATCTGGAATAAACTGGCAAAACTTTCCAGCGAGCCGGAATGGACCACTATTTTTTTGATGATATGCCTGATCCGCCAAAGGTGGTGCTCCGGGTCTTCAAAAGCAACCCGGCGCAATATCCCGTGGACTTGATACCCTTTCGCCAGCAGAAATTCCGCCAGATACGAACCATCCTGACCGGTAATACCGGTAATCAATGCTTTTTTCATCTAAATCCTTTCCCTGGTTTAAGCGGTAGAATCCTTATAACCGATGATCGTATCCGCGGTACCGATATCTATGGTTCCGACTGGCTCCAGCCGGTAACCGGAGGAGTGCAATAAATCACAGCATTTTTTGCAAAGCTGCTGGCTGTGAACCGCCAAGAATATTACCGGCCCGTATGCTCTTAAGGTTTCCCTGGCGCCGGTCAAAACCAGGAATTCCGCCCCTTCAACATCGATTTTAATATAATCCGGAGGCAAAATTATCTTGCGGGCGATTAATTCATCCAGGCTGACTGTTTGAATCTCTAAATTACCATTCTGGTGAAAATGCCCCATGCTGCTTGGCTGGCGAGTGTCAAAAAACGCAGTACCGCAAAGGTCGGAAACCGCTTTTTCAAGAACCGTTACATTGGAAATATGGTTAAGGCGTAAATGCTCCCGTAAATAAAAAAGGTTGCGCGGGAGCGGCTCAAAAGAAAAAACCTTGCCTTGACTGCCCACTAATTCCGAAGCCAAAAGGGTGTAAAAACCGGCATGGGCTCCGATATCGAATACTACTTTGCCTTTCTTGACGGTCTTTTCAAATAAGGACCTCTCCTGAAATTCATAGCTTCCCAGCCAATGCCCATGGTTGGCTGATCCGACGATCCATAATTTTCCGCGGATCTTCCCCTGTAAAATAGGGATCTTTAAACCTGCGGGAATGAATTTCAAAGGGAACCGCAAGGCCCTCCCCAGAACCGTAGAGTGAGAAATCCCGGATAAATTTAGACTCATTCTCAACACTCCTTGTGCTCAAATGCCCCGCTTTGCGGACAACAGATATCCCGGTCTTTTTTCTTTTTTTAACCTGATATTTAGTGGCAAATTTGTATAATTGACTAATGAAAACGGCAGCGTTTAAAGGTATTATTATAGCATTAAAATACTGAGAATAAAGGTTATTTTGGTTAGAAAGGAACGCTGATTCCGGCCTCGACAGCCTGTTCATTGCGGAGAGATTTTAGCCTTATAAAAGCTTGGGCATCAAAGGTTTTTAGAAATTTATGGGTCATCGTCAAAGTAAGCCCCAGGGGCTGCCCATCTAGATTTGTTAGGATAAAATCGATCTTATCCCGGTTGAAGGTTAACTGGGCGCCAAACTCGATCCGCCTGATCCTGCCCCGGCCGTAATCCATCTGAAAAATCAGCCCCAAATTGCGGCCGAATTTCCATTCACCGTACAAAATGATCACCGGCGCTCCCCCGCTAAGGCGGCTGCGGCGGACCCCGGCGCCCAGCCGGTAGCGGAGCTGGCCTTTTTTAGGCACCAGTACCGGGGATTCAAGTTGAGCCTTAAATTCAAACCGGGAAGTCGAACTTCCTTCAAAAATATACGCCAGCCGGCTTGCCGAACTCAGGTCCCAATACCCTTTAAACACCAGAACATCCGGCCCGTCCCCGCAGTTATATTCGATCTGCTGATTATTGTTTAACTTCCAGGCCCCTTTAAAAGTATAGGTTTGCGGCGGGCCGCTATGCAAAACGACATCAAAACAAAGCTCGTTTTCCTCATTGGCGCGCCAGGTACCCTCCAGCTTTAAAATACGCAAGTGCTGGTTATTTAAGGAATCAGTTTCGCTGGTCTCGATAACCAGGGAATCGCTTTCTGCGGCGATAAAACGCCTGACGATACTCTCTTTTGGCCTGAACGCACTCATTTTGCTTTTTTATTACCGCCTTGATCTTACTAATGCTTTCGGGTTCCGGATCAAATCCGTCGCGCTCCAGGCGTCGCGGCAATATTGCTGCATATACGCGTAAGGCAAATAACCGTACCCTTTATCCGCCCAGCGCGCGCCCCAGGAGTTTTTAAATTTAAAAACCTTGGCCTTATCATCATAACCCATAATACAAATCGCGTGCCCTCCCATCTCCTCTTCATTATGCTTAGGCAAAGGGATGCGCCCGCTTTTTTGCACGTTTTCATTGAACCAGGAACGGTATACTTTTACCCCGGCGATAAACGGGCCGTTGACCAAAAGGCTGCGCTTCATCTGAAGCAGAGAGCTTAAACGGGCATAGGCTTTGATTTTAAAAGTTTTGGCATCCTGCCGGGCGCCTTTACGCGGAACAGTTTTTTTGCCGGCCAGGTAAGGCCAGAAAGATTCGTGGCAGACCCCATAATGCAGCAGCACCTTCATGGCGGTCCGGGGATAAGTCCCCTCTTCCTGGGGCATACCGTCAAATTCTTTGCACAAAGAATATAGAAAACGCGGGGAAAGCTCGATCAAATGCCGGTATTCCTGCTTATCCTGGTATTCTTTTACCCCGGTTACCGAGGCAAAGGCAACGCAGGTACCTTCATTCCCCTGATCCCGCACCGGGCTCATTGCCATCCCAAGGTCAAAGCTTACCGGGAGCTTGACCGCCGGTAAAACCAGTCCCATCGGGATATCCCGGTAATCTTGCGGGTCTTTAAAACATCCGGAGGTGAATTTTAACCGCAGCCTATTTTTGCGCATTATAGATCTGTTTCATTGTTTCTTCGATGCCGAATCTATACTGCCATTGGGGATAGTGCGACTGGAATTTAGAGACGTTACTGACCCACCAGATATGGTCTCCGGTGCGGTTTTGTTCCGCATATTCATAATCAAATTTTCGGCCGCTTAATTTTTCGCACAGTTGGATGGCTTCCAGAATCGAAACATTGGCAAACCTGCCGCCGCCCAGGTTATACACTTCTCCTGCCTTAGGATTCTGGAAATAATGAAAAAAAGCGTTGGCCAGGTCGAAAGCATGGAGGTTATCCCGGACCTGTTTGCCTTTATAACCGTAAATTTTATATTTTCTCCCGCTTACCGCGCATTTCACCAGATAAGACAGGAAACCGTGCAACTGGGCCCCGCAATGACCCGGACCGGTAACGCAGCCCAGGCGGAATACCCCCGTCTTCAGGCCGAAATACCGTCCGTATTCCTGAACCAACAGGTCGGCGGCAGCCTTAGAGACCCCGAAAAGCGAATGCAGGCAGCCGTCGATGCTCATGCTTTCATCCACCCCGTGGAAATATTTATGTTCCGCGGATATTTCAAAGCGCTTGTCTTTTTCGATTAAAGGCAGAAAGTTAGGGGTATCCCCGTAGACCTTGTTGGTGGAGGTGAAAATAAATACCGCTTGGGGACAAAACCGGCGCGTGGCCTCAAGCAAGTTCAATGTCCCGGAGGCATTGATCTGGAAATCTGTCCGCGGGTCTTTCGCCGCCCAATCATGGGAAGGCTGGCCGGCGGCGTGCACGACCAAAGCGATATCTTTATTATATTTTCGAAAGATTGCTTCTATTTTATTCCGGTTGCGGATATCCGCGCAGATATGGCGGTAGTTTTTATGCTGGCGCAGCAGGCGCTGCTTATTTGCGGAAGTGGAGGCGTCGGAGCCGAAAAAAAATTTACGCAGGTCATTATCAATACCGGTCACGGCAAAACCTTTGCCGCAGAAATAACTTACGGTTTCCGAGCCGATTAACCCGCAGGAACCGGTAACGATAACCACTGGCATGTCATTCCTTTTTTACAAATTACTGTCCGTAATCTTTAAAATCCGCCGTATGCTCATCGTTCATTGTCGGCGTCCAGGCGGGATTGGGCATATTCAAAATAAACGCTTCCCCTTCCCCGATATTGACCATCAAAGCCGGAATACCCGTCGGCACCTCCACGGAAAGATACTCATGGTTCTCTCCGGAAAAAAACTCCTTATACCCTTCGGGTGTTTTTAAGACTATCTTGACATCCCCCTTGACGCAGGTAAAAAACCCGGTGCGCACGTAATGCAAATGGGGGCCCTTTTTCACTCCGGGGGAGATCACGGTCAGATAAACCTGCTGCGGCTCACGCCCTTTGGCA
>CAINQO010000035.1 GCA_903852325.1 Candidatus Omnitrophota bacterium
AAGTACCTTCTTTCTAACGTCATGAGAATCGGTCGTCATGCACAAAGTCACCGCCAGTTCTTTGGCGGCGGAAATGCTGGAAAGATTGGGATTTAAACATATCCTGGATTACCGGGGCAGGCCGGAATTATTATAGGTGTAGACAGTTTGACTTTTGAATATCGCAAGTCGTTCATTTGTTTGAGGTTAAATTGAATCTTCGGTAAGATCCTAAGCATGCCAAAACTAACCCCCACGGAAGTGATCATTAATGAATACCAGCATAAGATCTACTGGCTGGCATTAAGCATCGTGCGCAATGAAAAAGACGCCGAAGATATACTGCAGAATACGTTGATCAAGGTAGTGCGCAAGCTTCCCGGCTTCAGGAACAATTCTAAAATCTCCACCTGGATTTACCGGATCGCCTATAATGAATCGCTGATGTACCTGCGGAAAAAACGCCGGTTGTTTAATTCCGCCAATGCCTTCCGCGATTATATCCAACGGCTTCCCGCCGGGATAACCGTGAATTGGTCCAAACTTCCCGATGAGGAGTTATTGAACAAGGAATTAAGGAGCCGGGTTGAGGCGGCCTTGAAGGATATCCCCATTCACTACCGGATGCCGTTAATCCTGCACCGCCTGGAAGGGTTTTCCCTGGTGGAAAGTTCCCGGATATTGGGAGTAAAACCCAGCACGGTTAAAACCCGCCTGCATCGGGCCTATCTGATGATCAAAGGGGAGCTCAACCGTTATTTTAAAGATCTGCCGCAGGCCAGCCTGCCGCAGGACAACCGCTGCGGAACCTGGACAGGGTTTTTATTTGATTATGCCCGGGAAAATTTAAGCGCTGACCGCAAGCATTCCTTCCGCCGGCATATCCAGGATTGCCCGCGCTGCAACAGTTTTTTAGACACCTACCTTAAAGCTATCCAGATCACCGGTGCGCTTGACTGTCGGGATCTGCCCGCGGAACTCAAAGAAAAACTCAAATCATTTTTATTTATTCCCAAGAAAGATTGAAACCCTTTTGCCTATCCGGCATCTAAATATCGGAAGAAAGGGGGAAACCATGATTAAAAAGATCGCAAGAGAAGAATTAGTGAGAATGCGTGAAAAAGGAGCGCGGTTTACCCTGGTGGATGTTTTAGGCAAGGATAGCTATGAAAAAGAACACATTCCGGGCGCAATTTCTATACCCCTGGAGGATATAGAGAGCAAAGCCGGCAGTTTGCTCGGTAAAGACGATACGATAGTCGTATACTGTGCGAGTTTCATCTGTATGGCAAGCACAAATGCTGCCGAAAAACTGCAGGAAATGGGGTATAAGAACGTCCTGGATTACAAGGGAGGCCTGAAGGATTACAAAGAAGGAGGCTTAGCGCTGGAAAGCGGCCGGAAGGAAGAAAAATGCACCGATTGTTCCTCCTGCTGTGCCTGCGATTAAGCTCCTTACCAGGGTTCCCGATAGTCTGGCGCATAACACATGCGCGCCAGCCGGATTTATAAAATTAATTCCTTATAGAACCTTGCGCCAGGAATTGCGCAGGCGGGCGGAAGGAGGAGTTAGATGAGAAAAAATAACTGTGGAATAGTGGGATATGAAACGATGTGCATCAATGGTTGCTGCGAGACTGCAGCGTTAATGGGTTGCAAGCCCCGTGCGAGAAGGAAGGAGGCAAGGAAGGCGCACAATAGACGCAGATAATTTAGTAGTAGGCCAAATAGGCAGACACTTACCGGATTGATCGGTAGATGCATGTTTGACCTGTTTGGACAGCATTAAAAAGTAAGCGGGCGCTTTACCGGAATGAACGGTAAAAGTAAGCCTGGCTTACTTGGAATAATTAATAAGGCGCCGCGCCCGGCCGGGAGAATAAAAATCCCGGCCTATTATTTACCTTTTTCAAATTGACTTAATAAACGTTATGGTATAATAAGCCTATGAAAAATAAGCTGCCTTTTTGGCGTAAAGCCCTGAATTTTTCTGCCTGGGTTGTGCTTTATACTTACCTGGCTTATCTGTTCCTGGCTCTGATCCTGATCCCGGTGGGCGCTCCCTGGGCAATCGCCAGCCAGGGCACCAAACTGCTCAAACATCCGGTTAAAGTTCGCGCTGTTTTCTTCAATCCTTTCCTGCTGCGTTTCAATATAAACGGATTTACTATCCTGGACAACAATAAGCAAGTGATGATCGGTTTCGATAAGTTCTGGGTGGATTTAAGTTTCATGGGATTTTTCCAGAAAAAATGCCGGATTGAGTCCATTGGATTGAACGGGCTTAAAGTTAATGCGCAGCTTTTAGAAGACGGTAGCATTAACTTGTTGAGCCTGGTGCCTAAAGAGCCGGCTAAACCGGAAGCTAAGGCTGCTTCTGGTAAAGCTGGAGCGCAAAAAGAACCCGGGCAGAAACAGGGTGCAGCCCCCGCGCCGGCCAAGCCTTTGCCGAAAGTAGTGGTTGATCTAATTAGCATGGATAATGGGAGGGTTAGTTTCTCCGACCTGTCGGTTAAGCCGAATTTTATTACCACCTTAAGCGCGATGAAGTTGCGCATTACGGGTATCTCCACTGATCCTAACGCGGAAGCTAAGGTTAGTTTTGAATCAAAGCTCGATGATTTAGGGAGCATCTCTACTGAAACTTCGCTCAAACTATTTGCTTCGCCGATAGTTTTTGACGCGGTATTCAGGCTTAATGATTACGCACTGAAAGTCCTAACTCCTTATACCGGTAAATACACCGGGCGCACGGTAAAGGAGGGAAAGCTAAGCTTGAGCATGAATTACCGGGTAGCCGATAATCAACTTCATGCCAGCCATAAAATCCTGGTCCAGAGTTTTGATTTCGGGGATAAAGTAGAGAGCAAGGATGCTTTAAACCTTCCTTTCGGATTAGCCTTGGCGATCTTAGAAGATTCGCAAAACCGGATCGATATATCCTTGCCGGTAACCGGGGATATGAGCAAGCCGGATTTCCACTATTTCCAGTTGATCGGCCAGGTGCTCAGGAGTTTTTTCTTTAAAATCATCACGAAGCCTTTTTCATTTTTAGGTTCTATGATGGGGGCGGAGAGTGGTAGTGAAGAGCTGGGTTATATCCGTTTTGCGCCCGGCCAGACCGGGCTGGTGGACAGCGAAAAAGAAAAATTAAATATTGTCCTCAAAGCTTTAAAAGAACGTCCGAAACTTTCTCTTAAGCTGAACGGCAGTTATGACCCGGTTATCGACTGGCGGGCGATCAAAGAGGATGTTTTTAACCAGGATTACTCGATCTTAAGGAAAGGATCCAGGCGTCTGGACAGCTGGGTATATCAGGAGTTGTATCAGCGCCGTTTCGGGATCCGGGCGCTGTGGAAGTTGACCGGCGCTTACCGTTCCAAAGAAGGAGTTTACGATGATATTAAGATCAACGCGGAGATCAAGCGCCAGCTTATCGCGGATGGGGCGGCGAATAAATTGGCGTTGAGCGCATTGGCCGCGGCCCGCGCCAAGGTAGTGTATGATTTTGTTGTTGCCGGAGGTTTTGACGCGCGCAGGGTCAGTATCGGGGAGGTCCAGGAGATCCAGGGGAATACCGCTTACATCCCGCTGGAGCTGGCGTTAACGGTTTTTGATAATTCTTCCGGGGCGCCGGATAACCCTTTGCTTCCTGCGGAAGTAAAAAAATAAACAAAGATAAAGGGAGGATCGGAAAATGGCAGAAACATCAACACTAGAGTCATGGATAAAAGGAGTAGTGGTCACGACAACCTGTTTAGCGGTAATGACCGCGATCGCCGCGGCCCGCGGAGGAGCCTGTGCCACAAAAACGCAGATTTTGACCGCGTCTGAATCCAGTAAGTGGGCGTATTATCAGGCCAAGAGTATCAAACAAAATCTGGCTGAGTCGCAAAAGAACGCTTTTGAGGTAGAAGCGCTGGGGGCGGTTAATGCCGACCAGAAAGCTTTGTATGACAGTAAACTTAAAACGGCTACCGGTGAAATAAGCCGCTATGATTCCGAAAAGAACCAGATCAGAAAAGAAGCTGAGGATGCCGCGGCTCTAAACAAGCTTGTCGCGATAAAGGGGAATTTTTTCTCCGGCGCGGTGGTTTTCTTCCAGATCGCCATCATGCTTTCTTCGGTAAGCGCGCTGCTTAAAAAGAAATTCATGTGGGTGTTCGGCCTGTTTTTCGGCGTGATTGCCACCGTACTTTTGGGTTACGGGTTATTTTTGCAGCCGCTTTTATTTTAACCGGTTAATTAAGGAGGTGGGTATGCAGGATATATTGAATAAAGCCTGGGTTTATTTTCTGCAATACGGACTGGCTTTTCTTTATGCCGTACTGATATTTATTATCGGAAAATGGGCGGCGCACATGATCTCTAAGATCGCGGCCGCGGCCATGCATAAAGCCAAGTTAAATACCACGCTTACTTCGTTCTTAAAGAATATTGTTTACTATGTGTTATTTATCTTTGTGTGTATCGCGGCTTTGAATAAGATTGGCATCGAAACGACCCCGTTTGTGGCTTTGATCGGCGCGGCCGGCCTGGCCGTCGGCCTGGCCTTGCAGGGATCTTTGGCTAATTTTGCCGCCGGAGTGATGTTGATCCTTATGCAGCCGTTTAAAGTGGGGGATGAGATCGAGGCGGGCGGGGCAGCCGGGATCGTGCATGAAATCCAGATTTTCAGCACGATCTTAAAGACGAACGACAATAAGACGATCATCGTGCCGAATGCCAAGGTTACTTCCGATAAGATAGTTATAAATCACAAATAGAGGGTAAGAAGATCAGGCGATCAGGGTATCAGGAGACCAGGGCACAAGGTCGCCAAGTAGGGGAGGTGGGAGTTTGAAGAAAATAATCGCTCTAGTTTTGCTTTGCTTGTTAATTCCTCTCTTGGTTTATTCCGCGACAATCCCCTCAAAAAGGGTTTTGGTGGTATACTATTCCCGCACCGGGCATAACCAGCTGGTCGCCGAAGCGCTGGCTAATAAATTTAATGCCGACCTTGAACGGCTTATCGACCGGAAAAAAAGGACCGGGCTGTTTGCTTTTTTCATCGCGGGAAAAGACGCGAATACCAAACAAATCGGGAACATCGAACCGCTTAAGCTTAATCCTAAAGATTACGACACCATCCTTATCGGAGGCCCCGCCTGGAACGGCCACATTACTCCGGCTGTCCGGGCATTTTTGGTTCGCAACGATCTCTCCGGTAAAAAGATCGGCCTGTTCGGGAGCTGCCATTTTATCGGCGTGGAAGATGCCCTGAAAGAAGCCGCGGGCTTGATCTACGGGGCCGGGAATAAAAAATTTCCTACCCTGGCGTTAAAAGAAGAAGAGCTGAAACAAGAAACACTGACTAAAAAGATCGATGCCTTTTATAGCGCGATGCAATACAGCGAATAATTAATATCAAAAAGAAAGGAATTAAATGAAGTTTTTTACCAGCGGGATGGCCAGGGAGTGGATGGAGGATTCGTTCATCCGGTTTTTCGTGACGACGGTTTTTATTTTTGCCATTTTACTGGCGACATTATCCGGGGCTTTTTTGCTGATCTCCATGTGGAAAAAATAGCTGTTTAGGGTTTTATGAAAGCGATGAATAGAAAACAAATGATCGTTATTCTGGGTTTAGCGGCATATATTGCCGGAGGATTAATCGTGGTGATCTTTAATCCCGGCACATTTATCCGGGTCCTGCAAACTCAAGCGTACCTTTTCCTGCCGATACTGCAGGTATACATCCCGATTTTAATTTTGGGGATCTTATTGTTTTATTTGCTGCGGGACAGGCCGAAAGCAAAGATCCTGCTGATCTTGCTCTTGGGCTGCTGCATTACCACTGGCGCTTACGCCGGAGTAAATTTCCTTAACCGCGCCTTTTATGAAAAAATCATCCTTAAGCCCATCCATCGCTATGTATTGGTTAACCGCCTCAGCGGGCAGGTGGAATATATCATGCGCACCGATAACCGGTGGGCTCCGGTACAGAAACCTTTCCGGAACCAGTATCAAGCGATGTATGACCGCCAAGTCGCTGCCTCCCAATAAAACATAGGGTGGTTTTCATTCCGCAGTATACTCTTAAACTATTTAAATCTTAAAATTTAAACGGGGATGGTGCGTTCTTTTGCCCAGCTGCGCAAAGAGGTTATTTCTTCGGATTTTAAAGCGGAGAGCGGTTTGGTGGATTGAACTTGTTCCAGGATGTGCCTGGTGGTGATTGTTTCTTTTTCGCTGGAGGCCCGGTATAAAGCCGAGATAATTGCCTGTTCGATCTCCGCGCCGCTGAAATCCGCGGAAGATTGCGCCAGGAGTTTCAGGTCGAAATCCTCGGGTTTTAGCGCGCGGTGTTTGAGATGGATCTTAAAAAGTTCTTCCCGGGTTTGCGTATCCGGCAGGTCCACAAAGAATATTTCATCAAAACGCCCTTTACGCAGGAGTTCCGGAGGCAGCTGGTAAACATTGTTGGCTGTAGCGATCAGGAAGCACCCGGTCGCCCGCTCCTGCGTCCAGGTCAGGAAGGTCCCCAGGATCCTTTGGGAGACCCCGCCGTCGATATCCCCGGAAGAGGAAGCAAACCCTTTTTCGATCTCATCGATCCATAAACAGGAAGGGCATAATTTTTCCACGATCCCCAGCGCTTTGCGCAGATTTTGTTCTGTTTCGCCGATATATTTACTGTAGAGCCGGGAAAGGTCCAGCCGGTATAAGGGTAGATTAAATTCCCGGGCAATGATCTTGGCGGCTAAGCTTTTACCGCACCCCTGCACACCCATCAGCAGCAGCCCTTTGGGGGCCGGAAGCCCGCAGTTGGCGTGGAAACAGTCTTGGCGTTCCTCCAGCCAGCGTTTAAGGTTTACAAATCCGGCAATGTTATCTTTATCTTCGCTCAGGCAAAACTCCAATAAACCTTCCTGGTCGAACACTTTTTTCTTATACGTTTCGATGATCTCCAGGTCTTTTATATCCAACCGGCTGTCCTGGGCCACGCACTGGTTAATGACGCTGCGGATCTGCTGCGCGGATAATCCTTTTAAAGCCGAGATGATCTTTTTAAATTCCTCCGTATTAATGGAAGAAGTTACCCCGGACTTGCTCTGGCGCAGTTCGGTGTAGGTTTCCTTGACCAGCGGGCCGATCTCTTCTTCTGTCGGGTAACCGCCGACCAAATGCGCCGAATCCGGTTCGATCTCTTTGGGCAGTTTGTATTCGGCAGAGAGGATCACGAAGGTATTTTTTGAATTTTTGATCTTGTTTATCGCGTCCTTGAATAGCCGCAGGGTGAGCGGGTCCTCCAGGTATTTATCAAAATCCTTCAACACAAACAAACCCGGCTGCGTGGGCGCGCCTTCAGCCGGGCTGAAAAAATCTAAAATCGTGCGCAGTGCTTTTACCGGTTCTTTGCTCAGGTAATAAGCGCTGTCATTATCCCCTCTTTTCAGGCCGTCGGTCAGGGACCATTGGTAGAAATCCAGGCCTAACTGTCCGGCAATCCCTTTGAGCTGCCGGAGGGCGTAGACCTCATCGATGGATTCGAAAAAAACCACCGGGTATTTTGATTGGATTAATAAATTCAGCTCTTCATTCAGGCCCATAGGATTCCTTTTTTGTTAATTAAATAATTATATCACACATTATGCGGGGGGAAACAGTCTTTATTTGCGCCAGGAGAGGGGAGCCCTTGTTTAACTCCTATACATGTGCCATAATTTAGGGTAGAATCATATATCTTGAAGCGCGGCAATCTTTCCTTTTGGTCCGCATTTATTAATCCTGATAATTCCTATTGGATTGCTTCCCGCCACAAACCGTTGGCGGGCAGGCGTCGTCTGCCACCTTCGGTGGCGGCTCCTCGCAATGACACAGGTAAAATAAAAGGTTGATATAAAATGGCGTTAATCAGTTTACAGGAAGTTAATCTTGCGTTCAGCGGGCCGCTTATTTTTGACGGCCTAAATTTACAGGTGGAGCCCGGTGAACGGATCGCTTTGCTCGGGCGTAACGGCGCGGGCAAGACCACCTTAATGCAGGTAATGACCGGGAAGCAGAAAGTGGATGCCGGCAAGGTTATCGTGCAAAAAGGAATCCAGGTCGGCCAATTGCCCCAGGAGGTGCCGGTGGATGTTACGGGCAGTGTTTTTGACATCGTCCTCTCCGGCCTGGGGGCGCGGGCAGAGCTTTTGAGTCAGCACCATCATCTTGCCCAGCGCCTGCAAACCCAGCACACCCCGGAGTTATTAAGGCAGTTGGATATCCTGCAGGATAAACTTAACCATACCGGCAGTTGGGACGTGCAGAACCAGGTGGAAGAGGTGATCGCCAAGATGAAGCTGGACCCGGAAAGCGATTTTGCCCGCTTATCCGGAGGGCAGAAACGCCGGGCGCTTTTAGCCAGGGCTTTAGTGCTTAAGCCGGAAGTTTTGCTGCTGGATGAGCCGACAAACCATCTGGATATCGATTCCATGCTTTGGCTGGAAGGATTTCTGCTTAATTACCCGGGCACGGTTTTTTTCGTGACCCATGACCGGATGTTCATGACCCGTTTGGCCACCAGGATCCTTGAGCTTGACCGCGGAAAGATATACAGCTGGTCCTGCGACTATAAAACATTCCTGGAACGTAAACAGGCAGCGTTGGATATGGAAGAAGCCCGGGACGGGCGCTTCGATAAGCGGCTGGCGGAAGAAGAGGTTTGGATCCGCAAAGGAGTCAAGGCCCGGCGTTGCCGCAATGAAGGCCGGGTTAAAGCGCTGGAGCGTTTGCGGGAGGAAAAGAAAAAACAACGCAAGGAGGTCGGGGAAGTCAGGATGCGGGCGCAGAAAGCCGACCTTTCCGGCCACCGGGTGATCAAGATCGCGCAGTTGGGATTTAGTTTTGGAGAGAAATGCCTAGTTAAAGATTTAACCACTCAAATCATGCGCGGGGATAAGGTCGGGGTGATCGGGCCTAACGGCAGCGGCAAGACTACCTTGCTGCGCCTTTTGCTGGGAAAACTTGCCCCGCAAAAAGGCAAAGTAACCTTGGGGACGAACCTGCAGATCGCTTATTATGACCAACTGCGGGAAGAATTGGATGAGGAGGCCAGCGTCGCCTGGAATATTAACGGGGAATCTGACACGATCGTGATTAACGGCAAGCCCAAACACATCATCGGATACCTGCAGGATTTTCTTTTTACCCCTGACCGGGCGCGCACCGCGGTCAAGGTCCTTTCAGGGGGAGAGCGTAACCGCCTTTTCCTGGCCCGGTTATTTTCCAAGCCTTCGAATGTTTTAGTCATGGATGAGCCGACCAATGATCTGGATATCGAGACCCTTGAGCTTTTGGAGGAATTACTGCTGGAGTATCCCGGGACCCTGCTTTTGGTCAGCCATGACCGGGCTTTTTTGAATAACGTGGTTACTTCCACCATGGTTTTGGAAGGGGACGGGGTCATTAATGAATATGCCGGCGGTTATGATGACTGGTTGAGCCAGCGGAAACCTGCTGCGGCGGCTGCGGCAAAAGCAAAACCGGAAAAAGAGATCCCACGGCCCAGGAAGCCGGTTATCCCGCGCAAACTTACCGCCAAGGAGCAGCGGGAGCTGGACGGTATTTCGGCAGCCATCGAGAAAATAGAGGCGGAAGAGAAGCAGCTTTACGCGCTCATGGCGGACTTTAAATTTTACGAAAAGGATCCGGCGGAGATCGCCAAGACCAAAGCCAGGTTGGAATTTTTGTCCGCAGAATTAGAGAAAACTTACGCGCGCTGGGAATATTTAGAGGAATTATCAGAATAAAAAATATCGCGCAGGAGTAATTGAAACTAAGGCCGTTAAGGGGTCTTAGTTTTTTATTTTTTAGGGAACTTTTCCGGGCCGTGCCTTGTCTAATAGTAAGAACAGAGAAAAGGAGGGGGCAAGATGGATAAGAAAATTGCGGTAAAAAGATTAGGGGTGGCCGCGGCGCTTGGGCTGGTATTGGTTTTTCAATCCACCAATGCTTTTGCGCGGGACAGGGATGATGACCGGGGCAGGGAGCACGACAGGGGAAGGTCCAGGGAGGTGGTTGTCGTAGGGCACCAGAAGTATGATTACCATAATGGCAGGTTCTACAAGCCGGGGTTATTTTTCTTTAACATTGCCCTGGGTATTCCGCCTTTTGGCGCGGTGGTGCATTTTCTGCCAGAAGACCACCGGGTCGTCGTGGTCGGCGGATCAACCTACTATTATTATGACAATGTTTACTACCGGCCTAACCTGAACGGGGATTATATTGTGGTCCCGTCTCCGGTGGCGCCCGTACCCGCGGTCCAGGGTTTAACCGGCAGAAGGGTAACGGTAAATATCCTTAACTCCGACGGCAGCTATACTACGGTCCAGCTGGTCCAGCAAAGGGGCGGATATGTCGGGCCGCAGGGGGAGTTTTACCCGGGCAACCCGACCATTGAGCAGTTAAGAACGCTCTATGGGAGGTAAGATTTATTTGCTTAGCCGGACATTGGGGATATAATAAAAGGAGCATTAAGGGAACTTTTTACCCGTAAACCCTGTCTAATTTATTGAGAAGAGAATGAATGACATTGCTCCGGATATCCTGGAACGGTCGGCGGCGGGGAACTTGGATGCCTTTGAGGAGATTTACAAGGCGACCAGCAGTTTTGTTTACAATGTCGCCCTAAGAGTGACCCGGAACAGCGCGAATGCCGAAGAGGTCACCCAGGATGTGTTTATGAAGATTTACCGGAACCTGAAGAGTTTCGGGTTCCGTTCAAGCTTTAAGACCTGGGTGTACCGGATCACGGTAAATACGGCGATCAACCATTACCGCAAATCCGGTAAGGAAGAAAGATCCAGGGTGGATTACGATAATGTAATCGAAACCTTGCCGGATAACCGCCCGGAAACGGCAATCGAGCAAAGCGACAGCCAGGCCCGGTTGAACGCGTTATTAGACCGGTTAAGCCCGGAACATAAAACTTGTTTGATCCTGCGGGAGATCGAAGGTTTAAGTTACGCAGAGATTGCCGGGGCATTAAATATTCCGTTGAATACTGTGCGGACCCGCCTGAAGCGGGCGCGCCAGGCGTTGTTGGCGGAGGCAGAAAGGAGACCAGATGAGCCGGTGTAAAGAAATCCAGGATCTACTTCAAGCCGAATATTTTGACCGGGAAAGCGGCCCGAAAGAAGAACAGTCGGTTCAGGAACACCTGAAACAGTGTTCTGCCTGCGGCACATTGGAAAAAAAACTGCAAGCCCAGCGCCTGCTTTTTCAGGGGGCAAAACCAAAGCCGGTGCCCGCGCATTTATGGGGGAATATCCGCGACGCGATTATCGCTCAGCGTTTGGAGGAGGAAACCCCGGTTCCCGGTATTCTTGAGCGCTTGAAGAATCTGGTCTTCCTGCGCCGTCCGGCGATGGTCTTGGCTGCCTCTGTTTTTTCAGTAGTGTTAGTCGTCGCGGCGTTGGTCAACGCGAACCTGCAAAATCAGTCCGCCTTAAGGAAACTGTCTGCCGCAGAAGGGATTGCCGGCTATAGTTTAAGCGCTAAAAACGGATACACGATCGATGACCTGGGAACAGGGATCGAGGAATATTTCTTATAAAGGGAACTTTTTGCGTTAATTGCCGGTCTAAGTTAGTGAAAGGGGGAATTGGATATGAGAAAAATGAGATTAGCGGTGATTGGTTTAGTGGTGTCCCTGCTGACGGTCGGTTCCGTATATGCCCAGGAGCAAAATGCGGGTAAGCCGGATGCGGGTAAAGCAAGGGAGGGGATCTATAAGGAGCTGAATTTGACTCCCGAACAGCAGCAAAAATTGGAAGCCAACCGTAAGGCGCAGCGGGAAAAAATGTCGGAACTGCGTACGGGGATGATGGCGAAAGAGAAAGAGATGCAGCAAGCCGTAATAAGCTCAAGCCGGACAAGTGTCGAGCAGTTGGCCAATGAGATCAAAGGTTTGCAGGCACAGCTGATCGATCAGCGGGTAAACGGGATCTTTGCGGTAAAAGAGATCCTTACTCCCGAACAGTTTGCCAAGCTGAATCAAATTATGGAAAAACGCAAGGAACAAATGAAGGGGCGTTTCCAGGATCTGCGGCAACAGCACAGAGGAGCGGCGGCCGGTCCGGAAAATAAATAATTATTAAGCCTGAGCAGATTTTCAATAAAACCCGTGCTTTAAAAGGCACGGGTTTTTTCATTTATATCCGGTGAGTTAATATGGAGGGGGTTGCGGCGGAACGCTTTTTTGTTCCAGGGTCCCGGCGTCAAAACGTAAGTTGCGCAATTGTTTGGCGATCCCTGCGGTTAAAGCAACGATTACCAGGGTAATTATTCCTCCTGCGGCTACGCAGGGGATCGTACCGATCCAGGCAGCAACCATCCCGCTTTCAAAAGCCCCTAATTCATTGGAAGCGCAGATAAAGATCCAGCTGGCGGAAGCGATCCGGCCGCGTAAAGCATCCGGAGAGAGAAGCCTGACCATGGAGCGGCGGATCACCATGCTTACCCCGTCAAACACCCCGCTGAAAAATAAAGCCGCCAGGGAGAGCAAAAAGTTTTTAGAAAAAGCAAAAACAAGGATGCTTGCTCCGAACCCGGCAATCGCGCAAAGCAGGTTCCGTCCGGCGCGCTCGATCGGCGGATGTTTTGTCGCGATCAGAGTAATAATTAATGCTCCCAAGGAAGGGGCGGCATTAAGCAGTCCTAAGCCTTTGGCCCCGACATGAAGGATATCGTTGGCGTAAACCGGCAGCAGGATGATCGCCCCGCCGAAGAAAACCGAAAATAAATCCAGGGCCATTGCCGTCCAAAGCGGCTGGGTTTTAAACACAAAACGCCAGCCGACAGCAATGCTTTTAAAGATCGGTTCCGGTTTATTGATTTGCGGCATGGGTTTCGGGGGGATTAACCGGGTAAAGATCCAGGAAAGGATAAAACCTGCGGTGATGATAAAGTAGGTAGCCGCCGCTCCCCAGGCGTCAAAGATAAATCCGACTGCCGCCGGCCCGATTACCGAGCAGCTGATCCAGGTGCTGCTGATCCAGGAGGAGGCATTGACGGTGAGGTGTTTGGGGACAACCTGCGCTTCAAAAGCGGTGTTTGCCGGGTCGGCAAATCCCCGGGCCACCCCGGCGACAAAGATCATCGCGTACAAGCCAGGCAGGGAATTTAAATGCGTTTCCCAGGAGATGACCGCTAAGATCAGGGTGCACAGGCAGGAAACCGCCCGGGTGGTCAGGATAATCGTGCGCCGGTTGACATGGTCGGCGACATAGCCGCCAAAGGGGGCGATGGAAATTGCCGGGATCGCCTCCACCAACCCCAGCCAGCCAAGGGAGAGCGGGTTATGCGTCAGCTTATAGATCTGGAAACCGATCACTACCGCCAGGGCGCGGCTGGCCAGGGTAAAAAAACCTACCGAGCCGATAAACAGGCGGATATTGGGAACCTTTAAAGCATCCCGGAAATCGTAGCGCTTATTTTGGTTGATCATAAGCATATACTTATACTCTTAAGTTGGGTTTCTGTCAATAAAGCCGCCGCGATTAAATTCCGGTTGAAACCCTGTTAAAAGAGAGTAAAATAATTAAATAGTGTGTAACAAAAAAAAGAGAATTAAATGAAAAATACTAAAAAAATAAAGACCCGGTTGGGCATCAGCATGGATGCTTTGCGCAAGGAGTTGAAAAAGTGCGCTGCGCTGGAATCCAGGTTAAAACGCAAAGAGGCCAAGCTGGACGAATGTAAGAAGGTTTTTGAAGAGCGGTTGGAATCCCGCACGGCTACGGAAAGGATAATAAACAAACAATTGCGCAGCGAGATTGAACTGCGCAAGCAGTTAGAGCAGGAACTGTATGAGAATGAAATGCGCCTGGCTGAGGCGCAGCGCGCCGCGCACCTGGGCAGTTGGGAATACATTGTCGCGACCCGCCAAACCCGCTGGTCGGAAGAAGAATTCCGTATTTTCGGCCTTAAACCGACTGCTTTGTCTCCTACCTATGAAGAGCATTTAGCCTTGATCCATCCGGATGACCGCCCGCTTATCGAACAATCCCTGCAGAACACGCTCCGGAATTTACAGGAATTTAAAACAGAGAATAAGATTATTCGCCCTGACGGGACAATCCGTTTTGTGCAGAATACCGCTAAGCCGGTTTTAGGAAAAGACGGTAAGGTGGAAAAGATCGCCGGAACGACCCTGGATATTACCGAACTTCAGGAGCGGACTGCCGAATTAAATAATACCAGGCAACGCCTGGAAAGCATTGTTGACGGGATCAAAGAGCAGATAATCCTTGTCTCTAAGGATTTTAAAATACTCTGGGCGAACAAGACATTTTTAGAGCAATTTAGATGCACAAGGCAGGAGTTGTCGGGAAATTTTTGTTATGCGGTAACGCACAACCGTAAATCCCCCTGTCAGCCTCCTAACGATATCTGCCCGATCCTTGCGTCCATGCAAAAAGGAGAACCCAAGACGGAAGTGCACATCCATCATGGTCCGGGTGGAGAATTTTTTTCCGAAGTGAGCGCTTATCCGATAAAGAACGATAAAGGTGAGATTGTGGAGTTTGTGCATATCTCCAGGGATGTTACCGAGCGGAAAAAAACGGAGGAACAGCTGCGCGCGCTTTCTCTTACGGATGAACTTACCGGTTTAGCCAACCGCAGGGGATTTTTGATCCTGGCGCAACAACAATTGAAGGTAGCTAAACGGAATAAACAGGATATGGGGCTTTTGTTTGCCGACCTGGATAACCTGAAATGGATCAATGATACTTTCGGGCATCAGGAGGGTGACCGGGCGTTAATCGAGGCAGCCGGTGTCCTTACCGCCAGTTTTCGCGAATCGGATATTGTGGCCCGGGTGGGCGGGGACGAGTTTGCGGTTTTAGCCATCCAGGCGAGCAAACAATTAACGGACGCCCTGAACGTGAGGTTACAAACGAAACTGGATGAGTATAACGCTAAGGCCGGCCGTAATTACCCGCTCTCCTTAAGTTTCGGGCTGGCTTATTGCGTAGGCGGGAATCCTTGTTTGATCGATGAACTTATTTCCGGCGCGGATGCTTTAATGTATGAGAATAAGCGTTCCAAGAAAAATAAGCAGCTGGATAAATAGAGCGGGGATCGTTAGTCGCCGATCGGGGGAGGAAGAATGTTCGAAGGAAAACATCAAAAAGTAGTTCCGCCGGCGGAATTTGCCAGGAGGTTATTTAAATTCATCGGGATCGCTTTGCTTTTGATCCTATTCTCCCTGGGGCTGGGAGTTGCCGGATACCACTGGTACGCCGGTTACCGCTGGGTGGACGCGTTGTTGAACGCGGCGATGATCCTGGGAGGGATGGGGCAGGTCAATCCGCTGCCTAATGACGGCGCCAAGGTTTTTGCTTCGGTTTACGCGCTTTTCAGCGGGTTGGTGTTTATCGCCGTGATGGGGATTGTCTTTTCGCCGATCGTGCACCGGATGCTCCATAAGTTCCATATTGACGATAAGGACATGGCGAAAAAATAATGCTGAAGAAAATGATCATTTTAGGGTTGGTCATTCTGGGCGGGAGCGGCTGCGTTTTACTGCAGCCGGATAAACCGGTTAAAAATACTCCCGGAAACCTGCGCGTAAGCGGGGATGTCACCGTAAGCGCCGTAGACAGAAAAGGATTTTAGGTATAATCAAAGATGAATGGGGCGCTGGTAAATAAAAGGGGAGTTTTTAATAAGCTTTGGATTTTGCCGGTGATATGCTTCCTGTGCGCTCTTTATTTACTTTTAAAATTCACGATAGAATACAATGTCCGGCAAGAAAATTATCACTCGGCTAAAAATACGGTCCGGGCCTTTAGCGGCGGGTTTGCCAGGCTGCCGGAAAACGGAAAAGACAGGATCCGCGGTTTAAGCATGCGCGCGGCTTTAATTGTTTACAATCATTTAGACGGCCGGGACAAGATAGAGTTCGCCGATCTTTCGCAGAAACCCGCCGCATCGGAAAAGGATTATTTCCGGAAACAGATATTATGGGAGAGGGCCAGGCCTAAGCTGACCGTTGAAGAAAAGCTGGTGGTGGAGGAGTTTGAAAAAGCGATAACGGAACTGGCCGGAGCGAAATAAGATGAAAAAGAGCGCCGCGGGTTTTATGTTCATCGAGCTTTTATTCGGATTATTAATAACGCTATTTCTTGTGTTTACGCTCTCGAAGCTGTATTTAAAACCTGCCGCTGTCAGCCTGAACCCGCAGGAGAATAAATTTATCGCCGAGTCCGGGGTAGACGCGACCACCTATAAAACCGTCGTGGACAGCACCAAGAATAAGGTGGAAGAGATCCAAAACAAGCATTTTGAGGATTTGAATAAATTAGGGGAGTGAACTAAGCCGTAAAGACTAAGGAAGGAGACAAGCAATGATCATTATTTTGGCCGGGATATTAAGTATAATTGCGCTGATTGGCGTCCTTTTGCTTATCTACTCTCTTCAAAAGAAAGGGGAGGAGATCCGGGAGTTAAAGAATATCATCCTGAATGTGCATGACCGGGCGCTGAGCTGCAAGAATGCGCCGGCCTATGCCGCTGCCAGCGAGGAGATCAAGAAAACCCTGGATTATGTAATTATCAGCACCGCCTCGACCACGGCGCTCAACCCGTCTCCCAATTATATAAAAGAGGTATTGGAGATCAATCAATAACCCGGTTTTAACCTAAGCAGTTGCACCTTTGAAAAACAGCAGCTTAAAAACAGCGGCAGCAGATAAACAGACTTTTAAAAAACTTTCCGGGCATATCCGGCGGTTAAGCGCTTGCCGCCAGTGCCGGAAAATGTATCCGCCGGTAGTCAGCGGAGGGCCGGTAGTCAGTAAGATTATTTTGGTCGGCCAGGCTCCCGGAGATAAGGAGCCAAAGCTCGGGCGGCCTTTTGCCTGGACCGCGGGGAAAACCCTTTTTGGCTGGTTTAACCGGTCCGGAGGGATCTGCGAAGAAAAATTCCGCGCCCAAATCTATATGGCGGCAGTCTGCCGGTGTTTTCCCGGTAAAAATCCCGGCGGAGGAGACCGGGTACCTTCTCCGCAGGAAATAGAAAATTGCTCCGCCTGGCTTAAAAAGGAACTGAAAATTTTAGGGCCCGACCTGGTTATTCCGGTAGGGAAGTTAGCGATCTCCCAATTTATCCCGCTGGAAAAGCTGGACCGGATCATCGGCCGGGAATTTAAAGTAACTAAAGCCGGACATACTTTCGGCCTTATCCCCCTGCCGCATCCGTCCGGGGCTTCCCCCTGGCACCGGAAAGAGCCGGGAAAAACCCTGCTGGGGCGGGCGTTAAGGAAAATTGTCAAACACCCGGCTTTTAAATCCATAAAAAGGTAAACTGATGGAGTTCCGCCTGAAATTTGAATTTATCGAGCTGGATAATTTGCTTAAAGTGCTTGATCTAGCTACCGACGGGATCGAGGCTAAACACAGCATACAGGAAGGGCTGGTCAAGGTTAACGGCCAGATCGAAAAACGCGTGCGCTGTAAGCTGCGCCCCGGAGATTCCGTGGAATTCCGGCAGCAGCAGGTCAGCATCATAAAATAAAATTAAATTTTGTAATGATAGGAGGTGGGTGATGAAAAAAATAATAATTTTCGTGCTTTTGCTCGCGCTGGGCGGATGCGGGTTTGTTTTCCAGGATTTTGACCAAACCCAGAGCAGGGGGTTGGCTTACGGGATGTCTCAAGAGGAGGTCTCTGCCAAGCTGGGTAAGCCGGTAAAGATAAACAAGGCCTCGATCAATGACAAAGAATATGAAATCTGGGAATATCCGGACAATACCCGGGCCAAGCCGGATAAATTCAATTCCCTGGGGGTTACTTATATAAAAATATTTTTCCTGGACGGCAAGCTCGTGCAGCGCAATAAAGACAGGGTTTACGGCCAGCCCGCCTATGAATACCTGGAATC
Organism: Candidatus Omnitrophota bacterium; assembly: GCA_903852325.1. Lineage (GTDB taxonomy): Bacteria > Omnitrophota > Gorgyraeia > Gygaellales > Profunditerraquicolaceae > UBA6249. Next base: position 17,894 of record CAINQO010000035.1, read on the forward strand.
CCTGGATCCGCAGAGCGGGAGCAAACCCGTCAAACCCGAACCGGCCAAGCCTGCCGCCAGCCCGGCCGAACCGGTTACGGTCGCGCAGCCGCAAGAGAATCTTAAATAAAAAAACCGATGCCAAAGAAAAGGGGCCCGGGTGAATTATAAGGCAAATACAGGAATAAAACTTCTGACCGCGTTTAGCTTTGTCCTGTTTTTACCGCAAACCGGGTTTGCCGACACCAGGACGGTTTACCGTCCGGACGGCTCGGTGCTGGTGGAAGTGACCATGCTGAACGGGAAAAAAGAAGGCCAGCGGACAGTTTACGGCCCGAATAAATCCGTTGAACAGGTTTCTACTTATAAAGAGGACCAAAAAGAGGGGCCGGAAACGGTGTTCTGGGAAGACGGGACAGTGCAGGCGCGTAAAATTTATAAGGACGGAAAACTTGAAGGCACCGCGCAATACTTCGAATACAACCGTTTGGTGAGCGAGCAGGAGTTTAAGGAGGGGAACCGGGAAGGCCTGACTAAATTTTATTATCCTGACGGTTCATTGCGCGATGAACTGCCTTATCATCTGGGCAAGAAAAACGGCGTGTGTAAGTTTTACGATTCCAAGGGGACGCTTTATCTGGAGCAAACCTATAAAAACGATAAAAGAGAAGGGCCGACTCGTTGCTTTCAGGCTTTTGCGGCGATAAAACTGGAAAGCAATTTTATGGAAAAGTTGCGCAGTGAAGCAGGTTATTCCCCCGGACAGTTGATCATGGAGGTGCCTTACAGCGAAGATAAGCGGCAGGGTACCGCCAGGTATTACTCTAATACGGGTAAGGTCAACTACGAACAGGAGTTTAAAGATGACATTTTGAACGGGGTGAGCAAAGACTATTATGATGACGGATCCCTGAAGTCCGAAGAGCCGTATGTTGACGGTAAATTGAACGGTACGGTTAAATATTATCATAAAGGGGGCAGGTTAAGCGGGGAGGTCCCTTTTGTGGATGAGAAACGCCAGGGGGTCGCTAAGACTTATACCCCGGAAGGGACGCTGGAATCCGAACAGCCTTATCAAAATGACCTGGCCGAGGGGGAGAAAAAATCCTATTACCCGGACGGAAAAATAAAAGAGATCAAGCCTTATGCGCGCGATAACGTGAGCGGGAACTGGAGGATGTTTTACGAAAACGGGAAAGTAAAAGCCGAGTGCACGTATGGAGACGGGGTGATCACCAAAAGTTGGGTTTGTTATGATGTAAACGGTAAGGTCACTACCGAGGTCACCTATTAGACTTATAGGGGGAAGATGTGTTAGAAGAAGAAATTTGGGGGCGAGAAGAGGAATATTTTACCAGGCTCTATAAAGCGGATTATGCCGGAGTGCTGGAGCTGGTGCACAGCCAATTCCTCGGCTGGCCAAGCACTGAACCGCAACCGCTGGATAAACAAGGGAGCGGCCGCTTTATGCAACAATTGGTCCCCCACCCTGTTTCCTGCACGGTTAAAATTGAACGCAAGGGTATCCGGGTGCGGGAAGGGGTTGCCTTAACCCACTACCTCCTTTATGTTGATTATAATAGTGGTTCCGCGGGAGCGAAAACTAAAATTTCCCGGATCACCCATGCCTGGGTAAAAGAAAACCGCCAGTGGAAATTGTTGGGGGGAGTGAGTGCTTAGTCCGGTCATAAAACTACCGGCTTGCCCCTGAATTTTCTTGTAAATCCTCCCGGCAAGTCTTATAATGAAACATCGGTAACGGATATTTCATTTTACCGGGAAAACAACAGGAGCAGTGATGATCGAAATGGAATTAAGTAAAATCGTGATCGACGAGAAGAGGCATGACCAGCTGATCGCCTTAAAAGAAAAGGGCGGCACGCGGGTTTTACCGATCGTCATCGGCTTGAATGAAGCCTCGGCGATAAAATTAAAGATCAGCGGCTATAATCCGCCGCGGCCGCTGACGCACGACCTGATCTATTCGATCATTACGGAGCTTGAGGCAAAAGTGGAAAAAGTGGTCATCGATAAGCTGGAAGAAAACACCTTTTACGCCAAGATCATTATCCAGACCGCCTCCGGAGTCCAAAAAACCATCGACGCCCGGCCAAGCGATAGTATCGCGCTGGCGGTGCGCAGCCATGTCCCGATCTTAGTGGAAGATGAAATTATCAAGCAGTATGAGAAGTTCAACAGCGAAAAGACCTAAAGGCTTGCCGTTTCTTCCTTCCCGTAATCTAAAAAGTTAATCCATGCTTAAATTCTCCCAAACCGACCGTGATATTTTAAACCCGATCGATCAATTCTCCCGGGCCAGAAAAGTAAAATTATATTTAGTGGGGGGAGCGCTGCGGGACCTGATCCTGGGGCGTGCCAAGGATAATCCGGATTTCGATTTTTGTTTAAAATCCGGCGCTTTAAAATTCGGCGCCGCGCTGGCCCGGAAATTGAAATGCGCTTATATCCTCCTGGATGAAGAGCATGCCGCCTGCCGTTTAGCCAAAAAAATCAACCAAAAACTTTATACTTTCGATTTTTCGGATTTCCGCGCCGGGACATTGGAAAAAGACCTTTTGCACCGGGATTTTACCATTAATTCCATGGCGCTGGAATTAAAAGAAATATTTTCCGGAGGCGACCTTGAGCCGCAGCTCATCGACCCTTACGCGGGGAAAGCGGATCTTCAGGCCAAACGCATCAAGGCGACTGCCGCCGGTTCTTTTAAGGAGGACCCGTTAAGGATCCTGCGGGCCTTTAGTTTCAGCTGCGCCCTGGGATTCAGTTTAGATAAAGAAACTTTGCGCCTGGCCAAGAAAGAAAAAGACAGGGTCGGCGCGGTTTCCAGCGAGCGGATCCGCGAGGAACTGTTCAAGATCCTGGATACCTCCGAGGCTTACGCTTCCCTGGTCAGCCTGGATAAATTAAAGATCCTGGAGATAATTTTTCCGGAAATCAAACCGATGCGCCGGATCGGGCAGGGGCCGTACCATCACCTGGATGTCTGGCAGCACACCCTGGAAACTTTAAAGCAATTTGAATTGATCCTTAAGGATGTGAAAAAGAACCCGGAGATATCCGCTTACCTGCAGGAGGAGCTGGCGGGTTTCCGCAAGCGCTCAAGCCTGCTTAAATTGGCCTGTATTTTGCACGATGTCGGTAAACCCAAAGCGCTGCGCCGGGAAAAAGGAAAGATAATTTTTCACGGGCATGAGAGGGTCGGGCTGGGGTTGACCCGCTTGATCAGCCGGCGTTTAAAATTGTCCAATGAAGAATGCCGTGCCCTGGAAAGGATCGTCCTCTGGCACCTGCGGCCGGGTTATTTATCGGATAATCCGCACCCGACCGCCCGGGCAATTTTCCGTTATTTCCGGGACACCGGGGAGGATGCCTTAAGCGTGCTTTTACTTTCCTTGGCGGACCAGCGGGCCACCAAAGGGCCCTTAACTACGGCGCTCTCGCGGGTGCGTCATGAGAAGACCGTCAAAACCCTGATCGCTAAACTGCTTAAAAGTAAAGAAGAGAAGAAGATCGAATATTTCCTGAACGGTAATGATTTAATGCGTAAATTCAAACTGTCTCCTTCGCCGCTGATCGGAAAGCTCCTGGCGGATTTGCAGGAGGCCCAGGCAATCGGCAGGATCAAAAATAAAAATGCGGCCTGGAAACTGGCGGCAAAACTTTTAGCTTCGGTAAAAACCCGGAAATGAAAAAGTTTATCATCATCGCGCTAATTATTTTCTTGTTGATCGGCAGTGCCATCCTTTACCTTAATCAGGTGATCCTCCCGCAAAAAATACAATCCCTGGTTGTCTCCGGGCTGTCCCAACAGACCGGCAAAAATGTTACCTTAAAATCCCTGGAGTTCAATATTTTTAAAGGGCTGATCCTGCACGACCTGGTGATCGCCGACGGCCAGCAGGTGCTGCTGAGTACCCGCCAGGCAACCTGTACGGTTTTTATCTGGCCGATCTTCAAAAAACAGATCATTATCCCCAGTATAAATCTTAAGGCCCCGTATATTTTCCTGGAGCGCCGCACGGACGGCAGCTTTAACCTGCAGGATCTTTTTAAGCCTCCGGCTCCGGGAAAGAGCCAGGAATTCAACGTGGCGGTTTTCAAGGTGAGGATCACCAACGGCAGTGTCGCTTTTCAGGATGACACCCTGCCGGAAAAATTCAAAAAGGAAATTAAGAATATCCAGTTGATCCTGCATCTGGGGCTGCCGGTAAAATTGAAATTCAAGCTTTCCGCGCAGATGGAGGAGCTGGTTCCGGTCACGCTCACCGCTTCCGGAGAGTATAAAATTTTCAGCCAGGAGCTGTCGGCTGACTTTGAAATTAAGCATTTGCCTCCCGCCGAATTCAGCGCTTATTACGGGGATTTAGGGAAGATGGTTACCGGACTGGTCGATTTAAAAGCCAAGGTGGGCTTGAAAAACCAACTGCTTGCGGTCGACCTTGACTGTCAGGGTGATAATTTAACTTTCACCAAAGATAATCTCTCGGCGCGCTTAAATGCGGCTTTGCAAGCCAGGATCGCTTATTGGCTGGAAACAAAAAAACTTGCTTTTAGCGGCGGCTGCGATATCCGGCAGGGACAGATGGGAGGGCTGGAGTTTGTCGGAGAGGTAAAAAATTTGCAGGGCAGGTTGGTTTTTAACGAACAGTCTTTAGCCGGGGAAAACATGGAGGCGGAATTATTCGGCTTTCCCTTTAAATTCAGGGTTGCGGTTAAGGATTTCGGCAAGCCGGCGCTGGATATAAATACCGACCTTGATTTAAGTATTGTCCCGGGGCTGGCCAAAGATAAATTTAATCTTTCCCTGATTAAATCGGCCAGCGGCAAAGCCGGGCTCCTGGTCAGGATTTTTCCCAATGAACAGGGGGCCTGGCAGGCGCAGGGAGGCCTGGTCATTACCGGAGCCGCTTTTAAGCTGGATAAAGTGGAAGCGCCGATTGAGAGTTTGTCCGGCCAGCTTAAGTTCAGCAGTCAGGGGTTAAGCTGGTCTAACGCCCAATTTAAATACCAGGGTATAAATTACCAGAGCAGCGGTACGCTTTCAGATTTTGCCCTCCCGGCAATTAAATTAAAACTTGAAACCCCGCAGTTATCCCTGGCTGCGGATCTGGTTTTATCCGGACAGAAGGTAAGGTTCAGCCGGTTCAAGGGCAGTTATCTTAATTCGCAGTTTTCGATCAGCGGGGATATCGACAGGGTTGATCCGGAAAAACCGCAGGTGGAGCTGGCCGGCAGGGTTAACCTGGACTTGAATGATCTGGAAGGGCTGCTCCAGAAAATATATCCGGCGGTAAAAGCCTGCAAACCCCGGGGAAAACTGGAGGCGCAGTTCAGCTTGAGCGGCGAAATTACCGATTTTAAGAACTGCGCGGTACAGGCGAAACTGTCTTCCGACAGTCTTTCCCTTTATGGTTTACAGGCGCAGAATTTACTCCTGGATTATCTGCAGGAAAAAAGGATCGCCAGGGTCACTAATTGCAATATGGCTTTTTATGACGGGGTAATCGCGGCCAGCGCGGCTTTAAACCTGAATGCGGAGCAGCCGGTTTACCATGTGGACCTGTCCGCCAGCGGAGTAAGACTGGAAAAACTTAAAATGGACACTAATTCTAAAACTAAAGAGATTGCCGGGATTTTTTCCGGGCAGCTCAAGCTTAACGGAAGAGGCAATGATCTGGCGCAGGCTGAGGGTTCCGGAAGTATCACCATTGAGCAGGGGAAGCTGGGGGGGCTGAATTTGCTCAAAGGGTTGGGCAGTTTACTGTTGTCTAAAGATCTGGGGAATATCGAATTTACCGGGGCTTCCTGCGATTTTTCGATCAAAGATAAATTTATTAGTTCGGATGATTTTAAATTAACCAGCAGTATCGTTAATCTCTCCGGGCCGCTGAAGATAGGCCTGGACCATTCCCTCTCCGGGGCCTTGGATGTGGAGGTCTTAAGCGAGAAGATCCCCATGGATGGAACATTTAAGGATGTGGCTACCGCGATCATCGGCCAGGGGGGAGGTAAATTCGGGTTAATCAAATTAGGCGGGACACTGGAAGAACCTAAATACGGGTTTAAAACAGATGTGAGCAATATCATCCAGGGGTTGGCGAACGTGTTCCTGAAAAAATAACTTTTAACCCAAGTTTTGCTATCGCAAAACTTGCCCGGAGGGCCGCCCATCTTTTGTAGGCGCGCCTAAAGAATAGATGGGCGGGGTTAACCCAGCCCATTTGAAAATGGGCTGTCGTAAGACAAAATTTGCACAATGCTTTTTGATGCAAAAATATATGTTAATGTTATAATAATATTTTAGACAGACATAGAACAATTGTAATGCAAATTTTGGGTTAAAAATAAGTTATCGCGGGTAAAATAAGACATCCTCCAGTAATATGAAAGGGATGTCTGATTACAGAGATTAAAAGAAAGATTTCAGCGGTTAGCCAGGAGAGAAAAATGCCCAAGCACAAGTTTCTTTTGGAAGAAAAAGATATTCCCCGGAAATGGTATAACCTGGCCGCGGACCTACCTTCACCGATGCAGCCGCCCCTTGCCCCTGACGGTTCACCGCTTAACCCGGCGATGCTGGAGCGGATCTTTCCCGGTAATATCATTGAACAGGAAATTTCGACACAGCGCTGGATCGATATCCCCGAAGAGATTCTGGAGATCCTTACTTTATGGCGGCCCGCGCCGCTGCGCCGCGCACTGGCTTTAGAAAAATATTTAAAGACCCCGGCCAGGATTTATTATAAAGATGAGAGCACCAGCCCCGCCGGAAGCCACAAGCCCAATACCGCCGTGGCCCAGGCCTGGTATAATAAAAAATTCGGGATCAAAAGATTGACCACGGAAACCGGAGCCGGCCAGTGGGGTTCGGCGTTGGCTTTTGCCTGTAATTTGATCGGGCTGCAATGCCGGGTTTATATGGTCCGCATCAGCTTCGACCAGAAACCGATGCGTAAAACCATGATGCAGACCTGGGGGGCGGAGTGCATCGCCAGCCCCAGCACGCATACCCACGCCGGAAGAGAAGTGCTTAAAGCCATGCCGCATACGCCCGGAAGCTTGGGGATCGCCATCAGCGAAGCGGTGGAAGACGCGCTTTCCGATAAAAGCAATAAATCCCGGTATTCTTTGGGCAGCGTGCTCAACCATGTTTTGCTGCACCAGACGATCATCGGCCTGGAGGCGAAAAAGCAGCTTAAGCTCGCTAAGGAAAAGAAGCCGGATGTGGTGATCGGCTGCGTAGGCGGAGGAAGTAATTTCGCCGGCGTCGCTTTTCCTTTTGTCTGCGATAAAATCCACGGAGAAAAGATCCAGATCATCCCGGTTGAACCGACGGCCTGCCCGACTTTGACCAAGGGCCCGTTTGCTTACGATTTCGGGGATATCGCCGGGCTTACTCCGTTATTGCCGATGTATACGTTGGGGCATAAGTTTGTGCCGGAACCGATCCACGCCGGAGGTTTGCGTTACCATGGAATGGCGCCTTTAGTCAGCCAGGCGGCAGTGGAAGGGTTGATCTCGCCGCGGGCATATGACCAGGTTAAATGTTATGAATCCGCGGTGATTTGGGCCAAAACCGAAGGGACGATCCCGGCTCCGGAAACTTCGCACGCCATTGCCTGCGCGATCGATGAAGCCAAAAAAGCTAAGGCCGAAGGCAAACAAAAAGTAATTTTATTCTGTTATAGCGGCCACGGCCTGATGGACCTGGCCGGTTACGATAAATTCCTCACCGGTAAGCTTTCCGCTTATCATTTACCCGGGCACAAGATCCAGGATTCCCTTTGCGCCTTGAAAAAATTCCCCGCCGCCAAAAAAATAAAAACCGGGAGGTGGTGATGCGGGTTCGTTTTTGCCAACCCCGTTTTGCGCTCTTGGCCGCGGCGGGTTTTTTAATTTTGCCCGGTTTCCGGCTGCAGGCAAAGGCGGATACTTTATACCTGAAAAACGGCCGCAGCATCGAAGGGATAATCAATAAGGAAGATGACCGGGATGTTGATCTGGAAGTAGGCTGCGGGCTGGTAAAATTTTCCAAGGAGCAGATCGAAAGTATCTCCCGGTCTTCCTCCTCCGGAGCCCAGTTGATCAAGCAGGGATGGGCTAAGGAAAAAGAAGCGCAGGCAGCCAGGGTCAGGGAATTTAGGGAGAAGCAGGAAAGCCTCCCCAAACCGGTAGCCCTGGGCAATCAAAACGGGCAGATGATCGTGGAAACGACCTTGAATAAAAAATTCAAGGTTAACCTGGTTTTGGATACCGGGGCTTCCGTAGTGATCTTATCCGCTAAAACCGCTGCCCGTTTAGGGCTGGATGTTTCTGTCCCGGAGAATAAGGCTAAGGGGGTTGCCGCCGAGTTTGTTTTGGCGGATGGCCGTAAAATAGTGGCCCGGAGCGTTATCCTGGAGAGTGTCAGTGTCCAGGGCTCCGAGGCGCAGAATGTCGAGGCGGCAGTTTTGCCGGAACAGGAGAACAGTATTATTGCCGGGGATGGGTTGTTAGGGATGTCTTTCCTGAAAAATTTTTGTTTTAAGATCGACCAAAAAAACAATAATCTGATTTTGGAGAAACAGCCATGAAAGCTTTCACCGAATATTTATATTTTCACACCAAGAAACGCCAGGAGCTCCTTAATATTACCGGCCAGGTGGAGGAGGCATTGTCCAAAAGCGGGATCAATGAAGGGCTTTGCCTGGTCAATGCCATGCATATCACCGCCAGTGTTTTTATTAATGACGATGAGGGGGGCTTGCACGAAGATTTTCTGCTGTGGTTGGAGAAGCTGGCGCCTTTCGGTAAAGATAAGTATAAACACAACCTCACCGGGGAAGACAACGGGGATGCCCATCTTAAACGCACGGTCATGGGCAGGGAGGTAGTGGTGGCGGTGACTAAGGGGAAATTGGATTTCGGCCCCTGGGAGCAGATCTTTTACGGGGAGTTTGACGGCCAGAGAAGAAAACGCGTCTTGGTCAAAATAATCGGAGAATAATCTTTGCGTAAGATATCCCTGTTAAATTCCATCACTTTTCTTTCCGCTTTCCTTTTATTCCAGATCGAGCTGATCGTCTCCAAGATCATGCTTCCGGATTTCGGGGGCAGTTACCTGGTGTGGGGATCCTGCGTAGTTTTCTTCCAGGCGGTATTATTTTTGGGGTATTTTTTCGCGTATCTGTGGATCAGAAAAGCCGGGATCCCTTCCATCCGGAAATTCTATTTTCTTTTATTCCTTCTGCCTTTATTGTGTTTTCCCGGCCGGGGCTTTCCCGCCATTACCCGGGTTAACCTGAGCGTGCCGCTGGTCGCCAATGTATTCTGGTACCTGTTTTTCTCGATCGGCGCGGTTTTTTTTGTGTTATCCACGAGCAGCGTCATCCTGCAATCCTGGCTGTCCGGCTCGGAGCTGCCGGAGAGGAATAATCCTTACGCCCTTTTTGCCCTGTCGAATTTAGGCTCATTCACCGCGCTTTTGACTTACCCGTTTGTCTTTGAAATGTTCCTGGACTTAAACCAGCAGCTTTTCCTGTGGCGCTTAATGTATTTTCTGCTTTTAGCTTTGATCGGGCTGGCGGTATTTAAAATTAAACTTTCCCCTCAAGCGGCAGTGGGGGCGCCCGGGGACCGGCGCGGGGTTTCCGGGCAAGATTGCGCCCGGTGGCTGGCCTTCAGCGCCGCCGGAGTGGTGATGTTTTTGTCGGTGACCAACATCCTCACTTATGAGATCGCCCCGATCCCTTTATTGTGGGTATTACCGCTGTGCATTTATCTGATCTCTTTTGTCCTTAATTTTAAGCGCAAAAGCTGGGTTCCTGCCTGGGTAACGGATAAATTTTACCTGACTTTTGCCTGGAGCATCCTTTTCTTTTTTATTCCCTTGATGCGGATTTTGCCCGCTTTTGTCGAAATGGGGGTGATCTGCTGGTTTTTATTCCACTTGTGCATGTTCTGCCAATACCAGTTGAATAAAACTAAGCCGGCGGATCTGAATTACCTGCCTTTATTTTATTTAGTCGTTTCTTTAGGCGGATTCCTAGGCGGGTTTTTTACTACCTGGGTCATGCCGCTTATTTCTTTTTCCGCCTGCGAGTATCTGGTGGGCCTGGCTTTGATCGCGGTGGGACTGGCTATTGGCAGTGAGTTCAAGCTGATGGGCTGGATCAATGTGTTTTTGGTATTTTATGTTTGTGTCACCCTTAAAATCTGGCCTGTTTTATTTAGAGAGTATAATGTGTTCGGCCTCATCATTATTTTTTGGATATATAAAGTTTGTTACGCGCGCATAAGCAAGAATCCTCGCGCGTTTTTGCTAAGCATTATCTTGATATTGTCCGTCACCTCGCTTATTTATCCGCTGTGGACTAAATACGATTATATTTACCGGCACCGTAATTATTACGGGATATACGAGGTTTCCCGGAAAGAAGGCAAGATCCTGTTGATGCACGGGACAACCACGCACGGCGTGCAATATACGGATAAAGATAAGCAGGACCAGCCCCTGGCTTATTATCATAAACTTACCCCGGTAGGGCAACTCCTGGGCTCTTCCTGGGAAAGAAAAAACATGGGGGTGATCGGTTTGGGCACGGCCGGGCTTTCCGCTTATGCCCGACCGGGCGAGGTGGTCGATTATTTCGAGATCGATCCGGATGTTTATTTTATCGCCGACAAAATATTTACCTTTCTTAAAAATACCAAAGGAAGGATCAATTTTATTTTCGGGGATGCCCGGGTCAAGATCAAAGAACAGCCCGCCGGCCGCTATGATATTCTGGTGGTAGATGCTTTTAGCGGGGACGCGATCCCGGTGCATCTTTTGACCACTGAAGCGATCGATGAATACCATAAACATTTATCCGCCGGGGGAGTGATCCTGTTCCATATCTCCAACCGCTACCTGAATTTTATCCCGGTTTTATTCAGCAACGCCGAGTACCTGGGCGCGTATTCATGTTTCAAAAATAACATTGAGAATAATAAGCTGGATGCCTATTCTACCAGCTGGTTTGCGGTGACCTGGGACAAAGGCTCCTTTAACCGGTTGCTCTCCGGGTTTAACTGGAACCAGTATGTTCCGGGTAAAAAACGCCTGCTGCGCCCCTGGACGGATAAATATTCCGACATGCTTTTGATCCTGGACCTAAAAGGGGTTTTTTCTCAGATCAGGTATTTTCAACCTTTTTACTGGTAGGTGAACGATGAAAATAAAAAATACGGAAATTAAGGTCATGCTGGGGGACATTACCGAGTTGCGGGTGGACGCGATCGTCAACGCGGCGAACAATCAATTGTTGATGGGCGGGGGAGTGGCGGGGGCGATCAAAAAAAAGGGAGGCTCGATCATCGAGGAGGAGGCCCTGGCCAAGGGGCCGCTGGAGATCGGCCAGGCGATCACTACCGGCGCCGGAGAACTGGCGGCAAAATATGTCATTCACGCCGCGACGATGGGGATGGATTTCAAGACGGATGAATTTAAGATCCGCGCGGCCGCGAGCAACGCGCTTTATGCCGCCGAACAGATCAGGATCAATTCCGTGGCTTTCCCGGCCTTAGGCTGCGGGACAGGCGGGTTCCCGCTTTTAGCCAGCGCCAAGATCATGGCCCAGGAAGTTTTAAAACATTTACGCAGCGAGGTTTCCTTAAAAGAAATAATTTTTTGCCTGAGGGACCAGGAGGCATTCACCGTTTTTAAAAAAGGGGTCCTGGGTTATTTGGAGTACGTGACCACAAAATTATCCGGCGGCCCTTACGTGACAGTGGATGCGATCATCGAACTGGCTTCGGGAATTGTCCTGGTCAAGCGCAGTAACCCGCCTTTTGGCTGGGCTTTGCCCGGCGGTTTCGTGGATTACGGGGAGAGTCTGGAGGAGGCGGTGATCCGGGAGGCCAAAGAAGAAACCGGGCTGGAGTTAACCCAGGTTAAACAATTCCACACTTATTCGGATCCGGCCAGGGACCCCCGGTTCCACACGATTACGGCGGTGTTCACTGCCAAAGCCAAAGGCACTCCTAAAGCCGGGGATGACGCCGCGGATGTCAAAATAATTAAACCTTCCCAATTAGAAAAAATAGGGTTTGCTTTTGACCACAAGGAAGTGCTGAAGGAATACTTTAAAATAAAATAAATTGGGAGCTGTTTGGTAAATAAAAAAGAGCCGACTCTTTATTGAGTTGGCTCTTTTGGTTTATCATTGGGTTATCATCGGGTTGAGTCTGGATGATGCGGTTAGCGCCGAACTAAGCCTGGATGATACGGTTGGAGATTTTCGATTATTGTATCGTTCGGCGTAAACTAAAAATTACAAGTATTTGTTATGGTAATTTTTAGTTTAACCTTCGCGCAGCTGTTTTTCAGCGTCGACGATATCCCGGTTGATCACCCGGATAGTTTCCTTGATCTTTTCTTTGAGCAGATAGGAGGCTACCGGGGCCTGGGATATCTCCCTTAAAACCTGCACGCTCATCCGGAAGTAGCGCACCACCTCTCCTTCGTCGCAATCCGTAAATTGCAGGGTGCGCTCGAAATTGGTCCCGCGCAGCCAGGCTTCCATGCTGGCGCAAAGATGGAAATAAGGGAGCTTGCTGAAAGGATAGATCTTGTAGCGGCGTTCTTTATTTTTTATCCGGTCGTAAGTTTCCTCGGCTGTCCTTTTTAAATGTCCGGTGGCTTTGGACAATCCCGTGGGCATCCGCTGGTTTTTACGCGGCTCAAACACCACGGAAGCGGCGATCACCCCCAGCCCGAACTCATCCAGCTGTTCCAGGATATTCTCATCGTAGAGTTCGGCCAGGACCAGTTCATAACCGTAAATAGTTTTGGCGAATTTCCCTTTGCCCGTAAGCTTGCCATCGTGGATATAATTCAGGTCTTTAAGCAGCCTGAGTTTGGCATCCAGAAGGTTCAGCGCCTGTTTCTGTTCATTTTTCCGGGACTGGTAATAATGCAGGGAAAGCGGGTAAATATTGAACAGGTCATCCTGGTATTTTTCGTAAAGGTTGAGGATCGTAGCGTAGGAGGTGTTCAGCTGGCTTTTCACTTCTTCGGGAGGACCGAAAATTATCCGGCGCACTTCCTCGTAATTTATGCGCTGGGGATTGATCCGGGTGTAAACGAATCCTTCTGTGTCGATCCCCCGGCGGCCGGCGCGGCCGGCCATCTGGAAGAAATCCCGGGTTTTTAAATTTCGCACGTAAGTCCCGTAAAATTTACGCAGTCCGTCGAACATTACCGAGCGGCTGGGCATATTGATCCCCAGGGCGAAGGTTTCGGTGGTAAAAATGACTTTCAGCAGGCGGCTGGTGAAAAGCCTTTCGATGACCTCTTTTAATGTCGGCAGCATCCCGGCGTGGTGGTAGGCGATTCCGCGCTGGATCAGCGGGTAAAGCAGCTGCGCCGACTGTTCATTTTTCAGGTTAAATTTTTCCAGCAATTCTTCATACATCTGGGTGATCGCCCGGGTTTCCTTGGCGTCGAGGAATTTAAACCCGTACAGGTCAAAGGCCAGTTCTTCGGCGCGCTTGCGGGAAAAAACAAAATAAATCGCCGGCAGCCCTTCTTTTTCCTGGACATGGCGGATTAGGGATTGCAGCCGGTTAGGTTTATCGGAGCGCAGGCGCTTAAGCTGTTCGAATTTATCCACCACTTCGTTGGCGCACTGAAAACTGAAATGCAGTGGCACCGGCCGCTGGTCTTCGATGACCACTTTGACGGTTTTATTATGGATGGATTCGATCCATCCGGCGAACTGGTCGATGTTGGGGATCGTTGCCGACAGCCCAAGGAGATTCATGTGTTTAGGTAAAAAGATCAGGGATTCCTCCCAGACCGTGCCGCGTTCGGGGTTATCAATATAGTGGATCTCGTCGAAAATGATCCAGGAATATTTTTCCAGGGATGCCGGCTCATCCAGGATCTTATTGCGGAAGATCTCGGTAGTCATGATCAGGACCGGGGCCTGGGGGTTGATGGAAACATCCCCGGTAAGGATCCCGATATTCTCCTGGAACTGGCCTTTAAAATCGCGGAATTTCTGGTTGGAAAGCGCCTTGATCGGGGCGGTATAAATCACTCCCCAGTTTTTCTGGATCGCTTCGCTGATAATGTGTTCGGCGATGGCGGTTTTTCCCGCTCCGGTGGGAGCCGAGACAATTACCGAATAACCGCTGTTGATATGATCAATGGCTTCTTGCTGGAAACGGTCGTATTGCATAGGGTTATTATAATCTAAAACCATTGATTTATCTACGCAAAAATAATATAATACAGCGATGAGTTACGAGGCGGCATTCAGGAAAGCCTGGGAAGATCTATCCAACCTTAAGGCGCCCAACAATTTATCCGTAAAATTCATGGCGGATGAATACAGCATAGATGCGCAGGCCGGAAAGGTTCTTTCTTTGTCCTGCAATGCTCCGGCCAAAGATCTTTTGAGCATCCTGATCCTGCACTATTTGGCCAAAAAGTTAGGCGGCCTACCCGGATTGACCGGCCAGTGGCTTACCTTTAAGGAGTTGGCCGGCATTGAAGGATATGCTTCCGCTTATCATCAACGTTCGGTTGAGCCGATCCTGCGTAAGTACGGGAAGGATCCGGAAGGGATCAGGAATATCCTGGGCAGGCTCCCGGCTAAGTTATCTGAAGGCGGGGATATTAGCGTTGTCGTGGAGGCTTTTGCCGCTGTTCCGGTGTTGATCAAATTATGGAAAGCCGACAGTGAGTTCGGCCCCGACGCTAACATTTATTTCGACGCCAGTATTAAGGATATTTTTTGTATCGAGGATATTATTGTCCTGGCGCAAACGGTAGCCGGCCAGTTGTAAATAGGAAAAGGGAGAGAAATGAATAAAACCATTATCGTATTGTTAACCGGTTTATTGGCTTTGACCGGGTATTTTTTCTGTAAGGATCATTTATGTTCACTGGGCGCGGCAAGCGCGATGAGCCTGCCCGGATCCGATTATAATAATGTCCTGGTCACTCGGGCAGTGGACGGGGATACTTTATTGCTGGAGGACAGAACGCGGGTCCGCTTGATCGGCATCGATACCCCGGAAATGCATGATTCCGCCAAGCTTGACCGGGATGCCAGCCGTTCGGGCCAGGATGTGGCCGCGATTAAACAGTTAGGCCGGCGCTCCTACGAATTTACTAAAAATCTGGTGGAAGGGAAACGCGTCAGGCTGGAATTTGATGTTGAGCGGTATGATAAATACAGAAGGACGCTGGCGTATGTCTATCTCTTGGATGGAACGTTCGTGAATGCCCGGATCGTCGAAGAGGGGTATGCTTCATTGATGACTTATCCGCCTAACGTAAAATACGCGGATTTATTTTTGAAATTGTACCGGCAAGCCAGAGAGAGTAAAAAAGGATTGTGGAGATAAACTCGAAACTCAAAACCCAAAACACCGGTTTTAAATTTTGAGTTTTGGATTTTGGATTTGTTTAGGATTTCGAGTTTAGTGTTTAGAGTTTAAGCGGGAGGCATTTATGTTAAGATTTTTAACAGCGGGGGAGTCGCACGGAAAAGGGATGGTTGCTATCCTGGAAGGGATTTGCGCGGGTTTAAAGGTGGATGCGGCCAGGATAAATAATGAATTGAAACGCCGGCAGTCCGGATTCGGAAGGGGCAGGCGGATGCAGATAGAGAATGACCGGGTGGAAATCCTTTCCGGCTTAAAGAACAACCGCACCCTGGGCAGCCCGGTTACCCTGTTGATCAAAAATAAAGATGCCGGCATCGAAAAATTGCACCCGGTGGTTGCCTCCCGGCCCGGCCACGCGGATCTTCCTGGGCTTTTAAAATACGGTTTTACGGATATCCGGGAAGTGTTGGAACGGGCCTCCGCCAGGAGCACGGCAGCGACGGTCGCCTTGGGAGCTTTAGGCAAAATATTCCTAAATGAATTCGGGATCCAGATTACCAGCACGGTTTTGTCCGTCGGCGGAGTGTCCACAAAAGAGGGGATGGCCGCTAAGATCACCGAAGCGATGAAAAATAAAGACACGGTGGGGGGGATTTTCCGGGTCAATGCCAGGAATGTTCCTGCAGGATTGGGAAGTTACGTGCAGTCTGACCGCCGGCTGGACAGCCGCCTGGCTGCCGCGATCATTTCCATTCCCGGGGTAAAATCTTTCGAAATAGGTTTGGGCGCCGGATACGGGTCGAGTTTCGGCTCGCAGGTGCATGACCCGATATATTACTCTAAAGCCAAAGGTTATTACCGTTTAAGTAATAATGCCGGCGGGGTGGAAGGTGGAATATCCAACGGACAGGAGATTGTTTTGCGCGCCTGCATGAAACCGATCGCCACGCTGCTTGATCCGCTGGATTCAGTGCACATCCACACTAAAAAACCGGCCAAGGCGGCGGTAGAACGCTCGGACATCTGCGTAGTGGAATCCGCCGGGGTCGTGGCGGAAGCGGCATGCGCCCTGGTATTGGCGGACGCTTTCCTGGAGAAATTCGGCTCCGACGCTTTAAGGGACATTAAAAATGCCTACGCCGGATATCTGAAACGGATCCGTCATGCGTAGCCTGATTTACCGGAATGTTAAGATCGAGCGGTATAAAAGCTCCAATCAGCTGCTCTTAAAAGGGGAGATCGCCAATGAGGCCGGGAAATATTATACGACGGTCGCGGTGCGGGTGATCCTGTTTATCCGGAATATAATCGTGGTCAATGAAGTTTTTTTGATCAATGATCTGCCGAACGGATCGACCAAGGTTTTCGAGCGGCATATTTATGATCTGACTCCGGCCGATTCGATCAATGATCACCCGCTATGAGGTTTTTACGGAAAACTGCTATTAGCGGCTTTGTTCTTAAATAATCCGGTTAGAAAAAATCATTCCTTTCGTCTATTTAAGTGAAGGCACGACTTAATGTATGGCGCCCGCCACAAAGATTGGCGGGTCTGCCGCGAATTGCGGCGGAACATAAGTTAAGTGCTTTAAACTTAAGAGAGGAGTGGGCGATGGATGAAAATACCATCAGCGTCAGCCGCATTTTTAAGCTGGAAACCGATTCCAAGCTTAAAGCTTTTGCGGATGTTTCTTTTTCCGGAATCGTGATCAAGGGTTTTAGCGTAGTAGACGGAGAAAAAGGATTATTTGTGAGTATGCCGCGCCATCAGGGTAAAGATGGGAAATGGTATAACACGGTAATTCCCGCCACTAAAGAACTGAAACAGCAGTTCTGCGATGTTGTCCTGGAAGCGTATAAAAGTTAAATAAAGATGTGCCCGGGTAAGGGTGGGAAAGATATCCTATCCTTACCCGGTATTTTAACTATGCGATGAATATTTATCTTGTCGGGTTTATGGGTACCGGAAAAACTTCTGTCGGCCGGGTGCTGGCGGAACAGAAAAAATGGAATTTTGTCGACCTGGATGAATTGATCGAATTGCAGCAGCAGCGCAGGATCGTCGACATTTTTGCCAAGTACGGGGAAGCTTATTTCCGCAAGATCGAGAAGAAGGCTTTAAAGCAGGTGGCTACCCAGGATAAATTTGTGGTTGCTTGCGGCGGCGGGATAGTTTTAGATCCGCAGAACATTAAGCTGATGAAAAAAACCGGGACGGTAGTCTGCCTGTCGGCAAATTGTGAGACGATCTTAAAAAGAGTCTCCTCCAGCACGCAGCGCCCGATTTTAAATGTGGCCAAGCCCCGGGAGCGTATAGAGCATTTGCTGAAAATGCGCGCCCCTTATTATGCGCAGGCGCACGCCATTATCGATACTACCGGCGTTTCCGTCAAGCAGGTCGCCGCTAAGATCAGCAGGAAGCTTCTAAAAAAGTAATGAATGATTTTGAGGCTTTGGTAAGCTTGAATCTTATCCCGCAGATAGGCAGCGCGCGGCTGGAGCGGCTGCTTGAGCATTTCGGCCAGCCGGAGGCGATCTTCCGGGCCAGCCGGCAATCTTTAACGGCGGTAGTGGGCGAACAGCTTGGCCAAAGTATCCTTGATTTTGATACCGGAAAACTAAAAGCGGATTTGGCTTTGGCGCAAAAGTCGGGGATAAAGGTCCTTACCCTCCTGGATCAGGAGTATCCTGCGGCGCTAAGGCAGATACCCGGGCCGCCGATGGTGCTGTATTGTTTGGGGCAGATAACTCCGGCGGATAATTTAGCGGTGGGAATCGTCGGTTCACGCCAGGCATCCTTTTACGGATTAAATAACGCCCAAAATTTTGCCGCGCAGTTAGCGGCCCGGGGGATTACCGTAGTTTCCGGAATGGCCCGCGGAGTGGATACTTTTGCCCACCGCGGCGCTTTAAAAGCAAAGGGGCGCACCCTGGCGGTGATCGGCAGCGGTTTTAAGCATATTTATCCGCAGGAAAATGCGGATCTGGCAGAAGAAATTGCTGCTTGCGGGGCGGTAATCTCCGAATTTCCCATGGAGGTAAAACCTTTGCCGCAGAATTTTCCCCGGCGCAACCGCCTGATCAGCGGCTTAAGCCTGGGAGTTTTGATCACCGAGGCAGCCAGGAACAGCGGGGCCCTGATCACCGCGGATTTCGCTTTGGAGCAGGGAAAAGAAGTTTTTGCTTTACCCGGAAGGATAGATTCAGCCGGTTCCCTGGGGACTAACGCTTTGCTTAAGCAGGGGGCAAAACTGGTCACCTGCTGCGAAGATATCCTGGAAGAGCTGAACTTGGTGGATGCGGGAGGCAAAGATATAGAACCGCCGCCGGAAAATAAAATCCCCGCGGACCGCCAGGAAAGAGAGCTTTACGGGCACATCGGAGACCAGCCGGTGGCGATCGACGAATTAGTGCAAAAATCATCCCTGGCCAGCAGCAGGGTATTGAACCTGCTTTTAAAATTACAATTTAAAAAGCTAATCCGGATATTGCCGGGTAAACAGTATATGAGGAATTAAATGCCTAAAAATTTAGTGATTGTCGAATCGCCGACCAAAGCCAAAACCATCAGCAAGATCCTCGGGGATGATTTCAGGGTAGTTTCCTCGATGGGGCACGTCATCGACCTGCCGGCGAAAAAACTCGGGGTCAATGTTGAGGATAACTTTACCCCGGATTATGTGGTGATCCCGGGAAAAAAGAAGATCCTGGCCCAATTGAAAAAAGAAGCCAAAGGAAAAGAAAATATTTATATCGCGACTGACCCTGACCGGGAGGGGGAAGCGATCGGCTGGCAGATAAAAGAAAAATTATTCAAGGGTAAAGAAGTCAAGCGGGTCAGTTTCCATGAGATCACCCCGCACGCGGTGGCGGAATCTTTTAAAAACGCCAGGGAGTTCGACCTGGAAATGATCCAGGCCCAGGTCGGCCGCCGGGTGCTGGACCGGATGGTGGGTTATTTTCTGAGCCCTTTACTCTGGAAGAAGCTTGCCCGGGGATTAAGCGCCGGCAGGGTGCAGTCTGTGGGATTGAGGCTGATCGTGGAGAGGGAGCGGCAGATCCAGGTTTTTGTGCCCAGCGAATATTGGCAGATCGGCGCGGAATTATTCAAGCCCCAGGTGTCCGGGGAGAGCGGTTTTTCCGCGGAACTGGAGAAGATCGGCGGCGAGAAAGCGCAAATCAAAAACGGCGGCCAGGCCAAGGAGATCTGCGAATTTTTGCGGGATAAAGAATTTAAGGTTCAGGGAGTGAAGAAGTCGGAGAAGAAGCGTTACCCGCCCGCCCCGTTTATTACCAGCACGATGCAACAGGAAGCGTTCAATAAATTAAGGTTCAACGCCTCCAAAACCATGTTGATCGCCCAGCAGCTTTACGAAGGGATCGATATCGGCGAGGATAACCCGGTGGGTTTAATTACTTATATGCGTACGGATTCTCCGCATGTCGCCGCCGAAGCGATCCAGGAGGTGCGCGAGCATATCGGCAGAAGTTTCGGCAAGGATTTTGTCCCGGAGAAGCCCAATGTTTTTAAAGCGAAGAAATCCGCGCAGGAGGCGCACGAAGCGATCCGCCCCAGCTATGTCTCCCGGAGCCCGGAGAGCCTTAAGGATTTTCTCAATCACGACCAGATCCGGCTTTATACGTTGATCTACAACCGTTTTTTGGCCAGCCAGATGAAACCGGCGGAGTTCTTAGCGACGGCGGTAGACATCCTGGCGGATAAATATTTATTCGCGGCTAACGGCAGCCATTTGCTTTTTGAGGGTTTTCTCGCCGCTTACAATAAAGAGGAGGAGGGGGAGGAAAAAGACGAGGAAGAGGAAAAAGAAAAAGATAAGAATAAAAATGTAATTCCTCCTCTGGAGCAGGGTGAGGTGCTGGGCTTAAAGGGGTTGAATCCTTCGCAGCATTTTACCAAGCCTCCGCCCCGGTATTCGGACAGCTCTTTGATCAAGGCGCTGGAAGAAGAGGGGATCGGCAGGCCTTCAACCTACGCCCCGATCATTTATACGATCATTTTGCGCGATTATGTGCGCCGGATCAAAGGCTACCTTAATCCTTCCGAGCTGGGTTTTAAGGTCAATGACCTTTTAGTGGAATACTTCCCCAAGATCCTCGACTTGAAATTTACCGCCGCTATCGAGGAGCAGCTGGATGAGGTGGAGGAAGGTAAATTGAGCCGGATAAAAGTGCTGGAAGATTTTTACCAGCCGTTTAAGGAAAGCCTGGATTTTGCCCAGGCCAACATCGTCAAGGAAGTGATCACTACGGACCAGGTATGCGATAAATGCGGCAAGCCCTTGATCGTGAAGTGGGGCAGGCGCGGAAAATTCTTGAGCTGTTCCGCTTTTCCGGAATGCAAGAACTCCAAATCGATTACCTCCGGGGTCAAATGCCCGCTGGAAAATTGCGGAGGTGAGCTAATCGAGCGGCGCTCAAAGCGCGGATTTTTCTACGGCTGCTCGAATTTCCCCAAGTGCACGTTTACTTCGCGTAATTTACCGGATGACAAGGATGAGGCGGAGAAAAAACCCGAAGCACAGCCTGAAGCTAAACCAGAGGATAAACAAGAATAAGGATTAGCTGCAGCCAGGTGTCCTTGCGGGGAGTTTGTGATTAAAGGCGAATGACAACGGAGCAATCTTTTAGAGGCGCCTAAAGACACCAAATTATGGATAAATACATCGAAAAATTCGCCCGCTATCTGGAAATCGAGAAGAATTATTCTTTGCATACGATCATAAATTATAAATTGGACCTGCAGGGGTTCAATAAATTTGTTTCCGGGACCGAGCTGGAAAAGATCGATTACCTGACCTTGAGAAAATATCTGGCGGTCCTGAAAGAAAAAAATTTCGGTAACCGCACCGTCGGGCGCAAGCTTTCCACCCTGCGCAGTTTTTTCCGTTTTCTTTGCCGGGAAGGCCATCTGAAGACCAACCCGATCCTGATGCTTTCCAGCCCCAAACTGGATAAACGCCTGCCTTCTTTTATGACCGAGGATGAGGTTTACCGGTTGATCGAATCAGCTTTCGCTAAAACCGCCCGGGATGATCTGGGACTGCGTGACCGGGCGATCCTGGAAGTATTTTATTCCAGCGGCCTGCGTATCTCCGAACTGGTCGGTTTAAACCTGGAGGATATCGATTTTATCAGCGGTATCCTGAAGGTCAGGGGGAAAGGCAAAAAGGAGCGCATCGTCCCCATCGGAGAAACCGCGCTCTCGGCGGTAAGGAAATACCTGGATAAAAGGAAAAAACAAACGGAGGCTTTATTCTTAAACAATCATTCCGTCCGGATCACCGCCCGCGGGGTGCGTTTTGTGCTGGCAAAATACCTTAAGTCCACCGGGATGAAGCCTGGGGTTTGCGCGCATACTTTCCGGCACTCTTTCGCTACGCATCTTTTAAATCGCGGGGCGGATTTGCGCACGGTGCAGGAGCTGCTGGGCCATGCAAACCTTTCTTCCACGCAGATTTATACGCATTTAACTACAGACAAATTAAAGAGCGTCTACGATAAGGCGCATCCGCACGCCTAGAAGAACAGCAGTTAGCGGGTAGTGGTCAGCAGAAGAGGAAGGCCGATGTTTATAATTTATGACTTTGTGTTTTTAATCTTCGCGGTCATTTGCCTGCCGGTTTATTTTATGCGCGGGAAATTAAGCGGCGCATTTTCCAGGCGCTTGGGTGTCCTGCCGGAACATTTGAATTTGGACCGGCCGATCTGGATCCATGCGGTAAGCGTGGGGGAGGTCAATGCGGTCAAAGGGCTCCTGTTGCAGCTGCGCCAGGCTTATCCCGGGAAAAAATTGGTAATTTCCACGGTCACCGCCACGGGGAATAAAGTCGCCAGAGAGGTAATTAAAGAGGGGGATTTTTTGACTTATCTGCCCCTGGATTTTAGTTTTATCGTGCGCGGCGTATTAAAGAAGATCAACCCCTGCATGTTTATTATCGCCGAGACCGAGATCTGGCCGAACTTGATCAGCTGTCTGGATAAAGCGGGGATCCCGGTGATCACGGTCAACGGAAGGATCTCGGACCGTTCTTATCGCGGATACCGCTTGATCAAATTATTTATCCGGCCGATCCTGCGCAAGGTCTCCCAATTCTGCGTGCAAACCCGGGAGGACGGACGGCGGCTGGAAAATTTAGGGGTGGAGGCAAAAAAGATCCGGGTGACCGGCAATGTAAAATTCGATATTAATCTTGGCGTTTCCGATGGCCTGGAAGCGAAAGTTTACCGGGATAAACTTTTACTGGGGGCCTCCGGGCGGTTGCTGGTTTGCGGAAGCACGCATCCGGGGGAAGAAGAATTGATCCTGGATGCCTACCGGAAAATTTTGCCGGCTTTTCCGGATTTAAAAATCCTTATTGCTCCCCGGCATCCGGAACGCCGTAAAGAGGTTTGCCGGGTAGTGGAGCAAAAGGGATTTATGCCTTTGCTTATCTCCGCGCTGTCCGGATTCTGTCCTTCCTGCGTAAATAACCCGGTATTTATTTTGGATACGGTGGGAGAACTGTTCAATTATTATCGGGCCGCGGATATTGTTTTTATCGGCGGAAGCCTGGTAAAAAAAGGGGGGCACAATATCATTGAGCCGGCCAGTTTAAAGAAACCGGTAATTTTCGGCCCCTACATGTT
The DNA here is from genome assembly GCA_903852325.1 of Candidatus Omnitrophota bacterium. Taxonomy (GTDB): domain Bacteria; phylum Omnitrophota; class Gorgyraeia; order Gygaellales; family Profunditerraquicolaceae; genus UBA6249. The sequence goes on from CAINQO010000035.1 coordinate 40,901, forward strand.
TAATTTCCGGCAGATCAGCGAGTTGTTCCTGGCCAATCAGGCCGCGCTTGCCGTTTCCGGCAGCGGGGAATTATCCGAGCGGGTCAAGGAACTCCTCCAGGGCAGCCTTTTAGCCAAAGGGTTGGCGGAGCGAGCCTACGCATTAATTCTTAAAAATCAGGGAGCAACCCGGAAAAACATAGAGATCATTAAAGAAATAACTAAAACTTAAGGGAGACTACTTATGGCCGCAGACATTTATATGACCCAGGAAGGTTATGAAAAACTGGTAGGTGAACTGGAATATTTAAAAACCGTCAAACGCCGCCAGCTGGCCAAAGCGATCGGAGAGGCCCGCGCTTACGGGGATATCAGCGAAAATGCGGAGTATGACGCGGCCAAGGACGCGCAAGCCCACAACGAAAAAGAAATTATGGAATTAGAGGATAAGCTTTCCCGGGTGCGCATCCTGGATAAAAATATTCCCAAAGACCAGGTTTTGATCGGGGCAAAAGTAAAATTATTGGATATGGATACACAGGAAGAGTTGGAGTATACTCTTGTGTCCGACCTGGAAGCGGATTATAACCAGGCCAAGATCTCCGTCAGTTCTCCGGTAGGTTCAGGTTTGCTGGGGCATAAAGTTAATGAGGTCGCCGAAATTAAAATCCCCGCGGGGATACTAAAGTATAAAATTATCGAAATAACCCGTTAACTAAAAGGCTTGAGGAAAAATGAAGATTAAAAAAATATTCAGTTGGCAGGTGGTGCTCGGGTTTAGTTTGATCATGCTTTCCGCCGCCGTTTACGGTATCCATTATCTGATTTTCCGGGATGCCCGGTATATTTTCAGTTATTTGATCAGCGATACCGCTTTTGTTTTCCTGGAAGTATTCCTGGTGACTATGGTCGTGCACAATCTCCTGGCGCAGCGGGAAAAACAGGCGCTGTTTAAAAAAATGAACATGGTGATCGGCGCTTTTTTCAGTCAGGTGGGCAAGGAGCTGGTTAAGTTTTGCGTGGCCTTCGACGCCCAGGGAGAAGAGTTGGCCGCTAAATTCATCGTGCGCAACGAATGGACGGCCAAGCAATTTAAAGACCTGCAGAAGGAGATTTCCGGTTTTTCCTGTGCGGTTGACTGCCATAAAGGGGACCTGGAAGGCTTGAAACTATTTTTGGTAAAAAACCGGGGTTTTCTCCTGGCACTTTTGGAGAACCAGAACCTCCTGGAGCACGAGTCCTTTACCGACCTGCTTTGGGCGGTTTTTCATCTTACGGAAGAACTGGAAGGCAGGCAAACCCTGCAGGGGCTTGATCCGGCGGACTATAAACATCTTAACGGGGACATCCAGCGGGCTTACCGGCAATTGATCCGCCAGTGGCTCCTGTATATGGAGCATCTTAAGGCGGATTATCCGTATTTGTTTTCCCTGGCGATGCGGACCAATCCTTTCGACCGTAAGGCGACGATCCAGGTGCGCGCGTAATTAATGGAATATAAGATCGGGCATTTAAAAGTCGAAATTTTTAAGATCAAAAACCGGGAAGGTTTCGCCGCGGTTTGTTACGATCATCTTACGGAGGGCAAAACCGTCCAGGAAGCTTACCAGCGGATGGAAAAAGCGCTGCGGCGCAGCAGTAAAAAGGAAAATGTTTAGTTTAGATGAAAATTAAATACTGGTTTTTGCTTTCCCGGGTCCCGTTTTTAAGCGTCTTGGTCGCTCCGTATATTTTAGGTTCCCTTCTGGCCGGGCGCGCTTGCGGGATCTTTAATCTTCCGGTTTTTATCTTCGGATTATCCGGGGCAGTCCTGGTGCAGCTGGTCGCCCACTACAGCGGGGAAGTGCATGACCTGGCGGAGGACCGCCTGAGCGTGGTATTAGAAAAAAATTTCTTCAGCGGCGGGAGCGGGGTGCTGGTTGAGAACCGCCTTGTCCCTAAAAATGTAATAATTTTAAACCGGAGTTTTTTATTCCTGGCAGTGGCCGTGGGATTGATCCTGCAGGGTTATTTCCGGACGGGAAGCCTGACCTTGTGGCTGGGGATGACGGGAATATTCTGCGCTTATTTTTATTCCACCCCTCCGCTGCGCTTGGTCAGCCGGGGAATCGGGGAGCTGCTTATTGCTTACGCTTTCGGCTGGCTTTCGGTAAATGCCGGGTTTTATCTGCAAGCGGGGAGGTTCGCTATGTTGGGCACCTGGATCTCTATCCCGGTTGCCTGCAGCGTCGCCAATATAATCCTGATCAATGAATTTCCGGATTATCTGGCGGATAAGCAGTGTTTAAAGAAGAATATGCTGGTGCGTATCGGTAAAGAGAACGGGTCGCGGGTTTACGCGGCTTTAGCGGTGACCGGGGCGCTGGCCTTTATTTTTTCTTTGGCTAAAGGCGTGCCGCTTCAGACGGGGATTTTTTATCTTCCGGTTTTGTTTCTTTCATTAGGCCTGGCCTACCGGATGCTTAAGGGAGGATACCGGGAGCGGGTTGCGCTGGAAAAAATGTGCGGCCTGACTATCCTGGTAAACCTGGGGACGACTTTAAGTTATCTGCTGGGATTATTATTCCGGTATAAATTTTAGGAGGAGATTAAAATGTATCAGGTGGAGATTACCCATGATCAGGAGATGGCGTTTACGGCCAGGGCCGGGGAAGCGCAGCTGGTGATCGACGCGCAGGGGAAAGGATTTACTCCGCTGGATGCGCTTTTTGCCGGATTAGGCAGCTGTGTCGGGGTGTATATTCGAAAATACGCCGTGGGCGCAAAATTAGATTTGAAAAATTTTAAGGTTAATGTTTCCGGGGAGCTTTCCGGATCCCCGCTTACTTTTAAACAGGTCAACGTGCAGATCGATCTTAACGGCTGTCAATTGGATGAACGCAGGCAAAAAGCGCTGTTGGAGTTTATAAAAAATTGCCCGGCGCATAATACTTTAAAAGGCAACCCAACAGTGGAGTTTAAAATATGCTAGAAATAAAATTAAGGCAATCCGGCAGTTGCATTATTTTGGATTTGTGCGGGCGCATCGACGTGGATTCGGCAAACCTGGTCGAGGTGGTCGGCCAGTGCGTGCGGGACGGTTACCCGGACCTGCTCTGCAACCTGGAGGAGGTTACCGGGATAGACTATATGGGGATATCGGTGATCGTCATCGCTTATAAAGAAGTAGTGAACCATCACGGGAGGATGAAATTCGTCAATATCCCGGCGCAATTACGCAGCGTATTCGCGGTTTCCGGAATGGACCGGGTAGTGGAGATTTACGGCAGCGAAGAGCTGGCGCTCAACAGTTTTAAGGAGGATAAAATTATCGAGGAAATCAAGCGGATGCAGCTGCGCCGCCGGTTCAAGCGCCTGCCGATCGATTTAAAAATAGAATTAAAATCCAAAACCGACTCTTCCGCCGCATGCCAGAAAGCGGACATCCTTAATTTAAGCGCGGTGGGGGCTTTTATTTTCGGTTGCGGCAAATTCAGGCTGAAGGATGAAGTGGTCATGAAAATGAAGCTCGGGCCCAAGCAGGAGGAGCTTCAGCTTGACGGGCGGGTGGTATGGGTACCGGATAAAGAGGTGCAGATCCACGAGTATCCGGGGATTGGAGTGGAGTTTTATGATATTTCTTCGGCCAATCAACAAAGGTTGATCGAGTTTATCGACCGGAACCTTTCCTCGCTGCCTCAGGAATGATCCTAAAAAAAGATGAAGAAATTAAAAGTAAGGCCTAAGGCGGTTATCTTTGACCTGGATGGAGTGATCGTTGATTCGATGCCGTATCACTTCATCGCCTGGTATGAAGCGCTTCGCCCCTGGGGAGTGCGCATCAGTTGTTTTGAGGTTTACGCGCAGGAGGGGGAACGCTGGCAGGAAACCCTAAAAGGCCTGCTTAAGCGTAACCGGATTAAGCCGGAGCGCAAGGTTTTAGAGGCTATTTTTGCCGCCCGGCAAAAGATCTTTAAGCGTTATTTTAAACGCTTTATCTTCCGGGGCGCCTACGAGCTGCTCCGGGACCTGAAAAAACAGGGTTTTTTATTGGGGCTGGTCACCGGCAGCCCGATGGAAGAGGTAAGGAAGATCCTGCCCGCCGGGGTGCTTAAACTTTTTGCCGCCACGGTCGCCGGAAATCAGGTCAAGAAAGGCAAGCCGCATCCGGAACCATATCTTAAAGCCGCCGCCGGCTTAGGCCTGGCGCCGCGGGACTGCCTGGTGATTGAAAATGCCCCTTTCGGCATTACCTCTGCCAGGCAGGCAGGAATGCCTTGCATTGCTGTTTCTACCAGCCTTCCCAAAGAATACCTGGCCGGAGCCGATTTTACGATCGAAAACCTGGGCCAGATCCAAGGATTGATCCCGCTTTAATCAAAGGATTTTTTAACTTTTGCCGTCTCTTGAAATAAATACTTCCCAGTGGTTTATTTTTACATATCTCATTGCTAATCTTAGGTTTTAGTTTTGAAAATCATTTGCCTGGCGAATGGCGGTGTGGTATTATAGATGTTTAAATAAACCGATTTTATAGAGAGGAGCAATGCCGATGGATTGGAAAGTGTTTGCGGCTACATTTGCAGCGGTATTTTGCGCAGAATTAGCGGATAAAACTCAAATGGTCGGTATCGGCATGGCGGCTAAAACGGGGAAACCTATTTCGGTTTGGGCCGGGTCAGTGGCCGCCTATGTTATCGTCACTGTAATTTCGGTGTTTTTAGGTTCACTGGCGGCCAGATTCATCCGGCCGGAAATGATCCGCTATGTCGGCGCTTCATTATTCATTTTGATCGGCGCGCTTATGCTGCTTAAAATACTTTAAAAGCCTATGTCCTTAGCCAGGGAGTATCTTTATAATCTGGTTACCGGTAAGACCAAGGGTCCCGGAGCCGCATTTTTAAGAGGGATTTTATTTATTCTTTCCCTGATTTACGGTTTTATTGTCATTCTCCTTGCCGGTTTCTATAAAATAAGGCGCCGGCGCCTTCCGGCCAAGGTGGTCAGTGTCGGCAATATCACCCTGGGCGGGACAGGAAAAACTACTTTAGTCCAATATTTATCGGTTAAATTGAGCGCCGCAGGCAATAAAGTGGCTGTCTTGACCCGGGGGTATAAACGTAACGCGCAGCTTGAGGGGACCAGGGGGATGGGGGATGAGCCGTTAATGCTCGCGGAAAAACTTCCGCAAATTCCGGTGATCGTGAACAAGGACCGGCTAAAAGCCGCCAGGCAGGCGGTCAGGGATTATGCTTGCGATACGCTGATCCTGGATGACGGGATGCAGCAGTGGAAACTGGATAAAGACCTGGAGATCGTGACCATCGACGCGGCAAATCCTTTCGGCAATTTACGCCTGCTTCCGGCGGGGTTTTTGCGTGAGCCGCTCTCTGCCCTTAAGCGTGCGGATATTTTTGTCATTACCCAAACTTCCTGCGTCCGGGATCCAGGCGCTTTAGCGGATAAGCTTACGCGGATCAACCCCCGGGCGCTGATCGTCGAATCCAACCACGCGCCAAAAGGGTTAAGTCCCCTGGAGGCCCCGGATAAAGAATTAGGGTTGCCGGCGCTTAAAGGTAAGACCGCGGCGGTATTTTCCGGGATCGGTAACCCGGAGGGTTTTGAAAAATGCCTGCGCGGGCTGGGCATTAAATATATGAAAATTTACCGGTTCCCGGACCATCATGCTTATACCCAAAATGATATCCTGGAAATCCTCCAGGCAGCCCGGAAGGATAAGCTGGAGATGGTGATCACGACGCAAAAAGACGCGGTGAAACTCCGCAAAACAGGGATCAAGGATTCCGGGATACTGGTCCTGGAGATAAAACTAGAGATCACTAAAAATGAAGCAGAATTTGATCGTCGATTACTGCGCTTACATTCTATTTAGGGTAGTAAGTTTTTTTACTTATTTCCTCCCCTTGAATTTCAGCCTGTTCCTGGGCCGCCGGCTGGGGGACCTGGTATTTTTTTTAGACCGCAGGCACCGGGCGGTCGCTTACGCCAATATCCGCCGCACCGTCGCGGAAAAATTGGACACCGGGGCATGCGCCAGGATCGCGCGCAAAAGCTACCAGGCGTTCGGGCAAAATTTAATCGAGATTTCTTTTATTCCGCGCATCAATAAGCGGTATTTGCAGAAATATATCCGGATTGAAGATAAGGAATACGGCTATCAGGCTTTTGACCGGGGCAAAGGGGTAATTTTTTTGATCGTCCATGAAGGGAATTGGGAGCTTTCCAATATCATCATGGCAAATTTAGATGTGGCCTTTGTGTTGTTTGTCCGGGACCAGGGGTTACCCCGGTTAAACGCCCTGCTGAATAAATACCGGCTGGCCCATGGAGCTAAGATCATGCATAAGGACGCCAGCCTCCGGCAGCTGATCGAAGTGCTTAAGAGTAACCAGTCCGTGGGGATGACCGTGGACCAGGGGGGGAAAATCGGGGTAGGGGTAAATTTCTTCGGCAAAGATGCCTCGATGTCTACGGGAGCGGTAAAGCTGGCGCTAAAATACGATTGCGCGATCATCCCTATTTTTTATACCCGGGTGAAAGGCCCCTATTCTAAAGTAATCTTAGACCAGGTTTTTACGGCTACCCGCACCGGGGATGAAGAAAAAGACCTCCGGGATAACCTGCAAAGACTGTTTGTCATTTATGAAAAATACCTGCGTAAATATCCGCATGAATTGCTCTGGACGTATAAGATTTATAAATACAGCCGGGAGCGGGATGTGCTGATCCTTAGCGACGGCAGGACCGGCCACCTGCGCCAATGCGAGGCAATAGCGGAGTTGACCCGCCGGCAATTGGAGGAGCGGGGGATAAAAACGCACCTGGCGGTCCGGGAGATAAAATTCCGCTCCAAGCCGCGCGCCTTTTTATTGGGTTTATTGGCGAAGTCCACCGGTAAATATGAATGCGGGGGGATTGGGGCGCGTTATTTACGCCATGCCTTGACCCCGGAAAGCTGGGAAAGCCTGATGGGGGTCAACCCGGAGATCGTGATTTCCGCCGGCGGCTCGGCCGCGGCGGTAAATTATCTTTTGAGCGTTGAAACCCAGTCTAAGTCCATCGTCTTGATGCGGCCGGGCTTGCTGAGTTTGAATAAATTTAACTTAGCGCTTATTCCCCGGCATGACTGGCCAGAGGGCCGTGGTTTGCCATTTTTTTGGCAAAGCCATCTGGGAGGCGGCAAGCTCCCGGCTAAAAATACCATAATCACCGAAGGGGCGCTTAATTTAATTGATTCCCGGTACCTGATCCAAAAAGCTAAAAGTTTTTCCGGATCAGGATTATTGCGGGGGCCTTTGCATGACCCCTGTATCGGGGTATTGCTCGGCGGAAACAGCAGGGATTTTTCTTTAGAGCCGCAGGCTATCCGGGAATTGGCGCAGGAGGTCAAAAAAGCCGCCCGGGAGTTAAACGCGGATATCCTGATCACCACCTCCCGGCGCACTCCGGAAACCGTAGAGTCGCTGCTCAAGGATGAATTTACCGCAGAGCCGCGCTGCAAGCTGTTGGTGATCGCCCGGGAAAACAGTAATCCGGATGTGGTGGGAGCGATATTGGGATCAAGCCGGGTTTTGATCAGCTCTCCGGAAAGTATTTCGATGATCTCTGAATCCGTAGCCGCGGAAAAATACGTGGTCGTGTTTCAGGCGGGCAAGCTGGGCGCAAAGCACACGCGTTTCCTGAAATATTATCAGGATAAGGGTTATATTTATTTAGAACAGATCCAAGGCGTTTCCCGGAGGATCAGTCAGTTGCTCAAAGACAGGCCGGCGGTGAATTTTCCGCAGGACAATTTAAAAGTCAGCGAGGGGTTAAAGAGGATATTGTAATTAAAAAGGAAGGGCGGATTGAATCCCGCCCTTCCTCAGCGATTTAAGTTAGCAAAGGAAGGGTTGGGATGAAGATTTTACAAATTTTGCCGGAACTTAATGTCGGAGGGGTAGAGACCGGGACGGTGGACCTTTCCCGTCATCTGGTGCGCCTGGGGCATAAATCGGTGGTGGTTTCCGCCGGCGGAGCGCTGGTCAAAGAACTGGAGGAGGCGGGGGCTAAACACTATCAACTGCCGGTAAATAAAAAATCCATCATCTCCATGATCAAGCTGGTTCCGGAGTTAGCCGAAATTATCAAACGGGAAGGGATCGAGATCGTACATGCCCGCTCAAGGGCGCCGGCCTGGATCGCTTATTTTGCCTGCCGAAGGACCCAGGCGGTATTCGTTACCACTTGCCACGGTTATTACCAGAAACATCTTTTTAGCGCGGTAATGGGCTGGGGCAAAAAAGTGATCGTTTTAAGCAACGTGATCGCCCGGCACATGATCGAGGATTTTGCCGTTCCCCATGAGCGGATCAAGCTGGTGCCGCGCAGCGTGGATCTGGAGAAATTTAAATACCGGGACCCTAAAAACAAAAGGAAAGAAGATTTTAATGTCGGTATCATCGGCCGGATCACCCCGCTAAAAGGGCATTTGCATTTTATCAAAGCCATGGCACGCATTTCCCGCTCCGTCCCGCGCCTGAAGATCTGGATCGTCGGCGATGCTCCGGCTTCCAAGGAAGCTTATAAAGAAGAACTGCAAATTTTAGTGCGCCGCCTGGGTTTATGGCATTGCACGGAATTTCTGGGCACGCAGCGGGATATTCCGGGAATATTGGAGAACCTGGATCTGGTGGTTTTAGCCACGACTACTCAGGAGGCCTTCGGCAGGGTGGTTGTAGAGGCGCAGGCCTGCGGGGTACCGGTGGTGGCGACCAGGGTCGGAGGGGTGATCGATATTATCGAGGACGGCAAGAACGGGCTCCTGGTCCCTCCGGCGGATTCCAAAAGCATGTCGGAGGCGGTGATGCGTATTTTTAAGGACGCGGAATTCGCCCGCATCCTGGCGGAAAATGCCTACGCTAAGGTCAAAGAAAAATATAATGTGGAATTGATGGTCAAAAATACTTTAGAGGTTTACCGGGAGGCGCTGAATAATTTTAAGATCCTGGTGATCAAGCTCAGTTCTTTAGGGGACGTGATCCTTTCTACGGCGGCCTTAAGGGCGATCCGGGAAAAATTTCCCCAAAGTAAATACAAGATAAGTTTTCTGGTCGGGGAAGAATCCAAGGACCTGCTTTTGCGCTGCCCGTATATCGACGAACTTCTGGTTTGCGACTTAAAAAATAAGGACCGCGGCCCCTTCGGTTTGCTGAGGATGGGTCAGCTTTTACGGAAGAAAAATTTCGACTCGGTGATCGATCTGCAAAATAGCCGTTCCAGCCACCTGCTGGCTTATCTGAGCGGTTGCGTCCACCGCTACGGATATGACAATAAAAAGTTTTCCTTTTTGCTCAACTACCGGATCCAGGATCAAAAAACCCCGCTGGACCCGGTAACCCACCAGTTCAGGATCCTTAAGCTGCTGGGGATCGACCTGTTGAATAATGCCCTTGAGCTTTGGCCTTCCGCGGAAGACCGGGAGAAGGTGGAGGAACTTTTTAATTCCCAATGGTTGAGCCAGGTGCAGAAAGTGGTGGGGATCAATATCAGCGCTTCCTCCAGATGGGAGACAAAACTCTGGCCGCTGGAATACGTGATCACCCTGTGTGAAGAACTGGAAGCCAGGGATATCCGGGTGGTCATTACCGGTAAGCAAGAGGATCAGCCGCGCGCCAACATGCTCGTCGATTCGCTTAAGAACACCAAGGTGATCAATGCCTGCGGCAAGACCAATATCAACGAATTGGCGGTGTTGATCAAAAAATGCAATGTGTTCATCTCCGCCGATTCTTCTCCTTTGCATATCGCTTCCGCGGTGGGCACTCCTTTTGTCGCTTTGTTCGGCCCGACGGATCCTTTGCGGCACCTTCCCCCCGGGGCTAATTACGCGGTGATCGATAAGAAATTGAATTGCAGCCCTTGTTATAAAAATAGATGCCGCAGTAAGCGCTGCATGATCGAGATCGATCCGGCGCAGGTTTTTGAAGCGGTAATGAAGTTATTGAAATAAGCAATATACCTGGCGCTTAGTGGTATTGCGCCAGTACGCGCCACGTGGCGCGAGGGGCGGGATGACCCCGCACCATCTTCTAATTCACGCTTTAAGTCCTAAGGTTTAATAACAATTAACTATAAGGATGGTGCGGGGTGCGGATTTTATTTTTAGCCAATCATCTTAATGTCGGGGGGATCTCCAGTTACTTGCTGACCTTGGGTAGCGGATTGAAAGAAAAAGGGCATGAGGTTTATTTGGCCTCCGGGGGCGGTGAATTAGAGGAAAAATTCCGGCAGGCCGGAATAATCCTGATCAATGTCCCCTTGAAAACAAAAAGCGAGATCAGTCCGAAGATCCTGATCAGTTACTGGAAATTAAAAAAGGCCGCTGCCGGTTTGCGGATCGAGCTTATTCATTCGCACAGCCGGACCACCCAGGTTTTGGGATGCTGGCTGGGCCGCTCCCTGGGCAGGCCGCATATTTTTACCTGCCACGGTTTCTTTAAACCGAAACTGCCGCGCAAGGTTTTCGGCTGCTGGGGCCAAAGGGTAATTGCTATCAGCTCCCAGGTCAAAGAGCACTTGACCGCGGATTTTAAATTCAGCGAAAATAAGATTAGCGTGATCCATAACGGCATCGACACGCAAAAATTCGGGGATTTTTCGGGAAGGGACCGCTTGCGCAGCAGTTTAGGGGTCGCCCCGGATGGTTTTTTGATCGGGATCATCGCCCGCCTCTCCGATGTGAAGGGGCATCTTTACCTTATCCGGGCGATGCCGGAGATTTTAAAAAAATTCCCCGGGACCAAATTAGCGATAATCGGTCAGGGTAAGACCGAAGGCTCTTTGGTCAAAGAAACAGGGAATTTAGGGTTAGAGGGCAATATTTTATTTGTCCCGGAAGCAAAAGATACCCGGGAATGGCTTTGCGCCATGGATGTTTTTGCCATGCCTTCGCTGCAGGAAGGCTTGGGGCTGGCTTTGATGGAAGCGATGGCTCAGGGTTTAGCCGTGGCCGGATCGGCGGTAGGGGGGATCAAAACCCTGGTCCAGGATAAAATTACCGGACTGCTGGTCCCGGCGCGGGATGCGGGGGCGCTGGCGCAGGCGATCATCTCTTTGCTTGGGGATCCGGATTTACGCCGTAATTTAGGGGATCAGGCGCGCGAATTTATCGCCGCTAATTTTTCTAAAAAAGAAATGGTGGAAAAGACCGAAGGCCTTTACCGGCAGGTTTTAAATCCCAATGAGTGAAAAAACAGAAAATCCGCGGATTTTGATCTTTAATGTTAACTGGCTGGGGGATGTTTTATTCTCATCCGCCGCCATCAGGAATATCCGCAGGAATTTCCCGAAAAGTTACATTGCCTGCGTGATCCCTAGCCGCTGTTACCCGGTGCTCAAGGATAACCCGTATCTGGACGAGGTGATCATTTTCGACGAGCATGACCGGCACAAAGGGATACTGGAGAAAATGAATTTTGTCAGTCTCCTGAAGAAAAAGCAGTTCGATAAAGTGTTTTTACTGCACCGCTCCTTCAGCCGGGCGCTCATCTGCCGTCTGGCCGGGATAAAGCAGCTTATCGGCCACTATACCAAAAAACGGGCCTTCCTTTTGACGCACAAAATTTTTCCTCCGAAAAAAGATTCCCTGCATCGCATCGATTATTATCTGGATATTATTGAAAAGTCCGGTTTAAGGGTGGAGGACCGGTACCTGGATTTTTTTGTCAGCCATGAAGACCAGGAGCATGTCGACAGCTTTTTTAAGAAAAATTCCCTTTCCGATAAGGATCTGGTCATTGCCCTTAATCCCGGAGGCAATTGGGTGCCGAAACGCTGGCCGCCGGAATACTGGGCGGCCCTGGCGGATAAATTGATCAGCCAAACCGGCGCCAAGGTAATTATTACCGGCAGCATTTCGGATTTGTTGCTGGCCGGCCAGATAAAAGAGAGGATGCGCGAAACGCCTTTGACCGGCTGCGGGGTTTTTAATTTAAAACAGTTAGGGGCGCTGGCCAAGAAAGTGGACCTGTTCATTACCGCCGATACCGGGCCGCTGCATATTGCCAATGCGGTAGGGGCAAAAAAAATAATCGCTATTTTCGGCCCTACCGCGCAAAAGGTCACCGGGCCGTTCCCTTCGACCAATGTGGTCATCCTGCAAAAAGATACCGGCTGCCGGATCCCCTGTTATAAGGTGAACTGCCCGGACAGCCACTGCATGCGGGCGGTTACGCCGGATGATGTCCTGGCTCAGGTCAAGCAAATATTTAATCCCCGGCGGGAAACCCCGTAGGTTTACCTGGGGATAAACGGGGATTTCCTGATGGGGAGGAAGCCCCGGACTTTAGTCTAAAGGGGCTTCACAAAATGAAAATCCTTTTTGTCACCTTAAGCAATATCGGCGATTGCATCCTCACCTTGCCGGTGCTGGATGGGCTGCGGGAAAAATACCCGCAGGCCAAAATCACCTGCTTAGTCCCTCCGGGGCCCAAAGAAATCTTTACCGCTAACCCTGCCGTGGCCCGGGTGTTTATTTTTGATAAACACGCCAAATTGCAAGAGAAGGTCAAATTATTTTTTTCCTTAAGCCGGGAGGAGTTTGACCTGGTGATCGATCTGCGGAATAGTTTTTTCGGCGCTTTCTTACCGGCGAAAAAATGGAACTTGTTCAGCGGCCCCTTGCGCCGGATACCCGGAAAGATCAAGCACATGAAAGACCGGCATTTATACCGGGCATTAGGCCGGGATTATCCTCTCTTAAGGAAATACCGTTCTTTTAATATTAAGCCGCAGGATGATGATTATATCGAAAAAATATTGGGCCCGGCCGCAGGGAAGAAACTGATCGTGGTTGCCCCCGGGGCAAAAAGCCGGTCCAAGTGCTGGGCTAAGGAAAATTTCCGCCTGCTCTGCGGCCGGCTGGCGGAAGAGGGGAATCAAATCGTGCTGACCGGGGATAAAGCGGATCAGGAGGCCTGTGCTTATATCCGCCGGGAGGGAATAATCGATCTGTGCGGCCGGACCGACCTGGCGCAATTAGGGGCCCTGCTTAAACGGGCGCGGCTTTTGATCAGCAATGACAGCGCGGCAATGCACCTGGCCAGTTACCTGAACGTGCCGGTGGCGGCGATTTTCGGGCCGACGGATGAAAAAAAATACGGCCCCTGGTCGGATAAAAATATCGTGATCAAAAAAGAGGTTTTTTGCCGCCCCTGCGCCAAAGCCCAATGCCGCTCCCTGAGCCTTGATTGCCTGGAGGCGATCAAGCCGGAGGATGTCCTGCGGCAGATCGAGCCGTTGCTTAAAGAACAAAAGGATGCCGCACTTTCTTTGCAAAATGAAATCCGAAACGGATTCCGCCGGATCCTGGTGGTGCGCACCGACCGGTTAGGGGACGTGATTTTATCCACCCCGGCGGTAAAAGCCTTAAGGCAGGCGTTTCCGCAAAGCTATATCGCGATGCTGGTTTCTTCCTACGCTAAAGACGCGGTGGAAGGTAACCCGGATTTAGATGCGGTGCTCGTTTTCGATAAAGAAGCCAAAGATAAGGGCGTGTTCGGCAGTTTAAAGTTGGCGGGTGAGCTTAAACAAAAGCAGTTTGATCTGGCGGTGATCCTGCATCCCACGGTGCGGGTGCATTTATTGATGTTTATCGCCGGGATTCCCCGGCGCGTAGGTTATGACCGCAAATTTGATTTTTTACTCACCGACAGGATCCCGCACGTAAAACAAGAAGGGCAAAAACACGAATCCGAATATACCCTGGATTTAATCCGCTACCTGGGGGTCGCTCCGCAAAGCCCCGCATTGTTTGTGCCGGTAAAACAGGAGTCGGAAAAGTGGGTGGAAGCTTTATTCCGGCAAGAAGGGATCGGCCCCAAAGATAAATTGCTGGTGATCCATCCGGCGGCAAGCTGTATTTCTAAAATTTGGCCGGCAGAAAGGTTTGCCCTGGTCGCCGACAGGCTGGCGCAACAATACGGTTTTAAAGTCTGCATTATTGCCGGGCCGAAAGATATAAGTAAAGCGGAACTGGTGAGCAGGAGTATGCAGGTTCCTGCTCTGAACCTGGCGGCAAAAACAACGGTCAGTCAGCTGGCCAGTTTAATCAAAAGGGCGCAGCTATTTATTTCCACGGATTCCGGACCGGTGCATATTGCTTCCGCTTTTTCTATCCCCCAGGTTACGATTTTCGGGCGCAGCCAGGCAGGGCTTAGCCCAGTGCGTTGGGGCCCGCAAGGGGAGAGGATCAGGATTTTACATAAAGAAGTCGGCTGTACGGCTTGCCTGGCGCATGACTGCCTTCGGGAATTTGCCTGTATTAAATCCATTACGGTTGAGGATGTACTTGAAGCAGCGGAGGAACTGATTAGTGGATTCTAGGTTGAGGAGTGGGGATTGGGTCGAGTAGTGGGATAGGTAGTGCGGGTGAGTTGTGGGGTAGACCAACTACTAATCCACACAACCTAACGCACTACTTTACCTAACCCACACTACTCACCCTATGCTCGATTTTGGCTATCCAGTAATGCTTGATTTGTCAGCAAATTGTGTTAAAATCATTATCTATTATGATCAACTTAAAGAAGGTTAAAAGATATTCGCTTAAAGCCCGTTTAAGCAAGGTAAATAAGGGGGATTTTGCCCTTAAACCGGCTAAAGGCAGGAGTTTTTCCGTTTTTTTTGACTCCTTACCTAATATTTTAAAAGCCAAAGATTTACGCTCGGTTTCTGCCGATATTATCGCGGCGCGCCGGAAAAATAAAGGGGTGATTTTAATGGCCGGGGCCCACGTGATCAAGTGCGGGCTTAATCCGGTTTTGATCGAGTTGTTGGAAAAAAAAGTGATTACCTGTATCTGCCTTAACGGGGCCGGATTGATCCACGATTTTGAGATCGCCTACCAGGGGAAGACTTCGGAAGATGTGGCCGCCAACCTCAAAGACGGGAAATTCGGGATGGGGATCGAGACCGCGGATTTTATCAACGCCGCGGTCAAAGAAGGGACTGAGGCGGGCTTTGGATTAGGTTATGCCTTAGCCAATAAAATGGCCGGGGCAGCTTTACCCAATAAAGATCTAAGCCTGATTTATAATGCCTATAAGCGTAAAATCCCGGTTTGTGTTTTTGCGGCGATCGGTACGGATATAATCCATCAGCACCCTTCTTTCGACGCTGCGGCAACCGCCGTGGGCTCATTGCGGGATTTCCATATCCTGGTGGAGAGGATCCGCTCCTTGAATCAGGGGGGAGTGGTTTTAAATTTCGGCTCCGCGGTGCTTTTGCCTGAAGTATTTTTAAAGGCTTTGAACCTTGCCCGCAACCTGGGCAGCAAAGTGAAAGATTTTACTTCCGCTAATTTCGATATGATTTACCAGTACCGCGCGGCACAGAATGTAGTGAGCCGTCCCACCGCTTCCGGGGGTAAAGGCTATTATATTATCGGTCACCATGAGATCATGCTGCCGCTTTTAGCCCAAAGTATATTGGAAAAAATCTGACCCCGCACCTTCTTCGTATTCGATCTGAAGGTCAGGGGTAAAAAATAGTTAATAATAGGAAGGTGCGGGGTGAAGAACCTAAAAGAGATTGTCCGCAAATTCAAGCGGGCTAATATTTTGGTCGTCGGAGACCTGATCCTGGATGAATACATCTGGGGCGCGGTGGAGAGGATCTCTCCGGAGGCTCCCGTGCCGGTGCTTTGGGCCAACAAACGTACTTTTGTTCCCGGGGGCACCGCTAACGTGGCCAATAACATCGGCTCCTTCGGGGCAAAAGTGACTCTTTTGGGGGTCACCGGTTCCGACGCGAACTCCAAGATTTTGCTGGGCGAATTAAAGAAGAGAAAGATCGATACGCGGGGTATTTTTGTCGAAAAAAATCGGCACACTACGGTCAAGACGCGGATCCTGGCCGGGCATCAGCAGGTAGTCCGGGTGGATTGGGAACATACCCATGATCTGTCTCAAGAGTTAAACGATAAGATTTTAAAATTCATCCAGAAGAATATCGATGATTTCGACGCGATCATTATCGAGGATTACGGCAAAGGGGTAATCAATGTCCCGCTCTTGAAAACGCTGATCGCTTTGGCGAAAAACCATAAAAAAATCATTACCGTTGATCCGAAAGAGGAGAACTTTCAGTTTTATCGGTCGGTAGATTCGATCACTCCTAACCGCAAGGAGCTGGAAAACGCGATAAGGAATTTGAAGATCCAGGACACGACCAACGGTTTCAAGATCAATACGGATAAACTCTTTACGGATAAGGATGTGGACCGGGCTGCCCGGGAGATCCTGGAATACCTGCGTCTTGATTCTATTCTGGTTACCCTGGGGGAGCACGGGATGAAACTTTTGGAAAAGAACGGCCGCCTTACCCATATTCCCACGGTAGCCCAGGAAGTTTTCGATGTTTCCGGCGCGGGGGATACCGTAATCAGCACCTTTACCCTGGCTTTAAGCGTGGGCGCTTCCAAATTAGAGGCGGCGCACATCGCCAATTTTGCCGCAGGGATAGTGGTAGGTAAATTGGGCACGGCAGTGACCAACACTAAAGAACTATTAGAAAGGATTAAATAATATGGACGTAATCGGGGTGATCCCGGCCAGGTATTCATCTACCAGGTTCCAGGGTAAGGTCCTGGCGGACATTCTGGGCAAGCCGATGCTCCAGCATGTCTGGGAAAGGGCCAAACAATGCCGTATGCTGGACGATCTGGTCATTGCCTGCGATAACGAGTTGATCCTGAAAACCGCCTTAGGGTTCGGAGCCAAGGCGCAAATGACCTCTAAAGAGCATTCCTGCGGCACCGACCGGATCAGTGAAGTAGTTAACCCGCTGGATGTGAAGGTGATCATCAATATTCAGGCGGATGAACCGCTGATCCACCCGATGATGATCGACAGTGTCGCCCGGGCTTTGCTCGAGGATAAAATGCTGAACATGGCGACGTTAATGAAAAAGATCGACGATGTCCTGGAACTTTTGGACCCTAATGTGGTTAAGGTGGTCGTGGATAAAAATAATTTCGCTTTATATTTTTCCCGCGCCCCGATCCCTTACCTGGCGCCGAATGCCGAAATCGACCAGGTCACTTACTACAAGCACATCGGGCTTTACGGTTACACCAAGGATTTTTTATTTACTTACAAAAACCTTCCGGTTTCTAACCTGGAAAAAACGGAAAAATTAGAGCAGCTGCGCGTGTTAGCGGAGGGGTTCCGGATCAAAGTGCTCCAGACGCAGTTCGACACCGTGGGAGTGGATACGCCTAAAGATTTGGAGAGGGTTTTGTGGCAATTAAAAAAGGGGAAGAACGATGCATCCGGTTAATGTGGGAAAAATAAAATTCGGAGACCGCTACCCGCTGGTTTTGATCGCCGGCCCTTGCGCGATCGAATCGGAAAGTTCCTGCCTTGAGGCGGCGGCAAAGCTCAAGGAGATTACCGCCGGCTTAGGCGTTCCGTTCATCTTCAAGTCCAGCTTTGATAAGGCCAACCGGCTTTCCGTGGGGTCTTACCGCGGTCCGGGGCTAAAAAAAGGGTTGGCTATTTTAAAGAAAGTAAAGTCGAAACTGAAACTCCCCATTTTAAGCGATGTGCATTGCGTGCATGATGTCGAGCCGGCCGCGCAGGTCCTGGATATTATCCAGATCCCGGCGTTTTTGAGCCGCCAAACCGATATTGTTTTAGCCGCCGGGCGCACCGGTAAAGTGGTGAATATTAAAAAAGGCCAGTTCCTGGCCCCCTGGGATATTTTACCGATTATCAAAAAAGTGGAAAGCACGGGGAATAAACAGATTTTAATCACTGAACGCGGAGCAAGCTTCGGTTACAATAATTTAGTCACGGATTTCCGGAGTTTAGCGATCATGCGGGATTTTGGCTATCCGGTAATTTATGACGCTACCCACAGCGTGCAGCTTCCCGGAGGCCAGGGCGGCTGTTCGGGAGGGCAGACCCAGTTTGTCGCCGGGTTGTCCCGGGCGGCGGTGGCTTTTGGCTGCGACGGTTTATTTTTGGAGGTGCACGCTAACCCCAAAGCCGCTCCCTGCGACGGGCCGAACATGATCAACTACCGGGAATTGGAAGAGCTTTTAAAGCAAATCAAAAGGATCAGCCAGGTAATATAAACTTTAATAAGGTGCGGGATGAGTATTGATTTGATCAAACGGGCAAAAGAAGTTTTGGAAATCGAAGCGCAGGCAGTGCGCCGGTTAAAGGGGTGCCTGGATAAAGGTTTTATTAAAGCGGTTGAGCTGATCCTGAAGAGCAAGGGCAGGGTAGTGGTTAGCGGAATGGGCAAGACCGGAATTATCGCCCAAAAATTTTCCGCGACTCTTGCTTCGACCGGGACCCCCAGTTTATTCCTGCATACCGCCGAAGCTATTCACGGGGATTTAGGCAAGGTTACCGCGGATGATGTGGTGATCATCCTTTCTAACAGCGGTTCGACCGAGGAGATGAAACAGCTTTTGCCGATCCTCAAAAAGATCGGCGCTCCGATCATTTCTTTGACCGGCAACACCAAATCCATTCTGGCCAAATACAGCGATGTGGTCCTGGATGTCTCCGTGAAAAAAGAGGCCTGTCCGTTAGGTTTGGCCCCCACGGCTTCCACTACCGCGGCTTTGGCGATGGCCGATGCCCTGGCGGTCTGCCTGCTGGAACGTAAGGGGTTTAAAGAAAAGGATTTTGCATTTTTCCATCCTGGGGGCACTTTAGGCAAGCGCCTGCTTTTGAGCGTCGCGGATATCATGCGCCAGGGGCAGTCTAATGCCATTGTCCGCGAGGATAAATTGGTGGCGGAAGTTTTGTTGGCGATTACCCGGGCCCGGGCCGGCAGCGCTATTGTGGTGGATAAGCAGGGAAAACTGAAGGGGATATTCACCGACGGAGACCTGCGCCGGCATTTAGCCACCGACAAGTATTTACCGCAGCGGCCGATCAAAGAAGTAATGACCAAAAACCCCACGGTAGTGAGCAAAGATATGCTGGCGGCAGAGGCGATGCGGATATTACAGGCCAGGAAGATCGATGAAGTCCCGGTGGTGGATAAATTCAGGCGCCCGGTGGGCTTATTGGATGTCCAGGACCTGCTTAAAGCCGGATTAATTTAATCGAGGCGCAGCAATCAATGACTGCGCCGAAGATTATCCGCCAACGATCCAGTGGCGGATAAATTTAGAAAGAAACTCCGGGCTTAGCCCGGAGTGATCCATTAAAATGCCCTGGGAATCCCTCAATCAAGACCTAAAAACACGTTTCAGCAAGATCCGCCTCCTGCTTTTGGATGTGGACGGGGTTTTAACCGACGGCCGGATCGTTTATGATTCCCGGCGCCGCGACTCTAAATTTTTCGACGTGCATGACGGCCTGGGGGTTTATGTCTTGCATAAATTCGGGATCAATACGATCCTGATTACCGCCAAGAATTCCAAAGCGATCGCCCCGCGCTCTAAGGATATGCGGGTGGTGGAGGTTTTTGCGGGGATCACCCCTAAAAGCATGGTTTTAGATAGGATCCTCAAGAAATACGGGGTGGAAAAAGAGGCGGTTTGTTTTATGGGGGATGACCTGGTGGATCTGTCCCTGATGCGCAAGATCGGCCTTCCGGTGGCTCCCGCCAATGCCCGGGAAGAAGTCAAGGAGGCAGCAGTGTATGTCACCAGCTGTTCCGGCGGCAGGGGAGCGGTCCGGGAAGTGGCGGAGTTGATCCTGAAATCCCAGGATAAATGGAAAGATGTTTTAAAACTTTATGAAGCATAAAGATTTAGTTTTAACTTTTGTATTTTTATTCTTTGCCTGCGGTTCCTTGTTTGCGGCGGTAGAAGTCAAGGATCCCGGTGAATCTGCCGGACAGGTGGGGGATTTTTCCCTTGCTGGTTTCGGGGACAAAGGAAAGAAAGCCTGGGACCTGGCGGGTAAATCCGCCAATATTTTCACCGATGTGGTTAAATTGCAGAAAGTCGTCGGTAATGATTACGCCCTCACCGATACGATCAACCTTACCGCCGATAACGGGGACTTTAACAAGAAAAGCGGCCTGGTGCATTTGCAGGACAATGTCGTCATCACTACCGCCAGCGGCGCCAAGATGACTACCGATACCCTGGATTGGGACAGGAAGCAGCAGATCGTCAAGACCTTGGACAGGGTCAATCTGGCCAAGCAGGATATGAACCTTTCCGGCCAAGGCGCCCAGGGAAAGACGGAATTAAAGCAAATCAAGCTGGAAAAAGATGTGCGCCTGGATATTCAGACCCTGGATAAGCAGGTGAACAAAAAAGAAAAGATCGTCATTACCTGCGACGGGCCGCTGGACGTCGATTATGAAAAAAATATTGCCATATTCAATAATAATGTTAAAGTAGAAAAGCCGGATATGACCATTTACAGCGATAAAATGGAAGTTTTTTTTACCCCTAAAGAGCAGCCGGCGCAGCCTAAAACGCCTGCTCCCGGGATGGCGGCGCTCTCCAGTTCCGTGGATCGGATCGTCGCTTCGGGGAATGTGCGCATCGTGCGGGGGGAGAATACTTCTTTCAGCCAGCAGGCAATTTATACCGCCGCGGATAAAAAAATCACTTTGACCGGAAAGCCGCAAATTATCATTTACCAGACGGAGAACGCGAATGCAGCTTTTGGAAACTAAGGGCCTGGCTAAATCCTATGACGGTCGCTGGGTGGTTAAGGGCGTGGATATCACGGTCAAGCGCGGGGAGATCGTCGGGCTTTTAGGCCCCAACGGAGCCGGCAAGACTACTACTTTTTATATGATCGTCGGGATCGTCCCCCCCAACAAGGGCACGATCGTTTTTGATAACCATGAAATCACCCGGATGGCGATCCACGAGCGGGCGCGTTTCGGGATCGGCTATCTTGCCCAGGAACCCTCGATATTCCGGAAACTGACCGTGGAAGAAAATATCAACGCGATCCTGGAGACTTTGCCTTTGAGCCGCGCGCAGAGAAAAAACCGGCTGGCGTTTTTGCTGGAGGAGTTGAATATCGCGCACCTGGCAAAGCATAAAGCCTACACTTTAAGCGGCGGAGAGAGAAGGCGCCTGGAGATCACCCGGGCGCTGGTGACCAATCCTTCTTTTATCCTGCTGGATGAACCTTTCAGCGGGATCGACCCGATCGTCGTCAATGAAGCGCAGGAGATCATTAAGGAATTAAAGGCCAAAGGCCTGGGTATTCTTTTGACCGACCATAATGTGCGGGAGACCCTGGCGATCACCGACCGGGCGTATTTAATTTCCGAAGGGGCGATCCTTATTTCCGGATCCGCGGAGGAGCTGATTAATCACCCTCAGGCCCGCCAGGTTTATTTAGGTGAGAAGTTTAGGATGTAACCCCGCACCTTCTTCTGTATTCGGAAGAAAAACGGATTGATTAAAGGCGCGGGACAATAATAACCATGGTCATTTCTTTAAACATCAAGGTTCAAAGCTTAGATGCAGGGAATGATATAATTAAGAAAGAAGGTGCGGGGTGAAAACCGAAGTTAAGAAATTAGACGGAACTAAACGTGAAATTAATGTCGCCGTGACCGGCGACTTGGTCAAAAATAAATTTGAAGAAGTTTTCGCACAGGTCGCCAAAGAAGCCAAGGTCCCGGGTTTTCGCCCGGGAAAAGCGCCCCGGGATCT
This sequence comes from Candidatus Omnitrophota bacterium, assembly GCA_903852325.1. Lineage (GTDB taxonomy): Bacteria > Omnitrophota > Gorgyraeia > Gygaellales > Profunditerraquicolaceae > UBA6249. Next base: position 62,520 of record CAINQO010000035.1, read on the forward strand.
TCTGGAAAAGCATTACGGTTCCAGCGTCCATGAGCAGGTGTTAAAGGAGCTGGTCCCGGATGTGTATAACCAGGCGGTCGCGGCGGAAAAACTCGATGTCATTGAGCTGCCCCAGATCACCGATGTGCAGCTGGATCGGGCCAGCCTTTCTTTTAAAGCGGTCGTGGAGGTCAGCCCGGAAATTACGCTGAAGAATTATAAAAACCAGGTAATTAATTATAAGCTGCCGGTTGTTTCCGCGGATGAAGTGAAACGCCAGATCGACTCGGTCAAGGAATCGCGTAAGGCCGAAAACCTGGATGATAAATTCGCCCGCTCCCTGGGTTATCCTGATTTAGGGGAATTGGAAAAAGCGGTGGAAAGACAGATCTTTCTTACCAAGGAGAATCAGGAACGCCAGCGGATTGAAAATGAATTAATCGAAAATATTACCAAAGGGGTGGAATTTAAGCTGCCGCAAGGATTGGTGGACCGGCAGGTTCAGGATATGCTGCGGCAGACCAAGATCGATTTGGCGATGAAAGGGCTGCCCCGGGAGAAGATCGACGCGCAGGATAAATTGCTTTTAGAGGGGATCGAACCGGAAGCAAAAAAGCAGGTCAAGATTTACCTGATCCTGGCGCAGATCGCGAAAAAAGAGAATATCGCCATCGACGACCATATGCCGCGCAAGGTGATGGAGTTTCTGCTGGGTGAAGCAGAGTGGAAGGCTGCACAAGAGAATAAATAGCGGTATTCATGTTGATTAGCTCCGCGCCTAAGCCTTGGATGTTACGCTTAGCATATATTCGAATATTGTAACGCGCGGAGTAAATTAAAAATTACCACTTATTATAAATAATTTTAAATTTAAGGAGGCAAAAATGGATATTAAGAACCAAATATTGGTCCCGATGGTTATTGAGCAGAACCCGCGCGGTTTTGAACGCGCATACGATATTTACTCGCGCCTGCTTAAGGACCGGATCCTGTTCATCGGCACCCCCATCGACGATTATGTCGCTAATTTAGTGATCGCCCAGCTTCTTTTCCTGCAAATGGAGGACAAAGATAAAGATATTAATATCTATATCAATTCTCCCGGGGGTTCGGTAACCGCGGGCCTGGCAATTTATGACACGATGCAATTTATCAAATGCGATGTGGCCACCTATTGCGTGGGCCAGGCAGCCAGCATGGGGGCGGTATTACTGGCGGCGGGAAGAAAAGGAAAACGTTTCGTGCTCCCCAATTCCCGGGTAATGATCCATCAGCCCTGGGGAGGGGTGCAGGGAGCGGCCTCGGATATTTCCATCCAGGCCAAAGAGATCTTAAAGCTGCGCGATCGGCTCAATGAAATCCTGGCGCACCATACCGGCCAGCCGCTGGAAAAAATACAAAAGGACACGGACAGGGATTATTTTATGTCCGCTCAGGAATCCAAAGATTACGGTTTGGTCGATGAAGTGATCTTGCCGGAAACACCGAAAAAGAATTAAAATATAACTAAAAGAAGCGACAATTGTCGACGATCATTATCAGGAGAGATATAAAATGAAGAAAGAGTACTTATTGACCCCGGGTCCTACCCCTTTACCGCCGCAGGTCAGCCTGGCCATGGCCAAACCGATCATTCATCATCGCACTCCGCAGTTCCAGGAGATCCTGAAGGAGGCCAGCGCCGGATTAAAATGGGCTTTCCAGACGGCTAACGACGTTTTTATTATTTCTGCATCGGGTACCGGAGCGATGGAAGCGGCGGTGGTCAATCTGCTTTCCTGCGGGGATGCCGCGTTAGTAGTCCAGGGCGGTAAATTCGGCGAAAGATGGACGGAGCTTTGCAAGGCTTACGGGATCAAGGCTGAGGTTGTTGACGTGGAATGGGGCAAAGCGGTCAGCCCGGAGGAGATTGCTAAAAGATTGAAAGCCAATCCGCAGATCAAGGCGGTATTTGCCACTTTATGCGAAACTTCCACCGGCGTGGACAATGATATCCAGGCGATTGCCGCCGTGGTCAAGCAGACTCCGGCAGTTTTAGCGGTGGACGCGATCAGCGGCCTGGGAGCGGTCGATCTTAAAACCGATGCCTGGGGGGTGGATGTGGTAGTGGCCGGTTCGCAGAAAGGCCTGATGCTTCCTCCGGGGCTAGGGTTTATTTCTTTAAGCGCCAAGGCCTGGAAATTGGTCGAGGAGTCCAAAACCGGCCGGTATTACCTTGATTTGAGAAAAGCGAAAAAAGCCCTGGATAAAAATGATACGCCGTTTACTTCCGGGATCACCTTGATCATCGCTTTAAATGAAGCTTTAAAATTAATGCAGGCCGACGGCCTGGAAAACATATTTAAGCGCCACCGGGTAATGGCGGATGCCACCCGCGCCGCGGTTAAGGCTTTGGGGATGGAGCTGTTTGCCCCCACCGCTGCTTCTGACGGGGTTACCGCGGCTAAGGTGCCTGCCGGCCTTGACGGGGAAAAATTGGTCAAGACTATGCGGGATACTTACGGGGTAACCATTGCCGGCGGACAGGAAGAGCTTAAGGGCAAAGTCATCCGCATCGCGCATATGGGTTATATCGCCGAATCTGATATTATTTTAGGGATAACCTGCCTGGAAAAAGTCCTGGCCCAGATGGGCTATAAATTCAACTTAGGGGCAGGGGTCAAGGCAGCGGAAGAGGTATTTTTGAAGGGCTAAATTTAGAGAAAGAGCAAATCCTAGGCACTAAATCCTAAACTCTAAACAAACTCAAAAAATTTAAACTCAAAACCCGAAACATGGGTTTGGAGTTTTGGATTTTGGATTTGTTTAGGATTTAGAGTTTAGTGTTTAGAGTTTAGAATAATAATGAGGGGTGAGAGATGATCAAAGTTTTAGTCAGTGATGCGTTAAGCCAGGAAGGGCTCAAAATATTCAATGATTGCAAAGAGCTTACCGTAGATGTCAAGACGGATTTAAAACCCGATGCGCTCAAAGAAATCATCAAGGATTATGACGCTTTGGTGGTCCGCAGTGCGACCAAGGTGACCAAGGAAATAATCCAGGCCGCCGAAAAACTAAAAGTGATCGGCCGGGCCGGAGTAGGTTTGGATAATGTGGATCTGGAAGCGGCGACCGCCAAAGGGATCATCGTTATGAACACCCCGGCGGGAAACACGATCTCTACCGCCGAACATACCTTCAGCATGATCCTGACCTTATCCCGGAATATCGCCCAGGCAAACGCCTCGATGAAGAAGGGGGAATGGAAACGTTCCAAATTCATGGGGGTGGAATTATACAATAAGGTTTTGGGGATCGTTGGGTTCGGCCGGATCGGTTCGGAGGTGGCTAAGCGCGCGCTTTCATTCGGAATGAAGGTGTTGGCGTATGACCCGTTTTTATCTGCCCAGGTTGCCGAGAGCATCGGGGTGGAGATTGCCGAATTGAAGAAGGTACTGCAGGAATCCGACTATATTACCGTGCACACTCCTTTAACCGAAGAAACCAGGCACATGATTTCGGATAAAGAATTCGCTTTAATGAAAAAGAATGTGCGCATCGTCAATTGCGCCCGCGGCGGGATCATCGACGAACTGGCTTTAGTCAAAGCGGTTAAAGAAGGTAAGGTTTCCGGAGCGGCGATGGATGTTTTTGAAAATGAACCGCTGGCCGCCGACAGTGAACTTTTGAAGCTGGATAACGTGATTACTACTCCGCATCTAGGGGCTTCTACCGAAGAGGCGCAGATCAATGTCGCCATCGAAGTGGCGGAGATCGTGCGCGACGCGCTCCTGGGCCGGGGGATCCGTAACGCCGCCAATTATCCCTGCTTAGAAGCGGAGGTGTGCAAGATCCTTAATCCCTACATTAACCTGGCGGAAAAACTGGGGATGTTCAGCGCCCAGCTGGTTGAGGGCCGGTTCCAGGAATTAGTGATCAACTATAGCGGACAGATCACTAAGTATGATTTAAGTTCGGTAACCATGGCCCTGGCCAAAGGACTGCTTACCCCGATATTAAAAGAGACGGTTAATTTCGTTAACGGCATCTCTTTGCTCAAAGAAAGAGGGATAAAGCTGCGCGAATCGAAATCCGCGGAAGAAGGAGAGTTCGTTAATCTTATTCAGTTGGAAATTAAGACCGACAAAGAAAGCAAATCGGTTTGCGGGACCCTTTCCAGCAATAAGCAGCCCCGTATCGTAAAAATCGACGATTATTACCTGGAATTATACCCGATCGGAGAAATGGTGTTTATCCGGAATTGGGATAAGCCGGGACTGATCGGAAGCCTGGGGACATTCATGGGTAAGAACGGGATCAATATCGCCGCAATGACCTTCGGCCGGGATAAACCGGGCGGAAAGGCGATCAGCGTGTTGAACGTGGATAGCCTGGTCAGCCAGGAGATCCTGGACAAGATCAGGGAATTGGAAAATATCCTCACTGCTAAAATAATCCGGACGTGAAAAGTCTTAAGTACTTATTCTTGATTTTCGGCTTTCTGGCTTCCTGCGCCGGCAGCTTGCACGCTAAGGAGATCACCGTAGTTTACAGCGGCCAGACGCATGCCGCCCTTTACCCTTGCAGCTGCCCGATCCGCCAGGACGGGGGGTTGACCCGCCGGGGGACGTTGATCAAAGAATTAAAGAAGCAGTATCCGGGGATGCTGCTTTTGGATTCCGGAAATTTTACCGCCGGCGGAAGGATGGACGAATATACCTTGAACACCCGCCTGGATATGCAGCGCTCCGAGGTCAATTATAAAGCCATGGAGCTGATGGGTTACGACGCGGTGGGGGTGGGTCCGGAAGAATTTAATTTCGGGAAAGAGTTTTTTTTAAAAAACGTCAAGAAAAATAATCCCGTTTACTTGAGCGCTAATTTATCGCTCCAGACCGTTGTTCCTTATCTCATTAAGGAGGTCGGGGGGGTGAAGGTGGCGGTCCTGGGGTTGACCGGCTTATCCGCCAAGCAAAAGGCGGAAGGGATAAAGATCGATCTTCCGGAGATCAGCGGATTGATCGATGACTTAAGGCTTAAACAGGGGGCGCAGGTCTTGATCATCCTGAGTACCCAGGGGGAACGCGAAGATTTAAAACTGGTTTCTAAAACCAAAGGCATCGATATCATTATTATCGGCGACCAGCCGCTGAAAGAAGACCCTTTGACTAAGGTTGATTCGACCTTCATGTTCCGTCCGGCCTGGCAGGGCCGCCAGCTGGGAAGGATAGCCATATCGGTAGAAAACGGGAAACTGGCCGGTTGCCGCCTGGAAGAATTGCCTTTGATCCCGGGAATAAGCGATGATCCGGAAATCGGCGCGATCGTGCCGGCCTGTTATGCCGATGCTAACTGTAAAAATAAGGAGCAGGTGGGGATTTGCCAGAATGCCGGTGCGCCCAACGCCTCCTGCAGGTTCGACAAACCCAATAAAGTAAATTTAACGCTCATCACCAGGAAAGATTGCCGCATCTGCAACACCGGGCCGGAGGTTTTACGGTTAAAGAATAAATTTCCCGGGCTTTCCGTGGAAAGCCTTGAGCTGACGGATAAAAAAGCGCGCTCCCTGGTTAAAGAATTAGAGATCACTACTTTGCCGGCTTTTATCCTGGAGAAAAAGATCGAAGAGGAGAATAATTTCGAGAGCGTTAAGGATGATCTGCTGCTTAAAGGTGATTTTTATCTATTAAAGCCGCAAGCCAGCGGGATCTCCAACTTTATCGACCAGGAAACAAAGCCGGGAAAATTCGATTTATTTTTCAGCCTGTTCGATAAAGACGCGCCGTTATTATTAGCTACCGTAAAAGAGTTTAACCCGGCGCTGCATTTTCTGGCCGAAGAAATAAAAGAGGGTTTTACCGCCGGACAGGGGACCGCTGAGGTGGAAGAGGATTTGCGCGCGGTATGCGTGCAGAAGATCTATCCGGAGAAATTCTGGGATTATCTGGCTTGCCGGGCTAAAAATATCCAGAGCACTTACTGGCAGGATTGCCTGGGCGCGCAGGAAAGCCAAAATATTTCCGGATGCGCCAGGGGCCCGCAGGGGGCGCAGCTGCTTAGGGAAAATACCGGCCTGAATAAAAAATTACAGGTTTCCTTCGGGCCAAGCTATCTCGTGGACAACCAGGAGATTTTTTCCTCCCGGGGCGTTCCGTCAAAAGAGAGGTTAAAAGAAATATTACAAAAGAAGCAGGGGGATAAAAAATGACACATAAGCCGAAAATTTATCTTTTAGATGTGACTAATCGCGACGGGGTGCAGACCTCGCGCATTTGCCTTTCCAAGCTGCAAAAAACCATGATCAACTGGTACCTTGACCAGATGGGCGTATATCAATCGGAATTCGGATTTCCGCTTACCCGCCATGAGACAAATTATCTTAACGCTAACCTGGAACTGGTCAAATTAGGGGGGTTTTCCCGGATCCGCTTGAGCGGCTGGCTGCGGGCGACAAAAGAGGATGTCAAGGGGGCTTTGAAGCTTGTCCCGCATTTAAAATATCTGAACCTTTCTATCTCCACCAGCGACCAGATGATCGTGCATAAATTTAAAGGCAAGCTTGACCATCAGTCGGTGATCGCAGAGATGCAGGAAGCGGTGGCTGCGGCTAAGGAAGCCGGGGCGGAATGCATCGGGGTAAATGCCGAGGATGCCTCGCGGACTAACCTGGATTACCTGGTGGAGTTTTCCCTTAAAGCCAAAGAAGCGGGGGCCGACCGTATCCGCTACTGCGACACTCTGGGGTGCGATACGCCTTTTAGCATCTATGACCGGATCAAGTTCCTGGCGGAAAATGTTGGCCTGCCCATCGAAGTGCACTGCCACAATGATTTAGGACTGGTGGTGGCTAACTCCATCGCCGGGGCAAGGGCGGCGGCGGATGCCGGGCAGGATTCTTACATCAATACTTGCGTGAACGGGATGGGGGAGCGCGCCGGTAACGCCGATCTGGTTTCCGTGATCCTGGCGATTAAATACGGCCAGGGGATGAATGGTTATACCCTGGATGAAAAAGTGGATTTAAAGATGGCCTGGAAGATCTGCAAATACGCTTCTTATGCTTTCGGGGTTCCTATCCCGATCAACCAGCCGGGAGTGGGGGCCAATGCCTTCGCCCATGAATCCGGGATCCATGCCGACGGGGCTTTAAAGGACAGGCGCAATTACGAACTTTACGATTATGAGGAGCTGGGCCGCGGGGAACCGGAGATAATCGAAACCGGGCGCAAGATCACCGCCGGAGAATATTCGGGGATCAAGGGGTTCCGCAATGTTTATGAAAAACTGGAAGTGGCTTTCAAGGACGACGCAGAAGCAACGCGCATTTTGGAGCTGGTCCGCTACGCCAATGTGCATAACCAGAAACCGCTGGTCGACGATGAATTGAATTTTATCGCTAAATATCCGGATATCGCGCATAAGATATTTACGATGACCCCGTAAATATCGAACGAGAGAGTAGTTAGCAGGCTGAATGCGGGTTAGTTAACAATGAACCCCGCGCCTTCTGATTATTCGACGATTAAAGTCAGCCGGTTTTGTAAATTAAATAAGAAAGAAGGTGCGGGGTGAATATAGTTTTAGTGGGGATGCAGTGGGGGGATGAAGGCAAGGGGAAAGTGATCGATATCCTTTCCCGCAAAGTAGATTATATCGTGCGTTACCAGGGGGGGAATAATGCCGGCCACACCGTGGTCGTGGGCAATAAACAGTATATCTTCCACCTTATCCCCTCGGGAATATTGCATCCGGGCAAGATTTGCTGTATCGGTAACGGGGTGGTCATTGACCCGGCGGTGCTTTTAGGGGAACTGGATGAGCTGCGCGAAAACGGCATAGATTTCAGCCGGCGCTTTAAGATCTCCACCCTGGCGCACTTGATCATGCCGTATCATAAGAACCTGGACCTGCTGCGGGAAACAAAAAGAAAGAATAAGATTGGGACAACTGGCAGGGGGATCGGCCCCTGTTATGCGGATAAGATCAACCGCTGCGGGATCCGGATGGTCGATTTATTGAATCCGCTTGTCCTGCGGGATAAACTTAAAGATAACCTGAAGGAAAAGAACGAAATTTTTAAGAAAGTTTACCGGCATTCGGGTTTTAGTTTTCAAAAGATTTACACGGAGTATCTGGGTTTTGGGAAGATTTTCGCTCCTTATATCTGCAATACCGCGCTGCTGTTGAATCAGGCGATCGGGCAAAAGAAGGATATCCTGCTGGAGGGGGCCCAGGGGACTTATTTGGACATCGATTTCGGGACTTATCCGTTTGTGACCTCATCCTCGACGATCTCCGGAGGGGCCTGCATCGGTACCGGGATCTCTCCGAATAAGATCGATAAGGTTATCGGGGTGTGCAAGGCCTACACTACCCGGGTAGGGGAAGGTCCTTTTCCTACCGAATTCGGGACGGATTTCGGCAAACTGATGCGGGACAGGGGGAATGAATTCGGCGCCACTACCGGAAGGCCGCGCAGGTGCGGATGGTTCGACGCGGTGCTGGCCAAAGAATCAGTGATGCTCAACGGTATCCGGGAATTGGCGATCATGAAGATGGATGTGCTGGACGGTCTGCCCCAGGTAAAGATATGCACGGCCTATAAATATAAAGGTAAACTTTTTAAAGAATTTCCTTCCGACTTTGAAGCGCTGAGCAAGGCGGTTCCTGTTTATAAAACCATGCGGGGCTGGCCTAAACAAAGCAATAAACCCAGATCCTTTAAACAGTTGCATCCTTACGCCAGGGCGTATTTAGCGCAGCTGCAGGAATTGCTGGGGGCCCGGATTACCATGGTTTCTTTCGGAAGCGCCAGGGAAGATACCCTTTTTATCTAAGTGGTTGAGGATAAAACACTTGACTAGTAAATTTGGTTATGGTATATTTAAACTTCAACAAAAAAATAAATCAATTTACGCATTGGAGGAAAAATGAGGAATAAATTTCTTAAATCAATATTCGTATTTTTTATCACTTTAAGTTTGGCCGGATGTACCTTTATTTTCCAGGCCGGTAAGCGCAGCGACGCGCAGAAAATCGAAGAATTAAGCGCGCAATTGGATGAACTGGCGCGCTCCAAGGGGCTTCTGGAACAGAAACTCGGCCAGGAAATCAATGATAAGCAGATCAAGCTCCAGATGATGGAAAAGGGGCTGGTGATTACCGTGGTCGGGGACCTGATCTTTGATTCCGGTAAAGCCAAGATCCGCCCTGAAGCCTATTCTTTGCTGACCAAGGTTTCGGATGTATTAAAAGATAATATGGCCCAGTTCAATATCGGCATTGAAGGGCATACGGATAACGTTCCGATCAAACAAAGCGGCTGGAAATCTAATTGGGAACTTTCTACGGCCAGGGCTTTAAGCGTCCTGCATTATCTGGCCAAAGATCAGGGTATACAGCCGGAACGCTTGTCAGCGATCGGCTATGGCGAGTACCGCCCGGTAGCTTCCAACGAAACCAAGGACGGCCGCAAGCAGAACCGCCGGGTGGAGATAGTTATTTTACCCAACGTTACCAAGGTTAAGGGTGGCTCATCCGGCGCCGCGGAAGCGAAAGAACCGCAGGAAAACCTTAAATAAAAATGGATGAAGCTTTAAAAGACCGTATTTTAATAACTTTATCGGTATTAACGGCAATCTTTTTTTTCAGCACCTTGAGCTCCTGCAATAGCGCGATGCGCCAGCGGTCGGCGCGCGATAAAGAGATGGCCGCCCGGTTAGCCTTGGAAGAGAAATCCGGCAAGTATTCGCAGGAAAAATCCGCCTTAGAAGAAAAGGCCAAGGCCAAAGAGAATGAAGTTGTCGAGTTAAAAGCCACCCTGGATGCAACCAAGAAAGCCTTACTTCAGGACCAGCTGGTCAGTCAAAGCTTGAAAGACGAGCTGCAAAAAGTTACCAAGCTGAAAGAAAATCTGGAAGAACAATTGCAGCAGGCTGTGTCAGACGGGAAGAAACCTAAAAAATGAAATAAAGGGGGAAAATAGGGGTGAGGTCGGTAAGATTTTAAGTTTCAGGGGAGAGAATCCCCTTTTTTATTGGAAGGAGGCAGGCGGCAATGAGAAAAATATTAAAGAAATCCAAAGAGGCCTTGATCAAAACTATTTCTAAGGCTAAATCCAAATTGCGGGCGGGTTTGAAAAGGAAGCCGGCAGCGGCTAAAGTTTCCGCAAGGCAGGCAGCCAAAACCGCCGTGGGTCTTGATGAGACCATCATTGCCAATACCAAATTTTACCAGGCCCCGCAGGCGCCTTTTATTCCGGTGCGCCCGCAGGAACTGCCGGCGTTTTACGACCAGGACAGGATCATCCTGCAGGTGCGCGATCCGCATTGGCTGCACACTTATTGGGAGGTCAGGCAGAAGACGCTCGAAGATCTCCGGCATCGGCTGGGAGATGATTTTTCCCGCGCCAAAAAAGTTTTAAGGGTTTATGATGTTACCAATATTATGTTTAACGGTTCCAACGCTAACCGCTTTTTCGATATCCAGATCAATGATTTTGCCAGCAGCTGGTATGTGGACACCGCCGGACCCGGCCGGGCCTGGTGCATTGATTTAGGTTTAATGCTGCCCGACGGGCGCTTTATTACCATTTTGCGTTCCAATGTTGTGCAAACCCCCCTGGACGGGCCATCCTGGGTCACCGATGAAGAGTGGATGATCCCCGATGAAATGTTTGCCCGGCTTTACGGGATGGGGTTTGGTTTGGGTAAAAGTTCCCCGGTGGGCGGTGCCTGGCAGCAGAGGATCAAAGAGGGATTGTTCAGTTCCGGGCTGTCCAGCGGAAGCCCGGTAAAAAAACAGGTCAAAGAAAGAAGCTTCTGGTTAAAAGTTGACTGCGAATTGATCGTTTACGGGGCCACCGAGCCCGACGCCAAAGTTACCGTTCAGGGAGCGCCGATCAAACTAAGGCCGGACGGCACCTTTACTTTGCGTTATTATCTTCCCGATGGAAAACAGGTGATTCCGGTCAAAGCCGTTGCTGCGGATAAGCTGGAAGAACGCACCATCACTCCGATCGTAACCCGGGAAACCAAATAAAAAATATGCCTAAAGGATACCTTTGTTTAGTCTTGCATGGCCACCTGCCTTTCGTGCGCCATCCGGAACATGAAAATTTTTTAGAGGAAGATTGGCTGTATGAAGCGATCACCGAAACTTATGTGCCGTTGCTTTCCGTTTTTCAGGGGCTGGTCAATGAGGGGGTCGATTTCAGGATCACCATGACCCTTAGCCCTACGCTGATTTCCATGCTCAGCGACCCGCTTTTGCAGGGCCGTTACCTAAAGCATATCAATAAGCTTATCGAGCTGACCCAAAAAGAGATCGAGCGGACAAAATGGCAGCCGGAGTTCCGGGATCTGGCGCAGATGTATTTCGATAGATTTTCCCACGCCCGCAACATGTTCCAGCAGTATGATTCCAACCTGGTTACCGCTTTTAAAAAATTCCAGGACCTGGGAAAGCTGGAAATAATTACCTGCGGGGCGACGCACGGATTTTTCCCGCTGATGGATGTTTCCCGGGCTTCGGTGCGCGCTCAGGTAAAAGTGGCGGCGGACCATTACGAGCGGACCTTTGGCCGGCGGCCGCGGGGGATCTGGCTGCCGGAATGCGGGTATGCTCCGGGCCAGGATGAGATACTTAAAGAAGCGGGGATCCGTTATTTTTTCACCGATTCCCACGGATTGCTGCACGGGACTCCCCGGCCCAAATACGGGGTATTTGCCCCGGTTTATTGCAAGGGCAGCGGCGTCGCGGCTTTCGGCCGGGACCTGGAGTCTTCTAAGCAGGTGTGGAGTTCCATCGAAGGTTATCCCGGCGATTATAATTACCGGGAATTTTACCGGGATATCGGTTTTGACCTGGAGTTCGATTACATCAAGCCTTATATCCATCCGGATGGAGTGCGGATCAATACCGGGATAAAATATTACCGGATTACCGGCACGACCAACCATAAAGAGCCTTATGTGGCGCAGTGGGCCAGAGACAGGGCGGCCGATCACGCCGGAAATTTTATGTTCAACCGCCAGAAACAGGTTAGCTACCTTAATGACCTGATGGGTAAGGCCCCGATCCTGGTTTCCCCTTATGACGCCGAGCTTTTCGGGCATTGGTGGTATGAGGGGCCGATGTGGCTGGATTTTCTGTTCCGCAAGATCGCTTTTGACCAGAATGAGATCAGCCTGATCACTCCTTCAGAATACCTGGAGCAAAATCCGCGCAATCAGGTAGTCACCCCGTCTTTTTCCAGCTGGGGATATAAAGGTTATTCGGAAATGTGGCTGCAGGGAAGCAATGACTGGATTTACCGCCACCTGCATGTCGCCTCCGAACGGATGACCGAGCTGGCCAGGAACCATCCCTCATCCGACGGGCTTATGCGCCGGGCATTAAATCAGGCTTTACGCGAATTACTGCTGGCGCAAAGTTCCGATTGGGGGTTTATCCTGGGCACCGGCACGCACACCAGTTACGCCATACGCCGCACCAAGGACCATCTTTTGAGGTTTACCAGGATTTATGAAGATATTAAATCCAACAATCTCGATGGAAATTGGCTTGCTGATATAGAATATAAAGATAATATCTTCCCGGATATAAATTACCAGGTCCATCAGTAGGATGCAGGAAAATCCCGACAGAATTCCCAAGCATGTCGCTTTTATCATGGACGGCAACGGGCGCTGGGCGAAAAATAAAGGTTTGGCGCGCACCGCCGGGCACCGCCGGGGAGTGCAGCGGGTAAAAGAGATCATCCGCGGCGCCGCCGGACTGGGCATTGAAGCGGTGACCTTTTTTGCTTTTTCGACGGAAAACTGGAGCCGCCCCAAGGCCGAGGTCGCCGTGCTGATGCGTTATCTGGATAATTTTCTCGATAAAGAGATCGAGGCCTTGCATAAAAGTAATGTGCGTTTTACGGTGATCGGGCGGGCTGATCCGCTCCCCAAATATCTCCAGGCCAAGATCGCTAAGTGCGAAGAAAAGACCCGGAAAAATTCCGGGCTCAGGGTAATCCTGGCTTTAAATTACGGCGGCAGGCAGGAGATCGTGGATGCCGCCGAAAAATTTGCCCGGGAGGTACTGGAGAAGCGGGCGGATTTAGGGGGTTTGGATGAAGAAGGATTCAGCCGGTATTTATATACCTCCGGGATCCCCGATCCGGACCTGTTGATCCGCACGAGCAATGAGATGCGGATCAGTAATTTTTTACTCTGGCAATTGTCTTACACGGAGTTTTACTTCCCGCATAAATTCTGGCCGGATTTCGGGATCGAAGATCTTAAGGAAGCGATAAAAGAATATCAAAAAAGGAATAGGAGATTCGGGGGATTAGATGCTCATTAAAAGGATATTTACTTCCGCCGCATTGATCGCCATCATTACCGGAGTGATTTTTTCCGAATGGCTCTGCAGCCTGACGATCATCGCCTTTATTGTCCTGGGGCTGTATGAATATTTCGCGATGTTGGAGAAAAAAGGGATCTGTATTTATAAATATTTCGGCATCGGGGTTGGGGCGATCATTCCTTTATCGATCATGTTCCGGTTTGAGCCGACCAAGAGCTGGGAGCTGCTTTTTATCGTCCTGGCTTTGATCTTTCTTATTTTGATGCAATTTAAACGCCGGGACAACTCCGGGGTGATCGTGGACATCTCCACCACTCTTTTCGGTATCCTTTATGTTTCCTGGTTCTTCAGTTTTATGATCAAGATCCGCTATCTTCCCGGCGGGTTGGGATTTTTAGTCGCCCTGCTCTCCATCACCAAATTGGGGGATATCGGAGCATATTTAGTGGGGAGCAAGTGGGGAAAGAAACTTTTAATGCCCCGGATCAGTCCGAAGAAAACCGTGGAGGGTTCATTGGGGGGGTTGATTTTCAGCATCGCCGGAGGCTTGGTTTGCAAGCCGCTTTTGCCTTTTAATTTCGGCCAGCTTTTTTTTGTTTCCGCCTGCCTGGGTATCCTGGGGCAGCTTGGGGATTTGTCGGAATCTTTGCTCAAACGGGACTGCCAGGTTAAAGATTCCGGAAATATTTTCCCGGGAATGGGGGGAGCCTTGGATGAAATTGACAGCTTATTGTTTACCGCTCCGGTTTTTTATTTTATCTTAGCGCGGTTATAAAAAATGAATCCTGCTCCAAAAAATATTGCGGTTTTAGGTTCCAGCGGCTCTATCGGTCAAAGTACTTTGGAAGTGGTCAGGGGCCTGCCGCGTGAATTTAAAATTGTCGCCCTAAGCGTTAATTCCGATATTGTCCGGTTAGAACAACAGATCAGGGAATTTAGGCCGAAATTAGTCTGTGTCGGGGATCCCCGGCAAGCGGTAAAATTAAGCGCCCGGACCGGTCCAGGGGTAAAAGTTCTTTGCGGAAAATCCGGCCTGGAAGAATTGGCGCAGCATAAAGATATTCAACAGGTGATGGTGGCGATTACCGGCGCAAATGCTTTAGCTCCGTTAATCAGCGCGATCAAAAGCGGCAAAGAAGTGGCTTTGGCTAACAAAGAAGCGCTGGTGATGGCCGGCTCGCTGGTGATGCGTTTAGCCAGCCGGCATAAAGTTTTGATCCGTCCGGTAGATAGCGAACAGTCGGCGATCTGGCAGAGCCTGGGCGATAGCGGGGCGGAAAATATCAGGAAGATATACCTGACCGCTTCCGGCGGGCCGCTTCGGACCTGGCCGGCAAGTAAGTTTAAGCGGGTGTCGGTGGAAGAAGTATTGCGCCATCCGCGTTGGAAAATGGGCAGGAAGATCACGGTAGACTCGGCAACCTTGATGAATAAAGGGCTGGAGCTGCTGGAAGCGATGTTCCTGTTCGGCCTGGGGGAGGATAAAATAAAAGTATTGGTCCACCCGGAAGCGTTGATCCATTCCATGGTCGAATTTAAGGATGGGGTGACCATGGCGCAGCTTTCCGTCACGGATATGCGCGTGCCTATCCAGTACGCCTTGACCTATCCCCGGCGCCTGCCGAATACGATCAGGGGAATAGATTTTTACCGTTTGCATAAACTGCATTTTGCCAAACCTGATCTACAAAAGTTTCCCTGCCTGGCGCTGGCTTACCAGGCTGCCCGGCAGTTAGGCACCGTGCCGGCGGTTTTAAATGCCGCCAATGAAGCCTGCGTAGAGATGTTCCTTGAGCGCAAGATCGGTTTCTTAAGTATCGCCGGGATCGTGGAGAAAGTGATGCGCCGCCATACCAGGATTTCTTCTCCGGGATTGCGGGAAATAATGGATGCCGATAGCTGGGCCAGGGAGGAAGTTTTGCGCATCGCCGCCGGCTCAAAAACTATGAGGGTTTTATAAATCATGATTACTGTCCTGATTTTTATTTTTATCTTGAGCCTGTTGATTATAGTGCATGAGTTCGGCCATTTTATCTGTGCCAGAGCCAACGGGGTGCGGGTGGAGCAATTTTCCCTGGGGTTCGGGCCGCTCATCTTTAAAAGAAAAAAAGGGGATACCGAGTATAGCCTGAATTTGATCCCTCTGGGCGGTTACGTCAAGATGGCCGGGGACACCCAGTCGGAATATAAAGGGAAAGGCGATGAGTATTTCGCCAAGCCGGCGGGAAAAAGATTTCAGATTATTTTTTGCGGGCCGCTCCTGAATTATTTCCTGGGATTTTTATTTTTCTGGCTGATCCTTTTTATCGGCTATCCCGGTTTGACCGCTAAAGTCGGCGGTCTGGTTGAAGGTTACGGCGCCCAAGCCGCGGGTTTGGCCGTCGGGGACAATATCCTTTCAGTGGATGGCAAGAAAGTTTTGCTTTGGGAGGAGCTGCAGCAGGCGGTACGGGAAAGAAAAAACCCCGGCAGCGTCGCTTTGCAGGTTTTACGCGGGGATAAGGAATTCAGTGTCAATGTTCCGATCAAATCTAAGGTGCTTGATGACCAATTGGGCGAGAAGCGCGCTTTGGGGATCATCGGTATTTCTCCTTTTGATGAAGTAATCGAAGTCAGGCACGGCTTTTTAGAGTCGGCGGGGCTGGGATTTAAAAAAACCCTGGAACTGACGGCGATGACCTATACCGGTTTATGGAGACTGGTTACCGGAAAAATGTCGATGCGCGATTCGATGACCGGTCCGCTGGGGATATTTTTTATCACCTCCCAGGCGGCAAAATTAGGGTTGGTCGCCTTACTGCACCTGGTGGCCGTGTTAAGCGTGAGCCTGGCGATCTTTAATCTTTTGCCGTTGCCGATCTTAGACGGCGGCCACATTTTTTTGCTGGGGCTGGAAAAATTAAGGAAAAAAGCGCTGGGGGTAAAGGCGGAAGAAATTATCAATAATGTCGGGCTTTCCCTGATGATCACCCTGGCCTTATTTGTTACTTATAACGATATCCTCAGGCTTTACGGGGAAAAGTTCAGCAAGCTGGCGGGTAAATAAGCATGGAAATAAAAAGAAGGAAATCCCGGGTAATTAAAATCGGGAATTGCGCGATCGGAGGCAGGAATCCGGTAGCGATCCAATCGATGGCCAAGACTAAAACCGCCGACATTGATAATACTGTGGCCCAGATCCGGCAATTGGAACTGGCCGGCTGCCAGATTGTCCGTTTGGCGGTTAAGGATGAGGATGACGCCAGGGCGATAAAGGCAATAAAGGCGCAGGCTAAAATCCCCCTGGTTGCGGACATCCATTTTTCCTACCGCCTTGCCTTGGCTGCGATTGAAAGCGGGGCGGATAAGATCAGGCTTAACCCGGGAAACATCGATAAGCCGCAGGAAATTAAAACGGTGGTCAGCGCCTTAAAATCCGCCGGGATACCTTTACGCATCGGATTAAACAGCGGTTCGGTAAAGGATGGGACGCGCAGGAATGCTTCGATGACCGCTAAATTGGTCGCCGCGTGCCTGGATTATGTTAAAACGATCGAGAAATTAAAATATAACCGCCTGGTTATCTCACTCAAGGCCAATAATGTCCTGGATACGGTGGAAGCTTACCGTAAGGTGGCCAAGCTTTGCGACTACCCTTTGCACCTGGGTGTCACCGCTACCGGCAGCCCCTATAACGGGATAATCAAATCCAGCATTGCTTTAGGGGCTTTGCTCCTGGAGGGGATTGGTGATACAATAAGGGTGTCCCTTACCGATAATCCCGTAGAAGAGATCAGGGCGGCCAAGGGTATTTTAGAGTCACTGGGGTTACGCCAGATTAAGGGGGTCCAGGTAATCAGCTGTCCGACCTGCGGGCGCTGCGAATTGGACCTGATCAATATCGTTAAAGAGCTGGAAACTAAATTAGCGCAGGAAAAATACCCGTCCTCCTTTAAAGGCTTAAAGGTTGCGGTGATGGGGTGCGTGGTTAACGGCCCGGGAGAGGCAAAAGAAGCCGATCTGGGAGTGGCCTTTGGCAGGGATACCGGGCTTTTGTTTGCGCGGGGTAAACCGGTTAAAAAAATATCCGCGAAAGATTGCGTGCGCACTTTATTAAAAGAGATCGATTTAAGAAAAGCGCAATAGTTTAATAACCGTATTTTTAGCTAACTGTCTAAGAGGAGAGAATATGGCTCAGCAGACATTAAAAGGCAGGGTCCGCGAAGATTTTCTGGCTAAATACAGCAGCGTTCTATTCAAAAGCGCCGGCAATAAGGGCGAGGTGGCCAACGTCGTGCGCAATATCCTGGAAGGGATCTTGAGCCAGCCGCGCAGTCCGCTTAAAGAAATTGAGCGGGACGCGATCATTAATGAACTGGTCGATGAATTCGCCGGACTGGGTCCGATCGAACAATTAATGATGGATCCGGATGTTACGGAAATTATGATCAACGGGACGCATAATGTCTATGTGGAAAAGTTCGGCAAGAAAGTGCTCACCGGGATGCGTTTTGACAGCGATCAGCAATTAATGTATGTCATCCAGAAGATACTTTCGCCGACCAGAAGAAGGGTCGACGAATCGGTGCCCTATACGGACATCTGCCTTCCCGACGGCTCCCGCGTGAATATTATTATTCCGCCTTTGGCTTTAGACGGCCCGACGATCACCATCCGTAAGTTCCTGAAAAAGATCACTACCGCCGAAAACCTGATTGAATTAGGGACGCTGGACCGCAGGATGGCGGATTTTTTGATCGCCTGCATTAAGGCCAAGGCCAATATTATCTTTGCCGGCGCTACCGGAAGCGGTAAAACGACTACGGTGGGGGTGCTCTCCGGCTATATCGGTAATGACGAGCGGACGATTACGATTGAAGATACGGCAGAATTACATTTGGCGCAGGACCATGTGGTCAGATTGGAAACCAAGCCGCCGAATATCGAAGGCAAGGGTGAAATTACCATCCGCGACCTTTTCCGCAATACCCTGCGTATGCGTCCGCAGAGAATAATCTTAGGAGAGATCAGAAGCGCCGAGGCGCTGGATATGCTTCAAGCAATGTGTTCGGGGCACAGCGGAGCGCTTTCGGTTATTCACGCTGATACACCGCAGGATGTTTTGCACCGGTTAGAGACGATGATCCTGATGTCCGGGATCCCGATCAGTTTGGAGGCAATCCACCGGCAGATCGTTTCGGCGCTGCATTTGGTCATTCAGCAGGACCAGTTGGTTGACGGCGGCCGTAAGATCACCCGGATCAGTCAGGTTAACGGTTTAAAGGACGGCTGGGTAAATCTGGAAGACCTTTTTTATTATGAAATTGAAAGCGTGGATAAGGAGGGCAGGGTCCACGGCCGTTTCCGGGCTACGGGTGTTGTCCCGGTATTCTACCCTATTTTTGCCAAAAGAGGGGTAGTGTTGAACAAGGATGTTTTTAATAAGGACTAAAATAAAAATGAATTGGAGTAAAGTATTTATTCCCACGCTGAAAGAAACCCCTAAAGAAGCCGAGTCTACCGGCCACCAGTTGTTGCTGCGCGCCGGGTTTGTGCGGATGCTTATGGCCGGGGCCTACACTTATTTGCCGATGGGTTTAAGAGTGCTGGAGAATATTCAGGGGATCATCCGCCAGGAAATGAATGCCACAGGGGCAAGCGAGCTGCTCCTGCCGGCGCTGCATCCTTTAGAGCTTTGGCAGAAAACCGGCAGGGATAAGGACCTGGGGGAAGTGATGTTTAAATTTAAGGACCGCCGGGGCAGGGAGCTGTCTTTGGGGCCGACGCATGAAGAAATAATCACCGATCTGGTGAAAAATAATCTTTCCAGTTACCGGCAGCTTCCGCTGGTTTTATACCAGATCCAAACCAAATTTCGCGATGAGATCCGGCCGCGGTTCGGCCTGATCCGCTGCTGCGAATTCATTATGAAGGATGCCTATAGTTTCGACGAGGATGAGGCGGGGTTGGATAAAAATTACCAGTTGATGTTTGAGGCGTATAAAAGGATATTCGCCCGGTGCGGATTAAAGGTGTTGATCACCGAAGCCGATTCCGGGGTGATGGGGGGCAAGGTCTCCCATGAATTTATGGTTGAGGCGCCTTTAGGGGAAGATGTGGTTTGTTTCTGCCCGCAGTGTAAGACCGCTAAAGCCGCCAAGGGCGGTTCCAGCCTTTGTTTTACCTGTAATACGGAAATGCGGCAGGTGAATACCATCGAGATCGGCCACATCTTTAAATTAGGCACTAAATACAGCCAGGCGCTGGAGGCGGTTTTTCCCGATAAGAGCGGCCAGTTGAAGCCTTTGATCATGGGTTGTTACGGTATCGGGGTATCCCGCCTTGTCTCGGCGATCATTGAACAGAACAATGACGCTGACGGGATCCTTTGGCCCAAAGAAGTCGCTCCTTTTCAAATTATTCTTTTGCCTTTGGACGTAACCAATCCGGAGATTATGGAGGCGGCCAACAGCCTGTACCGCCAACTGGCAGAAAACGGAATAGAGGTGTTGTTTGACGACCGTAATGAACGGGCGGGGGTAAAATTCAAGGATGCCGATTTGATTGGGGTCCCCTTAAGTATCGTCATCGGCAAAAAAAGCATCGAAGAAAAAAGTATTGAATTAAGGGTGCGCAAGGATAAAAGCTCCCAGCTGGTCCCGCAGGCGCAGGCCTTAAACATGGTAAAGAATTTATTGGCTAATCTTTAAAAAGCGGAGCGGTTTTGGCCAACGAAGGATTAATTGAACAGTTAAATGATTTATTTTCCGGCTTTTTGGAGAACAAGGGGCTGGAGCTTGTGGAATTACTCCACCAGTACGGCGGCCCGAAATTGATCCTGACCGTTTTAGCGGACAGGCCGCAGGGAGGGATAACCCTTGCCGAGTGCGCCCGGGTTTGCAAGGGATTAAAAGAACTTTTGGAGGAAAAAAACCTGATTCCCGGCGACTATATCCTGGAGGTGGCTTCTCCGGGGCTGGACCGGCCGCTGAAAAGCGACAAAGATTTTAGCCGCGCGGTAAATAAAGAAGCGGTATTTTTCCTGAATGATCCGGTAAACGGCAAAATCCAGTGGCAGGGGATAATTCAGCAGGCCGATGAAAATTCCGTATCCATCCAGGTTGCAGGAGAAGCGATTGGGATCCCATTGATAAAAATAAATAAAGCAAGATTAGTAATTTAATCGGAGAAATAAAAAATGAGTCAGGAACTTTTGGCAATTATCGAACAGATTGAACGCGAAAAAGGAATTAAAAAAGAGATCATGCTTGAAGCCGTGGAAAGCGCGATGCTTTCCGCCGCAAAAAGGGTGATCGATTTAAAGCCGGATGAGGAATTTAAGGTGCAGATCGACCGGGTTACCGGAGAGATCCGCGCTTTCCGGAATAATGAGCCGGTGACCAATATTGATTTCGGCAGGATCGCCGCTTCTACCGCGCGCCAGGTGATCATCCAGAAAATGCGGGAAGCGGAAAAGGATGTGGTTTTTATGGAATTTCAGGCCCGGGTCGGTGAAATTGTCAGCGGCACGGTGTACCGATTTGAAAAAGGGAATGTGATCGTGGATTTATTGGGCAAGGCTGAAGGGGTCCTTTTAAAACGGGAACAATCCCCGAAGGAAGAATTTAAGCAGGGGCAGCGTATCCGCGCTTATGTGGTCGAAGTAAAAAAAGACACTAAGGGGCCGCAGATTATCCTCTCCCGGGCGCACCCAAATTTGGTTAAAGAGTTGTTCGAGCTGGAGGTTCCCGAGATCTATGAAGGGATCGTGGAGATTCGGGGGATTTCCCGTCAGGCCGGAGAGCGCACCAAGATCTCCGTTTATTCCAAGAACGATAAGGTCGACGCGGTAGGGGCATGCGTGGGGATGCGCGGAAACCGGGTGCGCAATATCGTCAATGAATTGCAGGGAGAAAAGATCGATATCGTGCGTTTCAATGAAGATGTGCGTGAATATATCAAGGCGGCATTATCGCCGGCCAAGGTTTCGGAAATCAAGCTGGACCGGGATAAAATGAAGGCCGAAGTCGTCGTGGATGATGACCAGCTTTCTTTGAGCATCGGAAAACACGGCCAGAATGTTCGCCTGGCATCGCGCCTGGTCGGTTGGGAACTGGATATCCGCACCAAGAGTATGATCGCCGCGGAAGCGCTGGGCGGCACTGCGCCCGCTGCCGAAGCTGTTGCGGAAACAGGAGCGCCGGCCG
The DNA here is from genome assembly GCA_903852325.1 of Candidatus Omnitrophota bacterium. Taxonomy (GTDB): domain Bacteria; phylum Omnitrophota; class Gorgyraeia; order Gygaellales; family Profunditerraquicolaceae; genus UBA6249. The sequence goes on from CAINQO010000035.1 coordinate 84,017, forward strand.
GGGAAGAAGAAGCTAAGCCCAAGAAAGCAAAAAAAGCGGCTAAAAAATCCGCCAAGCCAGAGTCAAAAAAAGAAAGTAAAAAAGAAGCGAAAAAAGAAGAGGGCAAGGAAGCCTCTTTGGGGGAATCTCTGGGGGTAAGTGAAAAGATCGCCGAGAGCCTCAAAGCCTCCGGGGTTAAAAACGCCGCGGACGTGATTAAATTGGGAGTGGAAGGGCTTACCCAAATCAAAGGGATCGGTGAAAAGAAGGCGGAAAAAATCATTGCGGAAGCAAAAAAATTGTAATCGCTTTTATATAAAATAAAGCTGCACTTTAAAGAGCGCAGAGAAAAGAGAAAAAATGCCCAAAACAAAAAAAGAAAAACCCCCGGTAGAAAAAACAGCTAAACCTAAAAAAACCGCGGCCAAGGAAGCAGCTAAGCCTAAGGCGGTCAAAGCGGCCAAGCCTAAACCTTCCGCAGTAAGGGCGGTCAAGGAAAGTAAGCCAAGCCCGAAGCCGGTATTTAAATCCATGCTTAAACCGGGGCCAAAGCCTGATTTTAGGCCCCTGGTTAAAACTCAGATTAAGCCGGTGGTAAAACCTGAAATCAAGCCGGAAATAAAGCACGAGGTTAAGCCGGCAATAAAACCCGAACTCAAACCCGAGCATAAGCCTGAAGTTAAGCATGAAATTAAGCATGAGGTAAAGCACGAAGCAAAGCACGAAGCAAAGCACGAGGTGAAGCCTGAAATTAAACATGAGGTAAAACCGGAAACGAAATCTGATATAAAACCTGAGGTTAAAGTTGCGCATAAGCCGGAAGTTAAGGCTGAGCATAAGCCGGAAGTTAAGGTTAAAGTTTCGGCCCCGGTTCCGGTTGTTCCTGTCGAAGTTAAGGCTCCGGCGGCCCCAGAAAAAGAGATTGAGCTGGAATTGCCGATTACCGTTAAAGATTTGGCCGTAAAATTGCAGGAAAAATCTTCAATCCTCATCAAGCACCTTATGGGGATGGGGATAATGGTGGGGATCAATCAGCCCCTGGACGAAGTTTCTTTAAATAAATTATGTTTAAAATATAATTTCAAAGTAAAAAAAGCGCTTAATGCCGAAGAGATAGTTTTGCAGGCGCACAGTAAAATAGACAAACCCCAGGATAAAAAGACCCGCGCTCCGATCGTCACCTTTATGGGGCATGTTGATCACGGTAAAACTTCTCTTTTGGATGCGATCCGTAATACTAAAGTAGCGGATAAAGAGCACGGAGGGATCACCCAGCATATCGGCGCCTACCGGGTGCAACTTCCCCAGGGGGAGATCACTTTCCTGGATACGCCGGGCCATGAAGCGTTTACCGCGATGCGCGCCCGCGGCGCCAGGATCACCGATATCGTGGTTTTAGTCGTCGCTGCGGATGACGGGATTATGCCCCAGACGCAGGAAGCGATCGATCATGCCAAAGCCGCGCAGGTCGCGATCATTGTGGCGGTCAATAAAATCGATAAGGCGCAGGCAAATTTGGATATGGTCAAAAAACAGCTGGCCGCGGCCGGTTTAACTCCCGAGGATTGGGGAGGTAAAACCATTACCGTGCCGGTTTCGGCAAAGACCGGAGCGGGGATCGATACCCTGCTGGAAATGATCCTGCTGCAGGCGGAAATGATGGAATTAAAGGCCAATCCTGACCGGTTGGCCAACGGAGTGGTAGTGGAAGCCAGGATGGCCAAAGGCCGGGGCCCGGTCGCCACCCTGCTTATCCAGAACGGAACTTTGCATCTTAATCAAAATATAATCGTCGGCAATCTTTACGGAAAGATCCGGGCGATGCTTAATGACCGGGGGCAGGGAGTGACCGCGGTAGGGCCGGGAACTCCGGTAGAAATTTTAGGCATCAGCGGGATTCCTCAGGTAGGGGAGCAATTTTTCGCGATCGAAGATGAAAAGCAGGCCAAAGAATTGATCCAGGCGCGCCAGGAAAAAGAAAGGATCGCCCAGGTCAAGGAAGTAAAAAGGGTTAATCTGGAAGAGCTGCATGCCCAGATTGCCGCCGGTGAGATCAAGGAATTAAATTTGATTATCAAGGCCGATGTTCAGGGATCCCTGGAGGCGATTAAAGATACCCTGGAGAAATTGAATGTCTCTGAGATAAAGATCAATATCCTCCACATGGCTGCCGGCAACATCAATGCCTCCGACGTGATTTTAGCGGTAGCTTCCGATGCCCTGCTGGTGGGGTTCAACGTTTTATCCGATGAGCCGGCCAAGGAGCTGATCGCCAAAGAAAAGATCGAGGTAAAGATATACAACATTATTTATGAGCTGGCCAACGATATAAAAGCGGCGGTGGAAGGAATGCTTGACCCGAGGTTAAAGAAAATATTTTTGGGCCGGGCGGAAGTCAGGAAAATGTTCAAGCTTTCCCATTCCGGAATTATCGCCGGCTGCATGATTACCAAGGGCAAGATCAACCGCCACTGCCAGGTTACCGTAATGCGTAACGGGGATGCGATTTTTGAAGGCAAAATTTCCAGCCTCAAACGGTTTAAGGATGATGTCCGCGAGGTAGGGGAGGGTTTTGAATGCGGTATCGCCATCGGCGGTTTCGACCAATTAGCCGAAGGGGATATCATTGAAGCCTACGATATCGAGAAAATAGCCAGGAAGCTGTAATTAAGCTGCGCAGAATAAATATGAATAAGAAGCGGATATTAAGCGGAATGCGTCCGACGGGCAAGCTGCACCTTGGGCACCTGGTGGGGGCGCTTTCCAACTGGATCAAGCTGCAGGATGAATACGACTGTTTTTTTATGGTGGCGGATTGGCACGCGCTGATGTCGGAGTACGAAAATCCGGCTGAGCTTAAGGCGAACATGCTGGATAATGTGCTGGATTGGCTGGCCTGCGGGATTGACCCGGGAAAATCGGTGATTTTTATCCAGTCGCAGATCCCGGAGCATCTTGAGCTATATTTTATCCTTTCCCTGATCACCCCCCTGGGGCTGCTTGAGCGCTGCCCTACTTATAAGGAACAACTGCGCCAGGTAACCAACCGGGATTTAAGCACCTACGCTTTTTTAGGTTATCCGGTATTGCAGGCCGCCGACATCCTGCTTTATAAAGCCGATAGCGTACCGGTTGGAGAGGATCAATTGCCGCATTTAGAGCTGACCCGCCAGATCGCGCGTAAGTTCAACCATATTTATAAAACAGATTGTTTTTCCGATCCCAAGGCCTTGCTTACCCAGACTACCCGGCTTTTGGGTTTAGACGGCCGCAAGATGAGCAAGAGTTATAATAATTACATCGCTATTTCCGAGGCGCCGGAAGTGATCCGTAAAAAAGTGCAGGGGATGTTTACCGACCCGGCGCGCATCCGGGTCACCGACCGGGGGCATCCGGAAAAATGTAATGTTTATTATTATTATGAAGCTTTTTTCCCCGAGATAAAAGACAAGGTCCATGACCGTTGTGTTAATGCCCAGATCGGCTGCACGGAATGCAAAAAAGAACTGGCGGACCGGTTGATCGGATTATTGGCGCCTATTCAGGAAAAAAGGAAGGCTTTGGAAAAAGATAAAAAGTATATTCAAGAAATTTTATCCGTTGGACGGGAAAAGGCCGACCTTTCAGCCAAAAAAACCATCGCCCAGGTCAAAGGGCTTTTAAAGATATAAAGGAAGGGCGGGATGAACCCTGCATTTTCTTGTTATTCAATATTAAAGTCTTAGGAATTTGATGATTAAACAGAAGGAAGGTGCGGGGGTGAATCCCGCTCCTTCTAATTGTTCAATGCTAAAACCCATACGTTTTAAAGAATTCAATAAGAAAGAAGGAGCGGGATGAATTATAAAATCCGCTTAGAGATGTTTGAGGGGCCCTTAGACCTGCTGCTTTACCTGGTCAAGAAAGACCACCTGAATATCTACGATATCCCCATCGCCAAGGTCACCCAGCAATACCTGGAATATATCAACCTGATGCAGCTTTTGGATTTGAATGTGGTCGGGGAGTTTTTGGTGATGGCGGCGACCCTGATGCAGATAAAATCCAAGATGCTTCTTCCGGCGGAGGAGTTGGCCGCGCAGGAGGAGGAAGAGGATCCGCGCGCTGAGCTGGTCAAGCGGCTTTTGGAATATGAAAAATTCAAACAGATCGCCGAAAATTTAAAACAGCGGGAAGCCAGCCAGCAGGAAGTTTTTAAACGCCCCAAGACCGAGACCCCGCAGGAGCTGCAGGTGCAGGATAAGGAAGAGGAAAAGTATTTTGAAGCCAGCATTTTTGACCTGATCGATGCCTTTTCCCGGGCGATCAAAGACATCCCCCGGGAAGTTTTTTACGAAGTGATTAAGGATCAGTTTACGGTCGAGCAGAAGGTGCATGATATTCTGCATTTATTGCTGGTAGAAACAAAAATCAAGCTTTCGGATCTTTTCTCCAAGAGCAAGGGCAAGCTAGAGATCATCGCCATATTTTTGGCGATCCTTGAGCTGGCGAAAATGAAGGAGATCCTTGCCCGCCAGGACGCCGATTTTGCCGACATTATCATTATCCGCAACAAGGAAAACATAATCCCTTATGAACGAAGAGACCAGACACCCGCTGCTGAAGGCTAATTCCGTTATCACCGACGTAAAAGAATCCGAAGAGGATATTGTTTTAAATATATCCCTGCGGCCAAATAAATTTACGGATTTTGTCGGGCATAAGGATATCGTGGATAACCTTAAAATTTCCATCCAGGCCGCCAAGCAAAGGAGCGAGCCCCTGGAGCATGTGCTTTTAAGCGGGCCTCCGGGTTTAGGCAAAACTTCCCTGTCGCATATTATCGCTCACGAAATGGGGGCAAAGATCACCGCCACCAGCGGCCCGGCGATCGAGCGGGCCGGGGACCTGATCGGGATCCTTACCAACCTGGAAAGAGGGGATATCCTGTTTATCGACGAGATCCACCGGATGTCTAAAGTCGTGGAAGAATTCCTGTATCCGGCGATGGAAAGTTTCCAGATCGATTTTATAATCGATAAAGGCCCTTACGCTAAAACGATTAAATTCAACCTCAAGCCTTTTACCCTGATCGGCGCCACCACCCGCACCGGGCTTCTGGCCGCTCCGCTCAGGGGGCGCTTCGGTTTGTTCTACAGCCTGGATTTTTATAAAGAGGAGGAGCTGGCCAGAATAATCAAAAATTCAAGCCAGCTGTTGACGATAAAGATCGATGACGCGGCGGCACTGGAGATCGCCAAGCGTTCCCGGGGGACTCCCCGGATCGCCAACCGCCTCCTGCGCCGGGTAAGGGATTACGCTCAGGTGTTGAAAATGGATAAAGTCGAACGGGCCTCGGCCTCCAAGATCCTGGATGACCTGGGTATCGACCAGGCCGGGTTTGATGACCTGGACCGTAAAGTTTTGAGATTAATTTTGGAATCATTCGGCGGAGGGCCGGTGGGGATAGAATCTTTGGCCGCCAGCCTCAATGAAGAAGTGGATACGATCGAAGATGCGGTGGAACCCTATCTGTTGATGGCCGGATATTTAAAGCGCACTTCCCGGGGGCGCCTGGCCACCCGTAAAGCTTATGAACATTTCGGTTTAAAATTCAACCGGGAACAGCAGGAAGAGATTTTCTAAATTAACAATTGCCACTGATTATAATAGGTAGTGGTTGAAAGCGTCGAACTAAGCCTATAGGTTACGGTTTATATATATTCGAATATTGAAACGTTCGACGTAAATTAAAAATTACCACTGATTATAAACAATTTTTAATTTATGGATATTCTGTTGCACATCTGCTGCGGGCCTTGTTTGATTTATCCTTTCGGCAAATTAAAAGAAAAAGGATTTAATATCCGGGGTTATTACTATAATCCCAATCTCTATCCGCAGGATGAATATCTTCGCCGCGTTGAGGCGCTGCAGCTCTTATGCCGGGAATTTTCGCTGGAGGTCGCCTATCCCGGGCACAACCCTGAGGATTTTTCCCGGACAGTTAAATCCCTGGAAGATCCTTTGGCAAAACAGCGCTGCGTTTTATGCTGGTCATTGCGTTTGCGTAAGACCGCCCAGGCGGCCAGGGAAGCCGGCGTAAAAACGTTCAGCACTACTTTATTGGTCAGCCCGTACCAGGATCATGACGCGTTGCGCCGTTTAGGCACTCAGATCGCCCGGGAAACCGGCGTAGATTTTTATTATGAAGATTTCCGCCCCGGGTTTAAATGGGCGCAGCAGGAAGCGAAAGATAAAGGTATTTACCGGCAAAAATATTGCGGCTGCGAATATTCCATGGTGAAAACAAAACCGGCCGCACCGGTCCAGGCAAAAAAATGAAAGCTAAAATATTACTCTTAATTTTATTTTGCGTTTTAGGCGGGAGGCCCGGGGCTGGGGCTCAGGATGATGCGCTTGGCGTTAAAACGCAGGAACCGCGGGGGGTCTGGGTATCGGTTTTTTCCGGGAAGAAAATACTTTATTCCGAGCAGGGGGTTTATGACCTGATCGCCCAGTGCAAGAAGGCCAGGATCAATGAAATTTACCTGCAAATCTTCCAATCCGGCAACGCTTATTATGATTCCCGGATCGGCGATAAAACAAAATACAGCCAGATGGTCGCTTCTGCCGGCTTAGATACCCTGGATTTATTGCTGCGGGAGGCTAGCCAGAGCAATATCAAAGTTTTTGCCTGGGTGAATGTCCTGGGGCTGGGAAGGAATGACAAGGCGGATATCCTGAAAAAATACGGTAATTCCATTCTTACCCGCGACCAATACCTGAGGCCGTCGAAGATCTCCACTACTACCGAGCTGGATAAATATTATCAAAGAGAGGATATGATATTCCTGGAGCCCGGAGACCCTAAAGTGGAAGCTTACGCGCTGACGATCATCAATGAAATCATTAACCGTTATCCGTTGTTCAGCGGAATACACCTGGATTATATCCGTTATCCTTCTCCGGTCCCGTTCCCTCCCGGTTCACGCTTTAATAAGTTCGGTTTAACCTACGGATACGGCCCGGCCAATATCGAAAGGTTCCGAGAAAAGACCGGGATCAATGTTTTAGATACCCTCAATAACGAGGATGAATATCTGGCTTGGGATAACTGGAAGCGCCAGCAGGTCACGGATCTGGTGCGTAAAATTTCCAGCCTGGTTAGAGTCAAGTCTCTGGCTTTAACTGTTTCCTGCGCGGTGGTCCCGGTGGTTGAGCGCGCTTACGCTAATGCGTTCCAGGACTGGTCGGAGTGGCTGGATGAGGGGATCGTCGATTATGTGGTATTGATGTCCTATACTAAAGACAACCAGTTTGCTAAAGAAGTGGTCAAAAGCGCCCTGGGCCACCGCGGCAAAGGTAAGATTTATGCCGGGATCGGGGTATTTTTGATGAAAAACAATCCGGATCTGTTTTTTAACCAGTTACACGCGGTTACCGCGCTGGCTCCCGACGGCATAGTTTTCTATTCTATCGATGACCTGAACGATCAGATCATCGGCTACCTGGATTAAACCCAAAGCCACATTTAAATAAAATAAGACTATCGCAATGTTAAAGCTTGCTGAATTTGACTATCTTCTTTCCAAGGAGCTGATCGCCCAATACCCTTTAGAAAAAAGGGAGGCGGCCAGGCTTTTAACGGTTAACCGCAAAGACGGCCGGATCAGCCATACGGTGTTCAGCCAGCTCGGGAGTTTTTTGGAAAAAAATGATTTACTGGTGCTTAACGATACCAAGGTGCTGCATTGCCGTTTGATCGGGAAGAAGATCACCGGAGGTAAAGTGGAAATTTTGCTTACCCGCCGCTTAAACGGCACCGCTTTTTCCTGCCTGGTCCAGCCCAGCCGGACCAAGGTGGGGGAAAAGATCCTTTTTGCCGCGGGGGCGATCACCGGAATTTTAAGCGGACGGGGGCAGATCAGTTTTAAACAGGCGGATGCGGATGCGATTTACGGTTATGGAGTGGTTCCTCTTCCTCCCTATATCAAGCGGGAGCCGGAAGAGCTGGACACCCGGTATTATCAGACGGTTTATGCCAGGAACGAAGGGGCGCTGGCCAGCCCCACTGCCGGTTTGCATTTTACGCCGGAAGGCTTAAAACAGCTTCAGGGCGCGGGGGTTAACCTGGCCTATGTCACTTTACATGTGGGGTTAGGGACTTTTCGTCCGGTAAAATGTGAAAATATAACCGAGCATAAAATGGAGCCGGAAAGTTTCCTGGTTCCCGACGCGACCATTGAGGCGCTGGCGACAGTAAAAGAGCATAAGGGCAGGGTGATTGCCGTGGGTACCACCAGCTTGCGGGCGCTGGAGACTTATGCCTCCGGCAGCAGGCAGGGGAATACCGATTTATTCATTTACCCGGGATATAAATTCAAATTAGTGGACGCTTTGTTGACCAATTTTCATCTGCCGATGACCACTCTTTTTATGCTGGTTTGCGCTTTTGCCGGAAAAGAGTTAATGCTTAAGGCGTATCAGGAAGCGGTGGAGCAAAAGTATCGTTTTTACAGCTACGGCGACGCAATGTTAATAGTGTAAATAATTTTGGTTTAGTAGTGAGGGTTAGGCTAGGCAGTGTGTTAAGTAGTGGGGTTGGGTAGTGGGTAATACTCACTACTAATACATTTCTGAATTTTAGGGTTAATAAAAAATGATGTATAAACTAATCCATCAAGATAAAAATACTAAAGCCCGCCTGGGTAAAATTTCCACCGCGCATGGGGATTTAGATACCCCGGCATTTATGCCGGTGGGCACGCACGCCACGATCAAAGGATTGATGCTCAAGGATGTTGCTGAGGCCGGGGCGCAGATAATGCTGTCCAATGCTTATCACGTGTATTTACGGCCGGGGACGGAGATCATAAAAAAAGCCGGCGGTTTGCATAAATTCATGGGCTGGGACAAACCGATCCTTACCGACAGCGGAGGTTATCAGGTTTTCAGCCTGGCGCTTTTCAGGAAAATGCATGACCGGGGGGTGGAGTTCCAGTCGCATATCGACGGACTGAAGCATTTTCTCACTCCGGAGGATGTGATCAGGATCCAGCAGGATCTGGGCTCGGATATTATGATGCCGCTTGATGAATGCGTGCACTATCCTTGCACTAAGGAGCAGTCCCGCACCGCTATGGAACGCACGCTCGCCTGGGCCAAAAGGTCCAAAGACGCTAAAGGCGATTCTCCGGCTAAGTTATTCGGGATTGTCCAGGGGGCTACTTACGAAGACCTGCGCCTGGAATGCGCCAAGCGTATGGTGGAGATGGATTTTGACGGTTATTCTATCGGTGGAGTTTCCGTTGGCGAGAGCAGCAATTTAATATATAATATCCTTGAATTGGTGGCCGCGGAATTGCCCGCGGATAAGCCGCGTTACGCGATGGGGATCGGTTATCCTTTTGATATCCTGGAAGCGGTGGAGCGGGGAGTGGATATGTTCGATTGCGTAATTCCTACCCGCTACGGCAGGAACGGGACCGCGTTTACCAGCTGCGGCAAGATCGCGATCCGTAACGCCGGATATGCGGAAGATCTCGGGCCCTTAGATCCCCAATGCGGCTGTTATACCTGCCTGAATTTTTCCCGGGCTTATTTGAGGCACCTGTTCAATGCCAAGGAAATGTTAGGCCTGATTCTGCTTAGCCTGCACAATGTTTATTTTTTCCTGGATTTGATGCGCGCGGTCCGCCGGGAGATAGCCAAGGACAATTTTAGCCAGTTTAAACAGATGTTCCTGATGAATTATAATAATCAGATATGCGCATAGATATTATCAGTATTTTTCCCGGAATGTTCCCGGCAGTCCTGGATGAATCTATAATCAAGCGGGCGCAGCTTAAGAAAAAGGTAAGGATCTTCTGCCATGACTTAAGGGATTATACCCTGGATAAACACCGCAAAGTCGATGACCGTCCCTTTGGCGGCGGAAGCGGCATGGTTTTACAGGTGGAGCCGATTTTCCGGGCGGTCCAGGCTATCCGTAAAAAAACTAAAAGCAAGCCTAAGGTGATCTTGCTCTGCCCGCAGGGCAAAAAGTTTGACCAGTCCTGCGCCAGGAAGCTGTCGGCCTGCCGCAACCTGGTCTTTATCTGCGGGCATTATGAAGGGATCGATGAGCGGGTCAGGGAACACCTGGTGGATGAAGAAATTTCGATCGGGGATTATGTCCTGACCGGAGGTGAGCTGGCGGCGATGGTCGTGATTGACAGCTTGGTCAGGCTCATTCCCGGGGTGCTGGGCGACAAAAATTCCTTGAATTTTGAGTCATTCGAGGGTAATCTATTAGAATATCCGCAATACAGCCGGCCGGCAAAATTCAAAAATTGGCCGGTCCCGGAAGTTTTGCTTTCGGGGGACCATCATAAAATCAGCGTTTGGCGGAAGGCGCAGTCAATGCAGCGCACCAGGATGCGCAGGCCGGATTTGTTAAAAAAATAGGGAAAAGTTTCGCCTCAGATTCTGCGTCAAAATTCTCTGGAATTTTGACGCATTCGGCGAAATAAATTCGCAGACGGCCTGGCGGCCTACGACTTACGTCGCTGCCGCTTCCGTAAGTCGTCTGCTCATTTAAGAAAGGGAAGGAGTAATAAGCATGGACATTAAATCAATTGAGGCAGGTTTTACGAGAAAAGAGATGCCGGCGATCAATGTCGGGGATACGGTGAAGGTAATGACCAGGATCCCCGAAGGGCCGGATAAGTTCCGCTTGCACCCGTTTGAGGGAGTGGTGATCGCTAAAAGCGGTTCGGGCACCAAGCTTAATTTTACGGTGAGAAAAGTTTCTTCCGGCGAGGGGGTCGAAAGGGTGTTCCCGCTGTATTCGCCGGTAATCGACCGGATCGAGATCATCCGTTTAGGTAAGGTTAAACGCGCCAAGCTCTACTACCTAAGAGAGAAAATCGGCAAGCATGCCACTAAGATCGAAGTCAAAGAAGAAAAAGTCCAGTAGCCCCATATCCTACGAAAAAAAACTTAAGCACCAGGGCTATGATTTAATTATCGGCTTGGATGAGGTAGGGCGCGGTTCTTTAGCCGGCCCTGTAGCCGCGGCTGCGGTCTGGTTGAAAGATTTTAAATTCAAGCACCGGGTAGATGATTCCAAAAAATTGACCCCGGAAAGAAGAGCGCGCGCTTTTTCCGAAATAAAAAGCAAATCTTTATACGCCATTGCCCTGATCAACCACCGCAAGATCGACCAGGTCAACATCCATCAGGCGACCATTTTAGCCATGCAAAAAGCGGTGGCGCAGCTGTCCCGGCAATTAAGCGCTGAAGAATTAAAACGCGCTTTTGTGCTTATCGACGGCAACTTGCGGATCGAATTAGAGCTGCCTTACCGCAGCATCGTCGGGGGGGATGCCAAATCGCGCAGTATCTCCGCGGCGAGCATCCTGGCTAAGGTGTACCGGGACCAAATTATGGGTATCTTTGACGGGCTTTACCCGGAATACGGATTTATCAGGCACAAAGGTTACGGGACTGCCCTGCATTTAAGGGCGATCAGGGAAAAAGGCCCGGCAGCCATCCATCGCAAAAGTTTTATCGAGTGGGCAGGGAAAACTTAGATTTCGCAAAAACCGCGGAAGACGCGGCCGCCGGATTTATAAAGGCTAAAGGATATAAGATCCTTGAGCGTAATTATAGAAATAAATTCGGGGAGATCGATATTATCGCCCGGGAGAAGGGGGTGATCTGTTTCCTGGAGGTTAAGGCCAGGCGCAGCCGGCAATGCGGGGCGCCGGAAGAAGCGGTTGGCGCCATGAAACAAAAGCAGATCTGCCGGGTGGCGGTCAGTTATTTAAAATCCAAAAACTCCCTTGCGCTTCCGGCGCGTTTTGATGTCGTAGCGCTTTTATATTCCGGGAATCTCCCGGAGATAGCGTTGATCAAAAACGCTTTTGAATTAAACCCGGATTTTACCATTTAAATTATGAAATATAAAACCCAGAGCCTGACTCAGTACTTAAAAGACCTTTCCGCCAAGCTTCCCGCTCCGGGAGGCGGATCCGCGGCGGCATTTACCGCCGCGATGGGGTCAGCGTTGCTGAGCATGGTGGTGAATTTTACTTTAGGCAAACCTAAGTACGCGCGTTTTGAGAAAGAATTAACTCTGATCCTGTCTAAGACAGAGGCTTTCCGGAAAGAATTCCTGGAATTGGTGGATGCGGATGTCGCCGCCTACCGCAGTAAGAATATCAGAAAAGCTTTGGCCGTGCCCCTGAAAGTGGCGCGGCTTTGTATCCGGGCGCTGGATTTGTGCCTGCCGCTGGCAAAAAAAGGAAATGTTAATTTGGTCAGTGATGTGGCGGTAGCGGCTGATCTTCTGGAGTCCGCTTTTTCCGCCGCCGCTTTTAATGTTAGAATTAACCTGAAAAATTTAGGGGACCAGAAGCTTACGCAAAAGACGCGCCAGGAACTTGAGCGGATGCATAAGATCGCGCGTGAGATCCGCAAGGATACGGAGGAGAGGGTTGGCAAAGTTATTAGAGGGTAAGGAAGTCGCGGATAAGATCAAACAGGAGCTTAAAGCCAGCGTCCCGGGCTTAAAAAATCCTCCGGTATTGGCCAGCATTTTAGTGGGAGATAATCCCAGCGCGGTAGCTTATGTAAAGACCCAGGCTAAAACCGCTGCCAGCCTGGGGATTGTTTATAAACTGCATCAGTTTCCTACGATCAGCGAGGAACAATTAATCGATTTTGTGCTTAAGCTTAATGATGACCCCTCGGTTAACGGGATCATTCTTCAGGTTCCGCTGCCTAAAGAGATCGACTATATGACCGTTTGCGAATTTATCCTTCCCCATAAAGATATTGAAGGGATGCATCCGACCAATATCGGTAAAGTGCTTTTTGGCCGGGCCAGGATCGCTGCCTGCACCGCTAACGCCGTAATTGAGCTTTTGAATTCTACCGGAGTGGATTTATACGGGAAAGAAGTAGTGGTCGTTGGCCACAGCGAGATCGTCGGCAAACCTTTAGCGATGCTCCTTTTGGAAAAGTTTGCCACGGTCACTATCTGCCATATCGCTACCAGTCAGGCCGGTAAATTAAAAGAGCACGTGCAAAGGGCGGAAATCCTGATCGTGGCGGTGGGCCATCCGGGTTTAATCAAGGGGGAATGGGTAAGGCCGGGCGCGATTGTCGTGGATGTGGGCATGAATCATGTGGAGAATGATAGGATCGTCGGGGACGTGGAGTTTGATGCGGCCAAGGAACGCGCTGCCTACATTACCCCGGTGCCTGGCGGAGTGGGCCCGATCACTGTCGCGATTTTAATGCGTAACCTTGTGGAAGCAGCCAAAGAGCAGCAGTCCTAAGGGAACATCTCCTTAAATCACCCAAAATTAAGCCAATGACCTTTAAAGAAAAAATCCAGGCGGGTAAATTTTTACTTACTTCCGAGGTGGGGCCGGAAAAAGGGATTCACGCAGACAGGTTATTAAAAGACGCCGAGCTGATCCGCAATAAAGTCGACGCGATTAACGTTACGGACTTGCAGAGCTCGGTAATGCGCCTGGGCTCATTGACCGTAAGTTTCCTGCTCAAACAAAAAGGTTTTGAACCGATTTATCAGCTGACCTGCCGGGACCGCAACCGCCTGGCGCTGCAATCCGACCTGCTTTCGGCCGGCGCTTTGGGGATCCAGAATATCCTTATTGCTACCGGAGACCATCCCAGTTTAGGTGACCATCCCCAGGCAAAACCGGTGTTTGACCTGGATTCGGTGCAATTGATCCAGGTGGCTAAAAAACTGGAATCAGGTTTCGATATGCAGGGGCATAAGTTAGACGGAGAGCCTCCGGAATTCTGCGTGGGGGCGGTGGTTAATCCCGGCTCCGACCCTTTGGAGCCGCAAATAATGAAAATGGAGAAAAAATTTGCCGCCGGCGCGGAATTTTTCCAGACCCAGGGGGTTTTTGACCTGGCTGCTTTCGAAAACTTTATCTCTCGGACCAGGCATATCAAGGCCCCGGTGGTGGCCGGAATAATTTTACTCAAGTCGGCGGCGATGGCCCGTTATATGAACAAGCACGTTGCCGGAATCAGCGTTCCGGATAATTTGATCCAGGAAATGCAGGAAAGTAAGGACAAAACGGCAACTTCTATCCAAATTGCCAGCCGACTGATCAAGCAATTAAAACCCTTATGCCAGGGTATCCATATTATGTCTATCGGCTGGGAAAAGATCGTTCCCGAAGTTTTGACGGCAAGCGGACTGAATTAAGGATTGTCAAATAACTTCAAGAACAGTGGTAGATTAACTCCGAACTAAGCCTAGATGTTACGGTTTGTATATGTTCGAATATTGTAACGTTCGGAGTAAATTAAAAATTGCCACTGATTATAAACAATTTTTAATTTAAAGGAAAGAATAAAATATGGCGAATTTACCGCAGGTTCCCGGGGCAAGGAAAAAAGGGGTAGTGCTCATAAGTAGCGAAGAGGATTTTAAGAAGCTGGATGAATACCTGATCAACGATACGGTCTGTATCGAAGGCCCGGTTTCCGTTGCTTTGCGCCTGGCTAAGCTCCTGCATGAAAAATATAAAGTGGCGGTTAAGCTTTTAAGTTCCGATAAAATTACCGCGGAGCTGCCCGAAGGCATTCAGGTAATCGACTCGGCGATTAAAGAGATAGTTGGAGAAGGAAGGGCGGAAGCGGTCAAGCTTAAAGAGGGAAAGGCGATCGGGGTTTGCCTGGTTATTTTTGTGGATAAAGGGATGGCGGAAGCGTTCCCGCCGCCCGCGGAAACCGCAGGGGTACCCGCCTTACTGGAGCAGCTTGGGGTAAAAGGCGCCCAGAACGTTTTGGAGCTTACGCGCCAGTCCTTGGATAAAGCAGTCAGCCAAAAAGGGGCGGAAGCAAAAATAGAATTTCCGGAAACCAACTATTATTTGCCTTTAATCAATGCCTTGTTGAATATTGAAGTAAAAAGCCTGCAGGATTGTTTAAAGGCTTATACCCAGGCGCAGGGGTTGTTGAATAACCAGGCTGCCGAAAGCGGACTGTTGATCCCCGGCGCCGGCGGTTTGTTCAATAAGGGTATCGCTACTTTGATTTGCGAAGAGATCCTGGCTGCTCTGGCGGTGTTAAATCAGGAGCACCCCGCCGCAGGATTAGGTTTTATTCCGGATAAGATCTTACGTTCCCTTGGCCTGCAGTTGGTGGATGGAAGGATTGCCGGGATCGCCGTGATCCTTGGTCCGGCCAAAGACGAGCAGTCCGCCGTGCAATTGATCCGCGATTTCCAGTCCAAGGGGATTGTCAGTTTACTGGCGGGGAATCTCGGCGGCAATACTTTCCGGCAGCAGCTGGCGAACCAGGGAGTAGGGCTGGGCCTGGAAAATTATATCGTGCATCTGGGGGATGATTATCTTTCGGCGATTTACGCGGTTAATTTTGCCGTGCGCGCTCCCCTGATTTACGGCGGAAATAAGCCCGGGCAGTGGAATCAAATCGCAGATTATATCTGCAACCGGGTGCCGGCTTTCGTGCTTTTACTCAGCCATGTGGATGAACTTTTGGTGGCTACCGGCCTGGGGGCTTTAGCCTTCGGCCTGCCGATCATTACGGATTTAGAGGTGCCGCAGTTAGGTAAGATCGATACTACTTTGTTTGAAGCATTGGTTACCGAAAAAGATTACCAGAAGCTTGCGGCTAAATGTATTTTGACCCGCGGGATCAAGGTAAAAATGTCGCAGGTTGCCGTACCGGTGCCCTACGCCGCGGCTTTTGAAGGGGAAAGGGTGCGCAGGGAGCAACTGGCGGTAGAATTCGGAGGGAAAGCCAGTGCCGCGATCGAACTGCTCAGGAGCGGGGAGGAAGCTACGGTTACCGACGGCCTGGTGGAACTTATCGGTCCGGATGTCGATCAACTGCCTCCGGATTCCAAATCTCTGCCCTTAGCAATCGTCGTGGATGTTTTCGGGCGCAAAATGCAAAATGATTTCGAGCCGATCCTGGAGAGGCAGATCCACCGTTTTGTGAATTACTGCATGGGTTTGATGCATATGGGCCAGCGGGATATGGTTTGGATCCGCATCTCCAAGGACGCTTTCAGCAAAGGTTTTCGGATTAAACATCTGGGGGTGCTCCTGCACGCGATGCTGCACGCCGAATACAGCGCTATCGTTGATAAAGTGCAGGTCAGGCTTTACACAGAACCCGAGGAGGTAAGCCGGATTTTCCGGGAAGCGCAGCAAATTTATAATCAGCGCGATGAACGCCTGGCGGGAATGACCGATGAAAGCGTGGACACTTTTTATTCCTGCCTGCTTTGTCAATCCTTTGCTCCCAACCATGTTTGCGTGGTTACTCCGGAGCGGCTGGGTTTATGCGGGGCATACTCCTGGCTGGATGCTAAGGCTTCTTATGAAATTGTTCCCAGCGGCCCGAACCAACCGATCGCCAAAGGTAATCTTTTGGATGCCCGGCTCGGCCAGTGGGACAACATCAATACTTTCGTGCAGCAGAAATCCAACCAGACCATTGAGACGGTGAGCATGTATTCGCTGATGGACGGGCCGCAGTCTTCCTGCGGCTGTTTCGAATGTATCGTGGCGATCGTGCCGGAAGCAAACGGGGTAATGCTGGTGCACCGGGATTATACCGGTAATACTCCTTCGGGGATGAGTTTTACCACTTTGGCCGGCTCAGTCGGCGGCGGGGTGCAGACCCCGGGTTTTTTAGGGGTAGGCAAATTATATATCTTAAGTAAAAAATTTATTTCCGCCGAAGGCGGCTTGAGCAGGGTTGTCTGGATGCCTAAAGAATTGAAAGAAATTCTGGGGGAAAAATTAAAATCCCGGGCGCAGGAGATCGGGATCCCGGATCTGGTGGATAAAATCGCCGACGAAACTGTCGCGACCAGTTCCGAGGAACTCCTGGTTTTTTTACAAAAAAACGGGCACCCGGCTTTAAGTATGGAG
>CAINQO010000036.1 GCA_903852325.1 Candidatus Omnitrophota bacterium
ATATTCATAATCATAGGCCACGCTGGCGGCGAGGTTAGCCAATCCTTCCACGATATTAGCGTTATATTTACTTTTTAACAAAGGAAGCAAGTGCAGACGGATCCGGTTCCGGAAAAACAGCTCCTGCCGGTTAGTCGGGTCCAGGCGCGCCTTCACCCTTCTATGTTTTAAAAATTTTTCGATTTGGCTGCGGGGAGTTTCCAGTAACGGCCGGATCAATAAAACACCGTTGATCCGCCTTTTAGCGGATATGCCGGATAAACCGGACAATCCGGTGCCCCGCAGAAGACGCATTAAGACTGTCTCCGCCTGATCGTCCAGATTGTGCCCCAAGGCGATTTTGCCCGCTTTAAGCTGTTTTGCCGCCTGGATCAGGAATTTTAATCTCTCCTCCCTTAAATACTCTTCCAGGGAACCTTTAACCTTTCCCTTTTGCGGCGGCAAGCGCTTGGTAATAACCGGAAGCTTAAGCTTTTGCGCCAGTTTTTCCACAAATAGGGCATCCTGGGAAGAATCCTGGCGTAAGCCGTGGTCCAGATGCGCAATATGCAAGGTTAAACCCAGTTTAGGCTTAAGGGCAAAAAGCTTAAGCAGCAAGGTTAATGAGTCCGGGCCGCCGGAGACCGCCACCAAAACCCTGTCCCCATCCCGAAGCAAAGAATATTTTTTAATTGTTTCAAGGAATTTATCCATGGTTGTATATTAGCATAAAATAACCATCTATTTTATAGATTATTTTTTGCGGGTCCTGCCACTGCGGCACCCTACCGTGCTCACTGACGTTGCGCGCGGCAGGGGACCCGCATCCGTGTCACCCGCAAAAAATTACAATAAGGAAATATTGACTTTATCCGCACAAAAGTGTAAATTAAATCCATGCGCCGCAAGATCGTTACCCATAAAGAAAGAAAAATCGTTTTAGGCAACTTCCTTTCCCTGACCGGCCTCCAGACGATAAGCTATATCCTGCCGATGATCATCCTGCCTTACCTGGTCCGGGTGATCGGCATAGAGAAATTCGGGCTGCTTGCCTTTGCCCAAGCCCTGGTCCAATATTTCATGATCCTTACCGATTACGGCTTCAGCTTATCGGCTACCCGGACTATGGCGCTGATCGGTGAACATAAACAAAAAACCAGCGTTTTATTCTCCTCTGTAATGACCGTGAAGCTCATTTTATCGGGCTTAAGCTTTGTTGTCCTGTGCGCCCTTTTATATTTTGTGCCCCGTTTCAGGCAGGATTGGATAGTTTATCTTTTGTCTTTCGGCACGGTGATCGGCAGCACTCTGTTCCCGGTATGGTTCTTCCAGGGTAAAGAAAAAATGAACTACATTGCCGTGGTGAATGTGGTCAGCGGAATTCTTTACGCGGTTTCCATCTTTGTGTTTATCGGCGGCCCGGAAGATTACCTGATCGTGCCGGCAATGGGCTCGCTTTTGTCGATCGTCAGTGGTTTGCTGGGCTTATTTATCGCCTTTAAGAAATTCCGCCTGGAATTCATCGTCCAGAAATACACGGACATTAAACGGGAGCTTAAAACCGGCTGGGATATTTTTGTTTCGATCCTTGCGGTAAACGCCTATACCGCCACCCGGGTTTTTGCCGTAGGGCTGTTGACCAATAATGTGATTACCGGTTACTATTCTTTGGCCGCCCAGATCGCCAATGTCATCCAGACCTTCCCCATGGATTCATTTACCCGCGCGGTTTACCCCAGGATAAGCCATGTTTTTTCAAAGAATAAACAAAGGGCGCTGGCGATCATGTACCGCATCCAGGACGGGATCACCCTGGGATTTGTGGTCAGCCTTCCCATTGCCTACATTATCTCCCCCTGGATAATCCAGATCGCCTGCGGAGCCCCTTACAAAGAAGTGGTTTTTACCTTGCGGCTGCTTTTGGTGGCGATATTCTTTGTCGGAGCGAATAATTTTAAGGTGCAGTTTTTATTGGTGTGCGGGAAACAGGATCTTTATGCCAGGATACACGTCACTGCCGCGCTGGTCGGAGTTCCGCTTATTTTTCTGCTCATCCATCACTTTTCCTACGCGGGAGCGGCACTATCTACGGTAATTACCGAGGCGGGGGTATTTATCCTGACTTCGCTGATCGTCGAACACCTGGGAAAGAATATCTTAAAAAAGAATACCTGTTAGGCCCGGCTTGTCCGCCTAAGCGGGACTATCTTTATCCGGCTTACTCTTTTTTCCTCTTTTACGGTAATTGGGAAAAATCCATTTGCCAAAGCGGACAGACCCACCCTGCCAAAAAAATATCCCCAGGGCGACGAAAGACAATCCCTGCCATCCCAGGTAATAGCTGCGTTCCGTGGGAGACTTAATAAAAATAAGCATCTTAAAAGCCCCGGCGACCAGCAAAAGCAAACCAATAAGTCTACGCAAGTTTTCCGCTCTCTTTTCCATACTCAATTTTTCTCAATAAACCGGCCGATCAAAATAAAGACTAAAATGGTAACCATGGAAGGCAGGAGCAAAAATATCTGTATAAGCGTAATCATCCCGGCGTCCGAATTGGTCAGGTTATCGACCATCCGCCTAAAATAAGGAATGTGGGTTGCTGAAGAGCCGAACAAGATTAAGGAACCAAACCACACTGCCGCCAGAAATACCTGCATCCGCCCGTACGTATACCAGGTATTAAGCAGGAATCTGCTTAATCCGTTTTTTCCGGCCAAAAGTTGCTCAATGGATTTTATGGGCTTATCCGATTCGGGAAAAATTTTGAACTTGCCTAAACGGTTCCCAAACCAGAACTGTAAACCCAGGGCGACTAAAAACAAGCACAGGAAAGCCTGGAGAAAATTACGCTTTTCCGGGGAAAACACAAAGGCATGCATCTTTGAAGCAGCCAATAAAAGCAGAAAAACCCCGATAAGTTTTACTACTTTTTCCAGAGCTTCATAAGACTTTTTATTTCCCAAAGTTCCCCCTAACCAGGGATAGAGTGAAAGAATTAAGGTTTTTTCTCCTGGCTTTCATCAAACTCGATAAGCTTATCGACAATAAAAAAAGTAACCGCGCTGATAATGGTCATAAAAAGGATAAGAAAGATCACCATATCCCTGTCCGTGTTTATCCAGGAGTCTATTCTGGCGCTAAGCTGCGGGATTGAGATTAAACCGCCGAGGATAATCGCGCTTAAAAACCAGACCACCCCGGCCACATAGGACAATCCGCTCCTTAAATACCAAACCGTACGGCTGTCCCCCTTTTTAGGGAAAATTTTCATTTCCCCTATCCGCTCCCCTTTCCACAGGTAAAAGATCCAGGCAATGGTCATCGCCAGGCAAACCCCTACAATGTAAGTCCTTCTTCCCGCGGCATTATTCAACAGAAAGAACAGCTGGAAGAGGATAACGCAGAATAAAAAAATGATCTTTAATGTGCGGATATACGGCGGTTCCGGTATTTTAGGGTTTTCCATTGGTTTGGTTGCCGATGCAAAGGATCTCGTTAACTGTTCCGTCATAACCGATGATCGCTTTATTCGTCCACAGAATATTTACCCGCTCCCGGTTGCTGCGCATATTCTCGTTTTCATTCACGGAATACTCCTGCGGGTTGGCGATGATCGCTTTGATCATTTCCACCAGGTCCTGGCCGGACAGGTTCTTTTCGGAAACAATGGTGTTGATCACGCTCTTGCCCAATACCTCTTCCTCCGGATACCCGAAAAACCTCTGGCCGAACCGGTTAAGGAAAGTGATCCTGCCTTTAGTATCCATTAACAGGACAATACTGTTGGCATTCTCCACGATCAATTTATACATACTATCGCTGATCATTTTTAAGATTTTTTGTTTTTTAATGCTTCTAGTATGCTCACCAGAAGGTACAGCGCTAAAGCGCAGAATAAACCTTTGGCCAGGAAATACCAGCCGATGGAGTCATTGGAGAATTTACCTTTGAAGACTTCGTTACCTAACAGGAAAGAATATACACAAATTACGAAGACTAGAACAGCAGCGATTGAAACTGATAACTTCAGGTTTTTCATAAAAATCCTTTCTTTAAATAGAATAGTATTGCACTTAGTTTTTACTTTTTTCGCTTACGTTTTTAGATTCTTCATAAATTTTTTTCCAATCTATTTCCGGATACCCCCAGTCCTTTTCTTCCCTATAACCTAAACTAGCTATTTCGCCAAAAAAAATTGCGGCGGTATTTTTAATATCTTCATATAATGATGGGGCAAATTTTTCTAAATAATTATTCAAATCAGCATTGCTTGAATTACTTAGCTTTCCATTCTGAAGTAGGCAAGTTATCCTGGTTTCATGAATTTCGTTATAGAAAGAAAGGCCGCCATATAAATTAAGCAATCTCCCTTTTACCCAGCCTTTTATAGGTAATTTAGAAGCTATCGCGGCATTCCAGCAGCTAGTTTCTAATCTTTTGAATGGAAATTTAATGTTCAAATCGCCCTTCACTGCAATCATGTTATTTGTTAATTCAAAAAAAAGTTTTTCAATATGATCTTTTACCTCTTCTGTGTGTTTATTTTTTTGTTGGTAATGATATATAAACATTGCCGTACCCATTGCAGAAACAAAACCTATCATACCAGAAACAAATCCACCAGCTAACTGTATTATAATTTTGCTAGGATTAGTTTTTAATAATTTTATTGCATGGTTGGTTGATTTTGCGACAAACACGATACTCATGGATAATGTTACGGCAGCACAGAGCATAAAAAATGCCTCTTTCCAGGCTATTTTTTTAAATTCAGAAATTTTTATATCAAAAAGCTTTCCCTTTTTTATGCCAATTATAATACATTGCATAAATATTAATAAGCTTCCAGTAATTACTAGAGAATTAAATCTTATAAAACTCAAATCTATCTTGAATATTTTTATTAACCAAGCAAGCCAAATTAATAGCGCAATTAATAATAATATTCGATAAAAAGTAAACCTTCCAGAATTAGCAATCATTTTATATCTAACCTATTTATAATTTAATTTACAAGTGCTTCAAACCAGATGGCAGG
>CAINQO010000037.1 GCA_903852325.1 Candidatus Omnitrophota bacterium
AGGGCAAGCAGGCCGGCGATGATCCAGAACCTGACAATTACCTTATTTTCCGGCCACTCCAGGAATTGAAAATGATGGTGCAGAGGGGCAATTTTAAAGATCCGTTTCTTGGTTAATTTATAGGAACCCACCTGCAGTATAACCGAAAGGGCCTCCACCACAAATATCCCTCCCACGATTATAAGCAGCATCTCTTTTTTAATCAATAAAGCGACAGTCCCGATCGCGCCCCCCAGGGCAAGGGAGCCGACATCCCCCATAAAAATCGTCGCCGGGTAACAGTTGAACCATAAAAATCCCAAGCCCGCTCCGACAATACTGGCGCAAAAAATAGTCAATTCCCCGCCCCCTTTAATGTAGGGGATCAGCAAATAATGGCTCAGGTTCACGTTTCCGGAAACATAACAGAGGATGCTGAAAGCGATCCCGACCATGACCACAATGCCGATCGCCAGGCCGTCCAGGCCGTCCGTAAGGTTTACCGCGTTAGAGGAACCGGCGATGACTAAAATCACAAATAAAATATACAGGCCGTCTAAATCGAAATTGACCCCTTTTAAGAAAGGGATCTCCAGATTTACGTTGTGCTGGGTATAAACCAGGTAACCGCCTAAGAGCAGCCCCAGAATAACCTGGCTGGCAAGTTTTACTTTAGGGGATAACCCGCCGGACTTGTTCTTGATCTGTTTCGAATAATCGTCGGCGAATCCGGTCAGCCCCAGCCAGACCGTGCTGAACAAAACTATCCAGATGCATTCCTGCGAAATATCCGACCAGAGCAGGGTGGAAATGATCACCGTGCCCAGGATAAGCAATCCCCCCATCGTGGGAGTGCTTTGCTTATGCTGGTGCAAATTATCCAGTTTTTTGCTGTCGGCTTTATTGATCTTTTCTCCGACTTTCAAGGCTTTTAATTTATTGATCAATACGGGGCCGAAAATAAGGCTGAGGATAAAAGCGGTAAGCGCGGCCATTGCCGCACGAAAGGTAATATAACGAAACAGATTAAAAGCGGAAATAAAATCCCTGAGGGGATAAAGCAGATGGTAAAGCATTAAAACATTAAACTCCTAGAACCTTCTCCATTTTCATGGAACGGGAACCTTTTACGAGAATTAAATCGGTATTTTTAACCGCCAGCTTTTTAAACAATAAATCCCTGGCGGCAAGGGCATTGTCGCAGCAAAATACTTGGCCGTCCGCAAAACCGTTATTCCTGGCGGAATCGGCAGTGACCCGGGCTAAATCCCCTACCGCAATCAACAGGTCACAGCTATTAGTTATACTCCAAGCGATTTGTCTATGCAATAATTCTTTTTGTTCCCCCAGTTCCAGCATATCCCCCATCACCAGGATCTTTCTTCCCCGGCAACCGGCTGCCGCCAAAGCGGCCAAAGCCGCCTTTAAAGAAAGCGGATTGGAATTGTAAGTGTCGTCGATAAAACTTACGCCCCGATACTTAACCAGGTTAAGCCTGCCCGGGGGGAATTTAAACGCCGCAAGCCTGGCGCGCATCTTTTGGTAGCTAAGGCCGAAAACGCGGCCGCAGGCGATCGCGCTTAAAGCGTTATAAATATTGTGTTCACCCGGGGTTGGAATTTCAAAATTATATTTGCCGTTGACCTTGAAGGTTACCCTGCCGTTTTTTAAACCGATGCTGCCGGCGCGAAAATCGCATTTTTGGCTGATCCCGAAACTGAATATTTTCCGTGACCTTACCCGCAGCAGCCCTTTTAATGACGGATCATCCCCGTTAAGCAGGCTGATCGCCGGGCCGGTTAGATTATCCAACAGTGCGGTTTTTTCTTTGGCCACCCCCGGCAAATCTTTTAAAAATTCCAGGTGACTGGGGCCGATATTAGTGATCACCGCGATATTCGGTTTGGCTATTTTTGCCAGGTAATCCACCTCCCCGAAATGATTGGTGCCGATCTCTACGACGGCATAATCGTCCTTGTTGCTCAAACCGAGCAGGGTTTGGGGCAGGCCGATCTGGTTATTTTTGGTCCCTTCGTTTTTCAATACCCGCGCTCCGTCCGCCAATACCCAGGCGATCATTTCCTTGGTCGTGGTCTTTCCGTTTGAACCGGTAACCGCGATAACCGGGTGGTCTATTTTTAACCTTTGGAAGCGGGCGATATCCCCCAAAGCTACCGTCGTATTCTTGACCATGATCACCGTTACGGGTGCCGGGACCCTGACCAGGGGCTTTTTTTCGACGATCAGGCAGCTTACTTTTGCCTTTAAGGATTGGGAAATAAAATCATGGCCGTCGAAATTTTTCCCCCGCAGCGCCAAAAACGCCGCCCCGGGTTTTAAGCTGCGGGAATCAGTAAGAATGCAGGTGATTTTATCCTGCGGGCGCCCCTGTAAAAGGCAACCTCCGGTCGCCCGGATTATTTCATCGACTTTAAACATTTTTCTACGGCCTTTCGATCGCTGAATTTAAAAATTTTATTTTTTAATACCTGGTAATCCTCATGCCCCTTGCCGGCGATAAGCAAGCAGTCCCCCGGTCGGGTCAACGCCACCGCCTTACGGATCGCTTCCGCCCGGTCCGGGATGAGCAGATAATTACTCTTTTTGATCCCTTCCTCGATATCCTGAATAATCCGAACCGGTTCCTCGGAACGGGGATTATCGCTGGTAATGACCGCCAGCTCCGCCAGCTCCGTGGCTATTTTACCCATCAACGGGCGTTTAAGCTTATCCCTTTCCCCTCCGCAGCCGAAAACCACGACGATTTTTCCTTTAACTACCGGCCGCAGGGTGTTGATCACGTTGAAAAGCGCATCCGGGGTATGCGCGTAATCGATAAAAATATCCCGGCCTTTTGCCCCCTCCACTCTTTCCAGTCTGCCGGGAACATTTTTAAAATCCTCGACCGCTTGTTTAATCTTGGCCGCGCTGATTTTCTGACTGATCGCCCAGGCGGCGGCAGCGAGAATATTATAAATATTGTACCGGCCGGCCAGCCCGGTCCTGATTTTTGTCTTTATGCCCGGAGCACACAGTAAAAATTCCGTAGCCCGGCTGCCGAACCTTATATCTTTAGCCATAATGTCGGATTTTCTGTCTATCCCGTAAGTCAACACCCTGGCCGCCGTCAACTTCCTGATCCGGCGGCCGTACGGATCGTCATTATTGATGATCGCAAAACTTTTGGACGGCAAAGCGCGGAAAAGCCGGGCTTTTGCCAAAAAATAATTTTCCAGACTTTTGTGATAATCCAGGTGGTCCTGCGTCAGGTTGGTAAATATCCCGGCGCCGAAATTTACCCCCCAAACCCGCTCCTGATCCAGGGCGTGCGAAGACACCTCCATCGCGCAATATTTGACTTTTTGCGCCAGCATCTTTTTAAGCAGCCCCTGCAAAATCCCTGAGCCGGGAGTGGTGTTGGTGGCGGTGATCACCTTGCCTTTAAAACGGTAGTTGATCGTTCCGATCACCCCGCATTCCGCGCCGCTTTTTTTGGCGATCGCCTCGACCAGGTAGGAAATGGTTGTTTTTCCGTTAGTGCCGGTAATGCCGACCACTTTAATTTTTTCGGAGGGCCGGCCGTAAAATTTGTGCGCGCCCTCTCCCAGGAATTTACGGCAATCATCCACCTCAAGCAGGGTTACTTTATCAGGAACAGTGATCGTTGACGGCGGTTTTTCTACGACCACGACACCCGCCCCCCGCTTAATTGCCTCCCGGATAAAAAGATTACCGTCCCGGCGGCTGCCTTTAACCGCCACAAAAACAAAATCTTTTTTTACTTCTTTGGAATTAGAGGTAATCCCTTTAATTTTCCTGTCTGCAACCTTCACCCCGCACCTGCTTTCTATTTAATCTTTAAACCGTACGACTTTAGCCTGCTGAACCCCGCACCTTCTTCTTATTTCGCTTTAACCCGACGACTTTCCTAATTTAAATAACAGGAAGGTGCGGAGCTACTGTCCCAACGCTTCCATCGGCACCTGGTTGCCTTTTAAATAACGGATGACATCCCCGGCTACTTTTTGGAACACCGGAGCGGCAACCACCCCGCCGTAATAAGAACCGTGCGGTTCATCAACGGTAACCACTACCGTGATCAAAGGGTCATCGGCGGGGGCAAAACCGATAAATGAAGCGACAAATTTATCATGGGAATAGGTACCGTTAGGTTCGAGCTTCTGCGCCGTCCCGGTTTTTCCGGCGGCGCTAAAACCCAACACCTTCCCCAGCTTTCCCGTCCCCTCTTCAATTACCCCGGTAAGGATTTTCTTGATCCGCAGCGCCGTATCCAACGAAATAACTTTGCGCACCATGACCGGTTTATTTTGCTTAATGATCCTGCCCTGGTTGTCCCGGATGGAATCGACGGCATAAGGCCGCATTAGCTGGCCGCCGTTGGCGATAACGGAAATATAACTGGCCAGCTGGATCGCCGTGACCCCTACCCCCTGACCGATAGGGATCGTAGTGATCGATGACTTAGACCAGTTCTTGGGGGAAATAATCATCCCGGAAATCTCTCCAGACAGGTCTATCCCGGTTTTTGTCCCGAACCCGAAGGCCCGGATATAACGGTAGACGATATCCGGCCCCAGCATCATCGCCACCTTAACCGTGCCGATATTGCTGGACTCCTCGATCACCTGTTGAAAAGTAAGGTTACCGTGAGCGACATGGTCATGAAGGACCCTGCCGGCCACCTGGTAAGCGCCATTCTCGCAGTTAAATACATCCGTCTCCTTAACCCTTTTTTCTTCGAATGCCGCCGAAGCGGTAACTATTTTAAATACCGATCCGGGCTCGAACAAATCGCAAATCGCCCGGTTACGGATAGTGTCCTTGCTGACGGAAGAACGCTCATTCAAATCGTAAGTCGGCCGGTTAGCCATCGCCAGGATCCTCCCGGTGTGCGGATCCATGACAACAATACTGGCGCTTTTAGCGTGATATTTCTGGTACGCTTTGTCCAATTCCCTTTCCGCGATATACTGGATCACTTCATCGATGGTCAGGACCAGGTCCATCCCGTCCTGGGGTACAACCATCTTTTCCCAGATGTCCAATTTTTTCATCCGCGCGTCGCGCAGAAAAATCGCCCAGCCGGGAGTCCCTTTCAAATAATGATTGAAACTTCTTTCTACCCCCTCCAGCCCCACATTATCCACCCCGCTAAAGCCGAGCACGTGGCTGGCCAGATAACTGTTCGGATAAATACGCTTGGTCTCCTTTAAAAATCCTAATCCCTTAATATTAGCACTCTTAATACTTTCGGATTTATCCGGGGTCATTTTCCGCGCCAGCCAGATAAAAGCTTTGGGGCGGCTAAGCCTCTCCTCGAGATACTGGCGGTCCACCCCCAAAATCGGCATGAGCTGTTCGATTACGCCGTCTTTATTTTTTATCACGGTAGGCACCGCGTAAAGCGAATCCATGGACATATTCACTGCCTCGGCCTTAAGGTTACAATCGTAGATCGTCCCGCGGCGCGGCTCAAGTTCAACCAGCTGGTTGTGTTGTTTTTTGGCGATGGCGGTGAGGTAATCCGAACGGAAAAACTGAATAAAGAAAAGGCGTCCGACGCAGAGCAGGAGAAATGCAAAAAAAATCAAGAATACCGCCTCAGACCTTCGGCGATAGTTGCTGATATACACTATTTTCCTTTAGGAATAATAATTAGGGGTTAATTGTTTTTGCCTGCGCTTCGCGCTTCAGGCTAAAGAGCCGCGCCAACAAACCTTCACCGGATGCACCCGGTTGTGCGGGTTTTAAGCCGCCGGGAGAAGCGATAAATTTCACGTAACGGTAATTATCCGGCATCTGAAAATCCCCGGTATCACTGATCCGGGCGCCAATCCTGACCAGCGAAGAACTTTTGTTAATACTATACCTTAGCGCGGTGTTCTTATCCAGAAGCTCGGTATAGACCGCCTGCTTCTTCTGCCCCAGGTAAGCCAAACGGAAGATCTCGCTTTGCTGGTAAACATAAAGCACGGAAAATGAAGTGGCGAAGATTACAACCGGAAAAAACTTATTCAGCTTCATAAATTCATATCCTTTCGGCGACCCTGAATTTTGAGCTGCGGCTAGAAGAATTAGCTTCTATTTCTCCGTAGCTGGGAGTCAGGGGCTTGGCAGTAATAATATCGATTAATCCGTCGGCTTTAAGCGCGCGGAAAGTATGTTTGATCTGGCGGTCTTCCAAAGAGTGAAATGAAATAACACATATTCTAGCCTGGCTTTTTAAAATATCAACCGCTTTTCTCACCGCGCTTTCTAAAATTTCCAATTCCCGGTTCACGGCGATGCGCACCGCCTGAAAAGTCCGCGTGGCCGGATGGATCCGGTAATAACTCCTGCGGTAGCGGTGC
Source organism: Candidatus Omnitrophota bacterium (assembly GCA_903852325.1). Lineage (GTDB taxonomy): Bacteria > Omnitrophota > Gorgyraeia > Gygaellales > Profunditerraquicolaceae > UBA6249. The sequence continues at coordinate 6,351 of CAINQO010000037.1, forward strand.
GGGATTGCCTGCATCACTAAATCCGCCAACTGCTTGGTGGTAGTGATCGGTTCATTCCTGCGTTCCTGGACCAAAAGATGGGCGATCCGGTTATGCCAGCGCTCCTGCCCGAAATTCCAAAGCATCTGGGAAAGTTCGTTTTCATTAAGATTATTCACTAAATCATAAGCCGAGATGTAGCTGCTTTTATCCAGACGCATGTCCAGCGGCCCCTCCTGCTGAAAACTAAAACCACGTTGTGCATCCTGCAGCTGGTAGCTGGAGATTCCTAAATCAAAAACAATCCCGTCGATTTTTTCGATCCCCAGATTCCCCACCACCTGGTCAAGATCCGCAAAGTTAGCGTGCACCAGCTCCAGGCTGTCTTTGAATTCCGCCAGTCTTTCCCGGCAAAGCGCCAAAGAATTTTCATCGCGGTCAATCCCCACCAATCTTCCTCCGGGAATGATCCTTTTTAAAATTTCCAGCGAATGCCCGCCCGTGCCGATAGTAGCGTCCACAATCGTTGCTCCGGGGGTAAGCTTTAAATAATCGATCACTTCCTCCAGCATTACCGGCACATGCAAATTATCTTTTAGCATTTTATACATCCATTAATTTTTCCGCAATTTCTTCAAAAGACTGACGGCTGTTGGCATAAAAATCATGCCATATATTTTTGGCCCAAATTTCGATACGGTTGGAAACCCCGACGATCATCACTTCTTTTTTGATCTCGGCGAAATCTTTTAAATATTGCGGCAGCAGGATCCTGCCCTGTTTATCAAAATTAACATCCACCGCCCCGCTAAAAAGCAGCCGGTTAAAAGTACGCGACTGCAACTTAGTGAACGACATTGTTTTGAATTTATTTTCCTGGGAGCGCCATTCTTCTTCCGCGAACATAAAAAGGCATTTGTCCAGGCCGCGGGTAACAAAGAATTTTTCTACGAACTGGTTTTTGGCAACTTCGCGAAATTTAGCGGGCAAAATCAAGCGCCCTTTCCGGTCCATTGCGTGCTCAAACTCTCCGTAGAACATTTTTGGCTTCCTTCCACTTTACTCCACTTTTATCCACTGTTATGCAAAGTATAGATAAAATCCCCCCTTTTGTCAAGAAGAAAATTACCTAAATCAAGCAAATACAATCAATTGGGGATAAAATCCGGAAAATCCCTATCTGTTGTGGTGGCGGCCTGAAAAGATTATTGTATCTTGCGGCAAACAGCGATGTCTTTGCGGATCTGGGCGGTTAAACGGGCGAGAGTAGAGAATTTTTTATCGGGACGGATAAATTTCAGGAATTGCACCTCAAGCATCTGGCCGTAAATATTTTTATTGAAATCGAATATGTGCGCTTCAATGCGCAGCGGATTGTTTTTCAGCGACAGCGTCGGACGAGTCCCGATATAACAGATCCCGGGGTATTTTTTTCCGGCAAAAATAATCCGCGCGCAATAGATCCCTGCCGGAGGGACAACCTCATGCGCAGGAAGGATATTGGCGGTAGGAAATCCCAGGATCTGCCCCAGGCGGCTGCCTTTGACTACCCTGCCTAAAACGCTGACCGGCCGGCCAAGCAGCTTACCCGCCCGGCGGATCCGGGAACGCCTGATCAATTTTCTTATCTGCGTGCTGCTGACCGCAGTGCCGCCGGATTTTACGATCGCAAAAATTTTAACCCTGAATTTATGCCGCTTGGCTGCTTCCGCCAGCATCCGGTAATCCCCGGCGGCTTTGCTGCCGAAACGAAAATTCTTCCCCACGTAAACGGAATCCACGCCTATTTTTTTTACCAGGATACTGGTGATAAAATCTTCAGCGCTGATCTTGGAAAACTCCCGGCTGAAATTCACCACGATGCTTACGTCGATCCCCAGTTCGGCGATCAGCCTTAAACGATGTTCGAGGGAATAAAGGCTTTCTTTGCCCTGCGGATGCGGATAAAAAGTCAGGACGACGCTTTCCCCTTTTATCCGGCGGGCGCGCTTGACCGCCTCCTTCAGGATACGGCGATGGCCGAAATGTAACCCGTCAAAAACTCCCAACGCCACCACCGGCCTTTTTATTTTCTCAAGTTTTTGCAGACCGTAAATAATTTTCATCAAAGAGGCAGTTTTTTCAGCTCCTGACAGATCCTGGCGACTACTTTTGCGCTTACCGGCGCAAGCTTGCCCGGCAGGGTGCACCCGGCGGCGGTCTTATGCCCGCCTCCGGCAAAAAATGCGGCGATCTTATTCACGTCTACGGCGCCCTGGCTCCTTAAATTCACGCGCACCTGCGGTTTTATCCCCGGCATATTTTTAAATAATGCCACCACTTCCACCCCCTGGATCTGGCGGCCGAAAGTTAGAATATGGTCCGCTAAATCCGTCCCGCTTTTATCCACCGGAAGCCGCCGGTCGATCTGAAAAACAGCCAACCTTCCTGAACTGAAAAACTTTACCCCCGACAAAAACTTAAGCAGTAATTTTGCGTCCCGGGGCGGGATATTTTCATAAGTGCGCCGGTACACCATCGCGACATTGATCCCGAATTTTAAAAGTTCAGCCGCGGCCCTGAAGGTCGAGACAGCCGTATTGGAATAGCGGAAGCTTCCGGTATCGGTCATGATGCCAGTATATAAAACTAAAGCGGTATCCTTGTCCAGGGGTAACCCCATCCGCTTATATAACCGGTAGATCATTTCCGAACATGAAGAGGCTTGCCCATCCACCCAGTTAGCGTCTCCAAAGTTCTGATTACTGATGTGGTGATCGATATTCAAAACCGGCCTGCCCGCCGCGTTGAGCCGGCTTACCCCTCCGGTGCGTTTCAGGTCGGCGCAGTCCAAAACGACCAGGCAATCGAAATTAAAAAACTTGAACCCTTTTACCAAACGTAAAATATCCGGCGCCCCGGGAAGAAAATCATACCCGGCAGGCAGAAAATCGTCATTAACGATGACCGCCTGTTTGCCGAGTTTCCTGACCAGGTTGTAAAAACCCAATTCGCTGCCCAAAGCATCCCCTTCTGGGCTGGTGTGCGCAGTGATCAAAAATTTATCGTACTTTTTTATACTGCGGCAAATTTCATTCAGGCTCATCCCGCATCCTCCTCTTTTTCAGGATCCGGGCCATTCTCTTCTTCAGGCGGCTTTTGGTTGTCCTTTAGCTTATTCAATACTTCCTCGATCTTTACGCTATATTCGGTGGAATGATCCTCGCAAAACATAATTTCGGTGGCAAAACGCAGGTTTATCCTCTGAGCCACCAGGCTACGGATATAACCCTGAGCGGAATCCAGGGCCAGTTTGGTTTTTTTAAAAGCGTCCTCTTTGCCTAAAACGCTGTAAAAAATTTTAGCATTCCTTAAATCCTTCGATAACTCAACCCGGGTGATCGTCACAAAACCCATCCGGGGATCTTTAATCTCATCGTGAATAATAAGGCTGACTTCTTTTTTTATCGCTTCTTCCACCCGTTCTTGCCTTGGCATTTATCCCTCTCCGTTTCTTTTATGGGCATCCACTAACCGACAGATCATCGCCAACTCCTGCTGCCGGCCGCTAACCTCGCCCTTAAGTTTGGCGGCTAAGACTGCGGCGAAAATCTTTTGATACTGCGGGCCCGGTAAAACCCCCAGCTCCCTCAGCTCCTTTCCGCCGACACAAAGCCGCATCCCGTTATAAACCCTGAAAAAATCCACCAGGTTATTCTTGTAATTTTTATTTTTGGCTTCCGCGCTTAATAAGACGACTGTCTCGTAACTCAAAGGCTCAAGCAGCGCAAAAATCCTCTGCGGCCCAACGCCGGTCTTACTTAAAGCCGCCGCGATTTTCCTGCGCCCCCGAAAAAAACTAAGCATCCTTTTTTCTTCCCCCTTGCGCAGCCCGAGCTTGCGCGTGACGGTTTTGATCCGGGGTAAAGCCAAAGGCTCCAGGCAAGCCATTAAATAAATTAACCAGCAATCAAGTTTACGCCGCGCCGGAAAGTTTTTACCGAACCAGGTAATTCCCCTGGCGACGGATTTAAATAAACTCCGGGTAGCCGCGCCGACTTTCAGCTTCGGGCTGATAAAAGATAAAGCGCCTAAATCCGCCAGCTGTTTTAGCGGCTTAAACGGTTCCCGCTCTTTAAGCGCCAGCACCAGTTCGTCGCGCAGCCGGTGGGGGTTTACTGTTCCCAGCATCCCTGCGGCCAGGGCCTGCTTAAGTAAACGCATTGAATGAGGCTCGATCTTAAAAGCAAAACGCTGGCTGAAACGCACCGCCCTTAATATCCGGGTCGGGTCATCAATAAAACTTAAGTCGTGCAAAATACGGATTTTTCCCGAAGCAAGGTCCTTCCTTCCGCCAAAAGGATCGATGATCCCCTGCTTACCTGCGGATAAGCCCAACGCCATGGCATTGATCGTAAAATCCCGCCTTTGCAGGTCATCCTCCAGCAAACCGTAACTCACCACCGGCAGCGCCCCGGGATGAGAATATTTTTCCTGCCGGGTGGTGGCAATATCCAGCTTCAGGCATCCCGGCAAGGTCAGGGTCGCGGTGCCGAAACGCTCATGAACAAGCAACTGGGCTTTTGATTCTTCCGCAAGTTTTTTGGCAAACAGGATACCATTGCCTTCAATGGTAATATCCAGGTCGCAGTTTTTGACCCCCAGGATAAGGTCGCGTAAACACCCTCCTACTAAATACGCCGGCATCCCGATCTCCAGGGAAAGCCGGGCGCACCGGCGGATGATCTCTTTTAACTCCGGAGGCATTTTTTTTAAATAATCTTCCATTCTCCCTGCCTGCTATCAACTAACTACCGCCTGCCGATTTTACGGCCGCGGGTGAAACTGCCGATGAATAGTTTTTAATCTCTCTTTATCGATATGCGTGTAAATCTGAGTAGTGGAGATATTGGAATGCCCGAGCATCTCCTGCACAGAGCGCAGGTCCGCCCCTCTTTCCAGTAAATGTGTGGCGAAAGAATGCCGCAGCGTATGCACTTTTATCGGCTTCTTGATCCTGGCTTCTTTAGCATAACGTTTGATCAGTTTCCAAATGGACTGCCGGGATAACCTGGCCCCGGACCGGCCAAGAAACATAAACTCCGAACTTTTTTTTGCCCCGTTAGCCGCGCCTGCCTTGGCCGCCCGGCTCCTGGCGGGATTTAAAAATTTTTCCCGGCTGAACTCTAAATAACGGTTTATGCTGTGAATGGCTTTCTTGCCTAAAGGGATAATCCGTTCCTTGTTCCCTTTTCCGATGCACCGCAAAAACCCGATATCCAGATTAACATTATTGATCTTAAGATCGCTCAACTCCGAAACCCTCATCCCCGTGGCATAAAGGGTTTCTAAAATGGCTTTATCCCTGGCTCCTTGCGGATCGCGCACTTCCGGCTGGCTGATCAATGCCTCCACTTCATTCAAAGAGAGGGTATCCGGAACCTTTTTCCACAGTTTCGGAGAGTCGATCAAGGTGGTCGGATCGCTTTTTAAAACCCTTTCCCTGGCCAGAAACCGGTGGAACATCCGGATCGCCGCCAAACGGCGGGAGATGCTCGTCGGAGATATCCCCTTTTCTTTCTGCCGGAGCATAAAATCGACAATATCATTTTTAGAGACTTTAGAAAGGATGCTGATCTGGCGCTCCTGGATAAAATCCAAATACATGTTCAGGTCTGCCCGGTAGGCAAAAATGGTGTTCTTGGCCAGCGCCCGCTCTACGGAGAGATAATCTAAAAAAGAATCGATGAGCTCTTTCACCCCGCTCCTTCTTTCTTATTCAATTTACAAACCATACGACCTTAGAGCGAATTACTAGAAGGGGGGTTCACCCGCTCCTCTTTAACTATATCCTGAAAGTACTGCGCTCTTTTTCCCGGCCGATAGTTGTTGCTGAGCCGTGCCCCGGATAAACTTTTGTCGCCGGGGGCAAACTGAAAAGTTTTTCCCGGATCCCCTCCTCCAGGGCTTTTTGGCTTCCGCCGGGCAGGTCCCAGCGCCCCACCCCCATGCAAAAAAGGGTATCCCCGGTAAAAACAATATCGGTCTGCGGCTTTTTCATCACCAGCCCGATCCCCCCGGGAGTATGCCCGGGCAGGTGGATAACTTCCAGTTCCAGTTCATCCAGCCGAATAATATCCCCATCCGCCAAAGTCTTGATCGGTGAACTCACTTTATAGGCAGAAGAACCAAAAGCGGCGGAAAGGTTTTTACGGGCATCCAGCAGCATCGGCAGGTCGTTTTTGTGCACGTAAACCGTAACCCCAAAATCATCGTCACTGCCGATGTGGTCATAATGGCCGTGGGTATTGATCACCACCGCCGGTTTTAATTTATATTTGTCCAGCGCCGCGCGGATTTTGGCCCCCTGGTCTCCGGGGTCGATAATTATCGCCCTACCTCCCGGAGATCCGGCCAGGACATAGCAATTTACTTCCAGCGCGCCGACATTAACTGTTTCCAGGATCATTTTTTAAATAGTTTTTTATTTTAGGATAAACAAAACCCAGATGGACACTGGATTTAATTTTTTCGGCAACCCGCACGTTCCGGGAATTACTCGCTCCGTAAGCATCGCTTTTAATATCGGCTAACAGATCATTCATCCGGGAGATCTCGCGGTCAAAATTTTTCTGGGCATCGGGCACCAGCATCATCTTCATCCCCACCAGGTTCTTCAGCGCCTCCTGAGCGCAATCCACCCTTTTCTTCAGACTGGCGTTTTGAGTAAGGGCGTTGATCAATTCATCCTGCCAGGTGCCCCAATACAGATAATACTGGCGGTAAGTTTCCTCCTTATTCGCGCCGGGCTTATACTCCTCCGGGACCAGCACCATTTCCACGGGCCGGGGCGCATTCTTAGATTTACGGGTGAACTTGCGCGCGATCGATTCACACCCCGCCAGATCCAAAAGCAGTAAACTCAATAATAAAAACGGGAATATTCTCTTTATCCGCATTCACCTTCTCCTTCTACTTTTACTTTACCGGCAGGACCCCGGTAAAGCCTGGCTTTAACCCTGCGGCCGGGAGCCGATCATCGCGGAAAATTCTTTTCCGTTAATGATTTTAACCCCCAGCTGGCGGGCCTTATTAAACTTCGATCCGGGATCCTCCCCGGCGATCAGAAAATCCGTTTTCCGGCTTACGCTTGAAGAAGGGTTCCCCCCGCATTGGCGCACCAGCGCCTCCGCCTGGGAACGGGAAAACCCGTCCAACTCTCCGGTAAAAACAACCGTTTTACCGGTAAACTCATTGACCTTGACCCCGGATGCCTCCTGGTGCATATTCACCCGCGCATTTTTTAAATCCCGGATCAGTTTCCTGGTCTGACGCAAAGAAAAATAATCGGCGATCGATGCAGCCATTACTTCCCCGATCTCCGGGATCTTATCGATTTCCTTGGGCTTGGCCTCCATCAGCTTATCCAAACTGCCGAATTCCCGGGCCAGGGTATAAGCGGCTTTTTGTCCTACATGGCGGATGCCCAAAGCAAAAATTAAACGCTCCAGCGACCGCAACTTACTGGCTTGTATCGCCCCTAAAAGGTTGCCGGCCTTCTTTTCTTTAAATAAATCCAATTGCAGCAGGTCATCGCGCTTAAGGCCGTAGATATCTTCCAGGCTTTTTATCCGCCCGCTTTTTACCAGCTGACCGATCACCGCTTCCCCCAACCCCTCGATATCCAAAGCATCCCGGCTGGCGAAATGTAAAAGCGCCCTTTCCAACTGGGCCGGACAGTTGGAATTAATACAACGGTAAGCCACATCTTCAGCTTTTTCCTTCACGATTTTCTCATGACATGCCGGACAGTTCTGCGGCCGCCGATAAGGCTGTTTGCCTTTTTGCTCCACCACTTTTACCACTTTCGGGATTACGTCTCCGGCCCGCTCGATAAGAACGCGGTCACCTACCCTTAACCCCAGCCTCTCTATTTCATCAAAATTATGCAGCGTGGCGTTACTGATTTCCACTCCCGCGCATTTTACCGGATTAAGCTGTGCCGTGGGGGTAATCACCCCGGTGCGCCCGACATTAACACTGATCGCCAAAACCTCGGTGGTCGCCTGGCGGGCGGCAAACTTATAAGCCACTGCCCAGCGCGGGGCTTTAGCCGTAAACCCTAATTCCCTTTGCTGGCCGAGGCTGTTTAATTTCACTACGATCCCGTCGATCTCATAATCAAGCCTGTCCCGCTCATCCTGCCATTTCCGGCAGAAACCGATTACCGCGTCAATATCCGCACAAAGTGCCGCATGCTCCTCCGTGCGCACCCCCCAGGCTTTAAGCCGGGAAAGAAAATCCCATTGCGTAGCGATTTGCGGCCCGCCATAAGCGCCGAGTGAATGCGCGAAAAACTTCAGGCGCCTTCTGGCGGTGATCCCGCTGTCCAGTAATTTTAAGGAGCCGCTGGTGGAATTACGCGGATTGGCAAAAACAGCCTCACCCTCTTCGAGCCTTTCCTGGTTGAGCTTTAGAAAATCTTTCTTGTCCATGTATACTTCACCGCGGATTTCCAGGAACCCCGGCAGGTTCTGGTCCGCCAGGATCAGGGGGATACTGCGGATCGTCCGGATATTGGCGGTGACATCCTCTCCGGTTACCCCGTCCCCCCGGGTGGCGCCCACGGAAAGCCGGCGGTCGATATAAATCAAATTCGCGCTTACTCCGTCAATCTTAAGCTCAACCACATAATCATACCGGCAGTTTTTACCCAGCCCCTTGCGCACGCGCTCATCCCAAAGCTTTAATTCTTCGATCGAATAAGTATTGTCCAGGGAAAACATCCCGGCATTATGCCTTACCGTCTTAAAACCTTCGCTGATCCCGCCGCTTAAACGCTGCGTGGGAGAATCATCGCTTTTGTATTGAGGATATTTATCCTCCAGGGATTTTAGTTCGGCGAGCAGATCGTCATACTCTTTGTCGGAAACAACCGGCTGGCTGAGAACATAATACCGGTGATCATGCCCACGCAATTTGTTCCTTAATTGTTCAATTTCTTTTTTGATTTGGTCGGACATTTCTAAATCTTGAAGGGATGACTAAAATCTGATTCTGAAATCGCGGAATTCGCCGCTTGCCGGCAGCCACTGGATATTTGCGTCTTGTATGTATTTGGAAAAATGCTGGCCCACCTGTTCCAGGAAGGAACTGAGGTTTTCTTCCTCGGCTTCCGCCACCACCTCAACCCTGGTGTCTTCTAAATTCTTTACCCAGCCGAGGACCTTCCGGTTTTCGGCTATATCCTGCAGGGCATAACGGAATCCGATCCCCTGCACCCGGCCGGAGTAATATATATGCACTTGCTTTTTCATCGCAGTGCCAAAAAGTTTACGGTTTACAGTGTACAGTTAACAGTAAACTCCTACACTGTAAACTTTAAAAATGGTCGGGGCGACAGGACTTGAACCTGTGACCTCAGCGTCCCGAACGCTGCGCTCTACCAAGCTGAGCCACGCCCCGAAAACAAATTTCGTATGTCAGAACCCAGGAAATTTGTTTTCGGGGCAGGCCACCCACTTATTATAAAGTGTCGCCGCCCGTCCCGCTTCAAATATTCCCTGGATTTTTAACTTTGTTTTTTGTGGAGATGTTTTCGGGGCGCTGTTACCCTACACACATCTCCATATTTAAAAAGTATTAAGGTGGCAGCTCCCTAGTCGCTCGCCATTTATTTACCGGCTCGACTCCTCCATGGGGAAACCTATGGTTTCCCCTCTGGCGGCCCCGCCGGAGGCGTGGCCTGTCACCCCTTCCTTAGCTTAATATAAACCAGCTCTAAGAAAAATTAGTATACCAGAAATTTAGGTGTTGCGCAATAATAACAGAAGAATTAAACCGTGGCTCTCTTGGCAAGCATATCGAACTCTATGTTTACTTTATCCGACGGAACCCGGGATCCCAGCGTGGTATTCTTAAGGGTGTGCGGGATAATGGAAACCGTGAACACGCTCCCGCGCACCTGCGCCAGGGTAAGGCTGATCCCGTCCACAGCGATCGAGCCCTTCGGCAGGCAATAGCGCGAAAAATCCGGGGCAACCGCGATCTCAAACTCAAACACTCCGTTGCGCAAAGTTTTCCTGCGCACCGCACCCAAACAATCAATGTGGCCGTAAACAAAGTGGCCGGAAATCCTGTCCGAAGCCTTAAGGCTGCGCTCTAGATTAACCGGCTGGCCGAGCTTTAATTCTCCCAGGTTAGTGCTTTTAAGGGTTTGGTGCATCACTTCAAAACTGAAGGATTTTTCCGAAACCGCGATTGCGGTAAGGCAGGCCCCGTTGACGGCGATACTGTCTCCGATTTTAGTTCCGCTTAAAGTAATTCCTGCGGCAATCTCCAGGAGGGTTATCCCGGAGCGCTGCGTGATCTTTTTTACCTTACCTAGTTCTTCAATAATACCGGTAAACATCTATCCCACCTTAGCACTGACCAATAAATCTTCTCCGAAACGCCGGATTTTCATCTCCCGCAATTTGATCGCCTGGTCTACCCGTTTAACCCCGGCCCCCATCACCGAAGAAACAGCGTCTTTACCTCCGATAATTTTGGGGCAGATAAAAAACAGGATCCGGTCGACCAGTTTTTCATCAAAAAGGGAGCCGATCAAAGTTCCTCCCCCCTCGACGATAATATTGCTTATTTGCAAAGCGGCCAGCTTTTTTAAGGCGTCGCGCAAATTGATCTGCCCGCCCCGGTCTTTTACTTCGATAATCCTGGCCTTAGCGGCCAATTTTTCCCGGTTCGGGGTTTCCTGGCCCGGCCGGCTGGGTAAAGTAATAATGATCACCGGGCTGCCGGCGGCAAAAAGATTCGCGTTTTCCGGAGTGCTCAAATTACTATCCACAATTATTTTAAGCAGCTTTTTTTGCGAAAACCAGGGATCCAGCTTAGGATCATCCCGCAAAACGGTATTTACCCCGACCATGATCGCGTCATAATCATTGCGGATCCTATGGGCAAAAGCCCGGGACTTATCCGAACTGATCCATTTTGAGTCTCCGGTGCGGGTAGCAATGCGGCCGTCTACGGATTCGGCTACTTTCACCGTAATAAAAGGAATGCGGGTAGCAATATATTTTATAAAACTCTCGTTAATCGACTTTAACTGTTCCTCCATCACCCCCACCCTTACTTTGATACCGCTCTGTTTGAGCAGGGTAATCCCTTTGCCGTTATTTAAAGGATTGGGGTCGATCATGCCGACCACTACTTCTTTTATGCCGCTGGCAATGACCCGGTCAATGCAGGGCGGGGTGCGCCCGGTATGGGTGCAGGGCTCAAGGGTAACATACAAAGTTGCCCCTTTTGCCTTTTTTCCGGCCTGGTCCAGGGCGACAATTTCGGCATGCGCAAAACCGGCCTTGGCGTGAAAACCGCGGCCGATAACCTTTCCGTCCCTGACGACTAACGCGCCGACCAAAGGATTGGGGGAGGTCTTTCCCCTGGCTTTAAGCGCCAATTTTAAGGCCAAATTCATATAGTATTCATCAGGTCTAATCATTTTTTTGCCGTGCTTTTAGTTTTTCCACTAATTCCATCGGGACCTTGATCATTCCTAATTTTATATCAGGCTTAAGGCTGCCGTGAAAATCCGAGCCACCGGTCACTAAAAGCTTGAGCTTATCCGCTAATTCCAGGTAGAAATTGATCATTCCCTGGGAATGCTCCGGATAATAAACCTCGATGCCTTCCAGCCCCTGGCCGGCAAATTCGGCAATCAAGGCGTCATTGCGCAAAAGATAAGGATGGGCCAAAACCGCCACTCCTCCTGCGCCGCGGATTAATTTTATCGCCTCCGGCACGCTTAGGGAAAACCCGCAAACATATGCCGGGCAGCGGTCGCCGATATATTTATTGAAAGCGGCGGAGGTCGAGCCGACAAATCCGCCTTTTACCAGGGCCCGGGCAATGTGCATCCTGCCCACCGAAGCTTCCCCGGAAATATCAAAAACTACCTGCGGGTCCAACTCCAGCCCCTCGGCATTAAGGTTTTTGATTATTTTATAAACCCGCTCCACCCGGCTTAACTGGATGAGTTTTAATTGTTTCAGCAGCGTTTCATCCCGATAATCCAGGAAATATCCCAGGATGTGCACCTCCTGGTTCTCATACTGCGCGGTCAACTCTACGCCGGGAATTATCTCTAAATCCGTTCCGCGGGCCTGCTCCACTGCCTCGGCGATCCCGCCGACGGTATCGTGATCAACGATCGCCAAAGCGCTAACCCCCCGGGCAACCGCTTCTTTGACCAGCTGCGCCGGAGTATATGTTCCGTCGCTGCAGGTAGTATGCACGTGCAGATCGGCAAATTTTATCCCCGCGTCTTTTAATTTTTTCATATGTAACCTTTTGGCTTTAATTCAATAAAGAAGGCGCGGGGTCATTTTTCTTTCCCGATTTTTATCTGGTCAAGTATGGCGTTGACAAATTTACCGGCCTCAATACCGGAATATTTCTTTGCCAGCTCCACCGCTTCGTTAATCGCTACCTTAGGCGGGATATCCGGCCGGAACAAAAGTTCAAAACAGCCCAGCCGCATAATATTGCGGTCCACAAATGCCATCCGTTCCAGCTGCCAATTGGCGGCATATTTACTGATCTTTTCGTCGATTTCCTTAAGGTGCTCGACCGCCCCTTCCAGAAGCTGGGCGGAAAAGTCTTTGAGCTCAGGAGAAATCTCCTCCTGTTCATTGCTCAACCAGAAGTTCTTCAGGATCTCCTGCCAGCTGCCGTGGGTAATATCCACCTGATAAAGCATTTGCAGCACATATTCACGAGCCTTAGTTCTTTTACGCATTTAATAAGCAGACGACTTACGGAAGCGTCAGCGACGTAAGTCGTAGGCCGCCAGGCCGTCTGCGATTTAATTTCGCCGAATGTTCCAAAATTCCAGAGAATTTTGGAACAGCTTCTGAGGCGAAAAAGGGTTAATAAATTATTTTATCTGTCCCGATAAATTCACCATCTCAATTGCCGAAATTGCCGCGTCTTTACCCTTATTTCCGTCTTTGGATCCGGCCCGCTCCAGCGCCTGCTCAATGCTGTCAGCGGTAATTACGCCGAAAATCACCGGCAGCCCGCTATCCAGGGAAACTTTCGCCACCCCTTTAGCCACTTCAGAAGCGATATAATCGAAATGCGGGGTCGCTCCCCGGATCACCGTACCCAGGCAGATAACCGCGTCAAAAGATTTGGTTTTTGCCATTTTCTGGGCGATGACCGGGATTTCAAAAGCGCCGGGCACCCAAGCCACGGAGATATCCTTATCTTCCGCCCCATGCCTGGTTAAAGTGTCGATACAACCGCTGACCAGCTCCTTGGTCATGAAATCATTGAACCGGGAAGCCACCAAGCCGAAGCGCATCCCCTTTGCCATCAACTTACCTTCAATCACTTTTACCATTATACTCTCCCTTCTATTATTGATCACTTACCCTGTATTCCTGCTACTCTAACTGCTTATAAATCTAACTGATGCCCCATTTTATTTTTTTTAGTTTTTAAATAACGGTAATTTTCCAGGCCCGGCTGGATCTCCAGGGGAACCCTCTGGGAAACCTTTAAACCGTAGCCTTCCAAGCCGACAATTTTGCGCGGGTTATTCGTCAGCAGCCGGATCTGCTTGATCCCCAGGTCCACCAGGATCTGGGCGCCGATACCGTAATCCCGCAGGTCCGCCTTATACCCCAGCGCTTCATTCGCCTCTACCGTATCCAGGCCGCTGTCCTGCAGGTTATAGGCGCGCAGCTTTTCCACCAGGCCGATCCCCCGCCCCTCCTGGTTCATATAAAGGACCACTCCTTTTTTTTCCAGGGCGATCATCTCCATCGCTTTTTCCAATTGCTTACCGCAATCGCAGCGCAGCGAACCGAAAACATCCCCGGTCAAGCATTCCGAATGCACGCGCACCAGCACCGACTCCTCTGTCCACTTACCCATGCTTAAAACCAGGTGGGTTTGGCCGTTAGTCTTGTCCCGGTAAACGATTAATTTAAATTCCCCGAATTTCGTCGGTAATTTAGTCTGCACGACTTCTTCCACCAGTTTTTCGCTTTTACGGCGATACTCGATAAGATTGGCGATCGTGCAGATCTTTAAGGAGTGTTTGCGGGCAAATTCCAAAAGCTGCGGCATCCGCGCCATACTGCCGTCATCATTCATGATTTCGCAGATTACTCCGGCCGGATAAAGCCCGGCCAGACGCATCAGGTCCAGGCTGGCTTCAGTATGCCCGGCCCTGACCAAAACTCCTCCCTTGCGGCTCCTTAAAGGAAAAATATGCCCCGGCCGCACCAGATCCTCGGGCTTGCTTTGCTCTCCGATCAAGACCCCGATTGTCCTGGCCCGGTCAGCGGCCGAAATTCCCGTACTTACCCCTTTAGCGGCATCGACCGAAATCATCCAGGCGGTCTTAAAAGGATCCTCGCTCCCGGACTGTGAAGTATTCTTCAGCATGGGGTCAAGCTCCAGAAAACGCAGCCTCTCCTCCTCCATCGGGACGCAAATCAATCCCCGGCCGAATTTAGCCATAAAATTAATGTCGGAAGGCTTAACGCTGGATGCAGCCACTACCAGGTCCCCTTCATTCTCCCGGTCCTCGTCGTCGACGACGATCACCATCAACCCGGCTTTTAGATCTTCTAGAATTTCTGGAATAGTATTGAACATGGGTCTTTCCTTGAATTTCTCTTTAAAAAAATAAACCCGAAGACAAAAATATAATCTTCGGGCATAATAATTTTAATCTTTTCCCATCTGGACTCTAACCATCGGCTCTGGTATCTCACCAGATCTGCTGGCGCTAAAACCAATGAGCGCCAGCTCGCGGGCTTTGACACCCAGCGCTTATTGGATTGCGCCGGGGTACTCTACCGCCGGTAAGGAGTTTCACCTTGCCCCAAAGATTAATTATCAATAGTCTACCAATACAAACTAAACTTGTCAATAGGTTAAAAAAGATTATAATAAGGATTATGCCTGCAGAAATCACCCGCAAAATCCATGCCCGTTTGATAAAGTCTTCCCAAACCGTCGCGGTTGCCGAATCCTGCACCGGAGGCGGCTTGAGCAGCCTTTTGACCAGCCTGCCCGGATCCTCAAATTATTTTCTTTTAGGTTTAGTCACTTACAGCAATAAAGCTAAAACAAAATTGTTGAACATCCCGGATAGAACAATCAAAAAATATGGAGCGGTCAGCCGCCAGGTGGCGATGCTGATGGCTTCCGGTGTGCGCAAAAAAATAAATGCCGACTTTGGCCTAAGCATCACCGGGATCGCCGGACCTTCCGGGGGAACCCCGGCCAAACCGGTCGGAACGGTTTATATCTGCCTGTCGAAAAAAGACGGAAATATCTGCCGCAAATTTAATTTCCGGGGCAGCCGCCGGGAAATCCGCAAAGGATCAACCCAAAAGGCTTTGCAGTTATTATGCGCACATTTACCGCGATAGAGCTTCCCGCAGAGATCAAAATCTCCCTGGCAAAAATTCAGGAGAAATTAAAGACCAGCCTGCCCAAGATCAGCTGGGTCAAGCCGGAGAACCTGCACCTTTCCCTGAAATTTATCGGAGAGGTTTCCGCGGAACAAGCGGATAATTTTAAACAACTGATCACCGGGGCCGCCGAGACAGCCGCGCCTTTTGAATTAAAAATAGATAGTCTGGGGGTTTTCCCGGACACAAGCGGGGCAAGGATAATTTGGGCCGGCACGGATGCGCCGGCGCCGCCGCTGCTGCAGCTGGTGGAGGAACTGGAAAAAAGATTTGCAAAGTCCGGCATCCCGCGGGAACACCGCCCGTACCGGGCGCATATCACCCTGGGACGCATAAAACAGAGCATTGACCGGCATACGCTGGAAGAAATCCTTGACCGGTTAAAGCCGGAAATAACCGGGATGCAATTGAAATTTAAAGCTGCGGGAATAACTTTATTTGAAAGCGTGCTCGGTTCGGGAAGCCCGGTTTACAGCAGTTTGAAAAAAGCGGATTTTAAATAATCCTAAGCGGAAGTAATCCTGAGGATAACCTGCAGAAGGATGTTGGTGTAAATACCGGCAACCAGGTCATCCCCCATCACCCCTACCCCGCCGTGTAAATTCTGGATCCGGCCTGCCGGGTAAGGTTTAAACGTATCCAGGATACGGAAAAAGAAGAAACCCAGAAAAACTATTTTAAAATCATACGGCATAAAACTCAAACTCAACAGCATCCCCGCCACTTCATCGATCACTATACAGCCGGGGTCCTTTTTTTGCAAAAGGCCCTCCATCCGGCCGCTGGCAAAAAATCCCAAAACAATTATTCCGCAGAGAAATAAAAAATAGTTCAGGGGGGAAACGCCCTTAAGCAGATAAAACACCGCTAATCCGGCGACGCTGCCGAAAGTTCCGGGGATAAGCGGCAGGTAACCGATAAAAAAAACCGAGCCGATGGCTTTAACTAAAAGGCCGCCCGTTCTTTCTTCTTTCATAGGCGGGTGATCACCTTACGGTTCTGCCACAGATAAGATAACCCGGAATACAGCGTAAAACCCACGGTAACCAACATCAGGAAAAAGATCCCCTGGCGGAATACTTTCTCCCAGGCCGGATTCCAGGAATAATATTTAAGCACAATTTCTTTAAAAACAATAAAACATAGAATTACCAGGATCACGGACATCTGGGAAACGGTTTTGTGTTTACCGGCCCGGGCGGCGGAAAGGACCTTACCCTTGTTTAAGGCAAACAAACGCAGGGAAGTGATCAGGATCTCCCGGGAAACGATGATGATGAACATCCAGGCATCGATCAGCTGTAATTGCACGAATGCCGCAAAAGCCGCCAGGACCAGGATCTTATCGGCGATCGGGTCCATCAACCTGCCGAAATCCGTGACCATATTATCCCGTTTGGCGATAAAACCGTCGAGAAAATCAGAAATTGCGGCAAAAATAAAAATGATCAGGGCAATCAGCTTAATCCACCAGATCTTATCCAGACCGGGGAGAAAAAGAAAAGCGAAAACAAAAGCAAGGATGATCCGCAGCATGGTTATTCTGTTGGCTAAATTCATAGTTTGGGTACCCCCACTAGGTCATACTCCAATGTATCGGTAATTTTTACCTGCACGAATTTTCCTGCTTTTAACGGTTTTTGGGTATTAATATAAACCACTCCGTCGACCTCCGGGGCGTCGCCTTGGCTGCGGCCGACATATCCGCCGGACTGCTTTTCTTCAACCAGGACTTTGATCTCTTTGCCCATGAACCGGGAATTTACTTCGGAAGCGATCTGGCGCTGCAGGGTCATGATCCGGTCAAACCTTTCCTGCTTTTTGGCCCGGGGTATCTGCCCCTTAAAAGCATAAGCCGGGGTCCCCTCCTCGCGCGAATAAATAAAAGCTCCCAGTCTTTCAAACTTTACTTCCTGAATAAATTCTAAAAGCTCCCCAAACTCTTTTTCCGTCTCCGAAGGAAAACCGACGATCAAGGCGGTGCGCAGGTAAACCCCGGGAATGGCTTTTCTGATCTTTCTGATCAAAGCGGCTATCTTTTCCCCGGTGATCCTGCGGTTCATCGCCTTAAGCAGGCGGCTATTGATGTGCTGAATGGGTAAATCAATATACTTGCAAACCTGGGCGGATCCGGCGATCAATTCCAGCAGTTCGTCGCTTACCCGTTGCGGGTTTAAGTACAAGAGGCGGATCCATCCGATATCCGGGGCATTGCTGATTATCCCGCGCAACAGGCCGGGGAGCCGGCTTCCGGAGGATCTGTCCATCCCAAACCCGGTAATATCCTGGCCGATTATGTTGAGCTCGGAAATCTTCTCCCGGTTAAAACCGCGGACCTTACGCAGCAGGGAAGCCTCATCCTGACTCTCTAATGGCCCCTTGATCCCGGGGATCGCGCAATAACTGCACCGGTTAACGCAACCTTCGCAAATTTTCAAGTAAGCGTAATGCCGGGGAGTTAACGGATACCGGTCTGTTTCCCGGTCCAATCCCAATCTGCCCACAAACGCATCTACTTCAGGCAGCTGCTTAGCCAAATCCTTATAACGCTGGGGCAGGCAGCCGTAAACAATTATTTTTTTAAGCTTACCCTGCTTCTTTAGTTCAATCAGCTCCAGGATCGCCTCGATCGACTCCTGCTTGGCCTCCTGGATAAAAGCGCAGGTATTCACTAAAACAATATCCGCGCCGCTAAGTTCCTGGGTTATGGAAAAATCTTTAAGTTTAAGCCTGCCGGCGATAGTTTCGGCGTCCACCAGGTTCCTGGGGCAGCCTAAGGATAATATCCCGATTTTCTGCTTCACCCTGCCCTTTCTCTGTTCTTTGTGGCACAAAGAAAGGGCGGGGTTCATCGGGAGATCTTCAAACCGTCTTTATTGATCAGGACATTCTTTAAAGACTCTCCGTGCCGGCCAAGATTGGCGAAACGCTGGTCATTCACCTGCAACTCTACCGCCCCTGCGTCCCCGAGAGACAATTCCGCTTTTTCCCGCGCCTGCCAGCTTTCATTGCGTCCCCGGGCAAGCACCCCGCGGAAAACCACTTTACCGTCGACTTTAGCGGTAATCCAGGATTTACTGCGCGCATATATGCCCAGGGTAAACCCGGAGGCAATCTCTTTATTCACTTTCGGCTGGGTGATGGGCGCAACGGAGATAACCGGCCTAGGGGAAGAAACCGGCATGGAAATTTTGGTTTTTTCCAGGCGGCTTTTTCTGGAATGCGCGGAAATAAATTTAAACAGATGAGTAACTGAGAACATTAAAAGCAGGACCGCGGCGGCCCAGATAATTATCTTCTTAACGTTCACGTAAGGCTTGATCGCGCCGCCCAGCTTAAGGGAAGCGTCCTTGATAAAAGAAACTTTCTTTTCGGCCCGCGCTCCGATCGGCCTGCCCACGGTGGCATTTAAAGCCGGCTTCTGCGCAGCGGCAGGAGGCTGGCCGATAAAATCTTTGCACTCCAACCCCAGATAACTGCAATAGATCTTAATGAAACCTTTAAGGTAAATGGGGCTTAAGTTTGAAATACTGTCCCCTTCGATTGCCCGCAGAACATTCAGGTGGACTTTAGTTTTTTTCTGGACATCCTCTAGACTTAGTCCCCGCTCCTGGCGAATTTTCTTTAACCGGGAACCTGCAGTTTCAATATTCACCCCGCACCTTCTTTCTATTAACTTCTAAAACCAATGGTTTTTATATTTGAATATATAGAAGGTGCGGGGTTCATCCCCTCACCTTCTATAGCTATTTCTCCGGCGCCGCCCCCCCGGTCAAATCTTTAAGCCAAGCCTCCCGGTCGACTAAAATCCTGCGCGGTTTGCTTCCTTCAAACTGGCCGACCAGCCCCTCTACTTCCATCATGTCGATGATCCGCGCGGCCCGGGTATAACCCAAACGCATCCGCCGCTGTAATATAGAAACGGAGGCCTGGTTGCTTTCCATAATCACCCGCACCGCTTCATCGTAAAGTTCGTCTTTATCGGCGTTAGCCAGGCTGTTTTTATGCTGCTCTTTAAGGATCTGGTCGTCATATGCCGGCTCACCCTGTGCTTTAATAAATTCCACCACCCGCTCGATCTCGGCATCCTTGACCAAGGCCCCCTGGATGCGGACAAGATCTTCTTTGCCGGGCTGTAAAAACAACATATCCCCTTTGCCTAATAAAGATTCCGCGCCATTAGCGTCTAAAACCGTACGCGAATCTACTTTTGAAGCCACTTTAAAAGAAACGCGCGCCGGTAAATTCGCCTTGATTACCCCGGTGATCACGTCTACGCTGGGCCTTTGGGTGGCCAAAATCAAATGGATCCCTACCGCCCGGGACAACTGGGCCAGGCGGGTAATCGCGTTTTCGATCTGGTCCCGCGCCACGCTCATTAAATCCGCAAATTCATCGACAACAACGATGATATAGGGGATTTTTTCTTCGGAATTTTTATCATTATAAGCTTCGATATTCCTGGCCCCGGCTTTGGACAAAAGCACATAGCGGGATTCCATTTCGGAAACCACCCAGTTAAGGGCGACGGCGGCTTTTTTGGCGTCGGTCACTACCGGGCACAGAAGATGCGGCAGCCCGTTAAAAGGCATCAACTCCACCATTTTCGGGTCGATCATTAAAAATTTAAGGTCATTCGGGGAATCACGGTAAAGCAGGGATAAAATGCAGGTGTTCACGCAAACGGTTTTACCGCTTCCGGTAGTCCCGGCGATCAATAAATGCGGCATGTCATCCAGATCGCCGAACACGCTGCGGCCGGTAATGTCCTTGCCCAGGGCAATGGTCAGCGGGGATTTCTGCTTATGGTATTCGGCGGAAGTCAATAAATCCTTGATACAGACTAAGGTGCTTTGCGCGTTGGGCACTTCCACCCCCACCCTCCCTTTTCCCGGGATGGGAGCGATAATCCTGATTGACTGGGCCTTGATCGCCAGGGAGATATCGTCGCTTAAATTCTCGATCCGGTTGATTTTAACCCCGGCCGCCGGCTCCAGCTCATAACGCGTGATTACCGGGCCGCGGATGATATCGGTGACTTTGGCTGAAATACCGAAATCCTCCAGGGTACTCTCCAGTGTCCTGGCGCACTCCTCCAGGTCCTCCTTCATCTGCTTGGTATCTCCCGCCGGGGGATTTTCCAACAAATCCACGGAAGGTAAATGATAATCGCCGATCTTTAAGTCGACCGCCTTTACTTTTACTTCCTCCACCGGAAGCTTGGTTTTTATCTGGATCTTCGGCTTGACGGCAGAAAGGGAAGGTTCCGGCATGACAATTTTCGGTTTTCCGGAAACAGCTTCATCTTTTTTGGGGATAAAATTATTCTTTGATTCCGGCCTGGCTTTTACCGGCGCTTCTTTTCGTTTGTTAGCGAAGAAAACCAACCCCGCAAGCAAGGCTTTGAATTTTTCCGCAAATTTAAGGAACAGGGAAGAGATAAGGATCTCGGTTACCAGGGCCAGGGAAAGAATGATAAAGGTAACGAAAATAATAAAACCGCCGAGGCGGCTGAAATATGCCGTAACGAAATTAGCGGTAAGGGAACCGAAAAATCCGGAGAGTTGAAACCTTAAAACATCGTTAGACAGATTGAACATACCGATCAGGGAGCTGGTCGAAACCAGGAGCACGAACATTCCCAATAGGCGCGGCAGGCTTAAATAAGGCTTATCCTGCCGGAAATATTTTACCCCCAGCGTGATCACCAGGAACGGGATGACAAAACTGGAAATAATCCCGAAAAGCATGACGATCAGGCCGGCCAGATAAGCGCCGAAAACTCCCAGCAGATTTTTAGGGGGAAAATTTGGTGCGGAAGTGTAAAAAACCAGGTCCAAGCGGTCAAAGCGGATGAGGCTGGCCAGAATCATCAGGCCCGCAGCGACTAGAACAACACCTTTAACCTCATTAATTCTTCTTTCTTTCACTTCTATTTATAAAGGCCTGGATAATTAGCTGCTTGGCTGCGGGGTTTCCGCCTGTTTCTTGCTTAAATTGATCCTGCCCAATTCATCGATACCGATCACTTTAACTTTAAACTCATCCCCTACCTTAACCACATCTTCCACTTTTTTCACAAAAGTTGAGGAGAGCTCAGAAACGTGGACCAGTCCCTCTTTACGGGGAGCGATCTCCACGAACACGCCGAAGGCCATGATCCTTTTTACTTTACCGACATAAACCCTGCCCACTTCGACATCTTCGGCAATCGCCTTGATCATCTTGATCGCGGCGTCGGATTTTGCGGCATCCGTTGAACCTACCAGGACCGTTCCGTCATCATTGATATCGATACTGGCGCCGGTGGCGGCAATGATCGCTTTAATATTCTTTCCGCCGGGACCGATCAGTTCGCCGATCTTCTCGGTATTTATTTTTACCACCTCGATACGCGGGGCAAAGCTGGAAAGTTCCACGCGCGGGGCGTTTAACGCGGTGCTCATTTTATCCAGGATAAACATCCTGCCTTCTCTGGATTGCGCCAGGCACTCCTTAAGCAACTCCAAAGAAATCCCGGCATTCTTTAAATCCAGTTGAACGGCGGTAATTCCGGTGCGGGTCCCGGCGACTTTAAAATCCATGTCCCCGAAATGGTCCTCTAACCCGGCGATATCCGTCAGGATTGCCGTTTTATTGCCTTCTTTAACCAAACCTAAAGCCACTCCGCCTACCGCTTCTTTAATCGGAACCCCGGCATCCATTAGGGACAAGGTAGCCGCGCAAACCGAGGCCATGCTGCTTGAACCGTTAGATTCCAGGATTTCCGAAACTACCCTTACCGTATAAGGAAATTTTTCTTTTGTCGGCATTACCGTTAAAAGCGCTTTTTCCGCCAAAGCTCCGTGGCCGATCTCTCGCCTGCCGGGTGACCTGACCGGACGGGTTTCCCCGACGCTAAAAGAAGGGAAATTATAATGCAACATAAAAGATTTCTTTTTCTCCCCGTCCAAAGACTCGATCAACTGCTCGTCTTCCCCGGTGCCCAAGGTAGTCACCGCCAGGCTCTGGGTTTGGCCGCGGGTGAACAGGCTTGAACCGTGCGTGCGCGGCAATACCCCTACTTCACAGGTAATCTCCCGGATCTGTTTAAAGGAACGGCCGTCAATGCGCACCCCCTCTTCCGAGATCATTTTGCGCACCTGCCTCTTCTCCACTTCATGCAAACCGGTTTGGATATCCGAACCTAAATAACCTTCCGCAGTCAACTGAGTTTCCAACTCCTTGCTTAACAAGGCAAACAGCTCTTCGCGTTCTTCTTTGCTGTTCAATTTATACACCTTGGCCAATTTTTCCCGCGAAAGCCCTTCGATCTTCTGCATCAGCTCCGGATCAATGGTTTTTAACTCTACTTTTGTTTTTGGCTGGCCGTAAAGACGGGTAAATTCTTCCTGTAAAGCAAGAATGGGCTTTAAACTGTCCATCCCGAACTTCACCGCCGCGAAATATTCTTCTTCGGAAACTTCTTTGGCTTTTGATTCCAGCATCACCACGCCATTGCTGTTGCCGGCAACAACCACTTCCAAGTCTGCAGTTGCTATCTGCGCCCAGGTAGGATTTAACACCAGTTCATTATTGATCCTGGCTACCCGGCAGCTGGCTAAGGGCCCGTTAAAAGGAATATCCGAAATAGACAACGCGGCGCTGGCGCCGATCAAGGCTAAAACATTCGGGTCGTTCTCGCCGTCGCTGGATAATACCATCGCCATCACCTGAACTTCATTTAAAAATCCTTCCGGGAAAAGCGGGCGGATCGGGCGGTCGATCAGGCGGCTGCCTAAAATCTCGCTTTCCGAAGGCCTGCCTTCGCGTTTAAAGAATCCTCCGGGGATCCTTCCGGCGGCATAAGTTTTCTCCTGGTACTCGACGGTCAAGGGGAAAAAATCCTGCCCTTCCCTGATCGAGCCGGACATACAGGCGGTAACTAAAATAACCGTGGCCCCGTAAGTTACCGTCACCGAACCGTTGGCCTGCTTGGCTAACCTGCCGGTCTCTAAGATAAGACTCTCTTTTCCAAATTGAATTTGTAAACTTTTAGTTTGCATGATTGCTCTTTCTTTAGTGGGTTTTTATTGGGGTTTTACTTCCTCAAACTAAGCTTTCCCAGTATCTCTTCGTATTTCTTCATATCTTTATCCTTGAGATACTTGAGGAGTCTGCGGCGCCTGCTCACCAATAACAAGAGTCCGCGGCGGGAATGGAGATCTTTTTTATGCGATTTAAAATGCTGCCCCAGGTCGTTGATCCGCTCCGTGAGAATAGCGATTTGCACCTCGGCGCTCCCGGTATCCCTGGCATGCACCTTAAAATTATCGATTAATTTTGCTTTTTGTTCCTTCACCAAAACCAAGTTTCTACCTCCCTTTTCTTAAAAATTATACCCTAACAACTCCGGCAAGTCAACAGATTAATGCCGCTGGGCTTAACTGGCCACCGATTTTTATTTCTTGCTTGAAACTTCGATCAATTTATCCAGTTTCTGAATGACCAGGACCGTAAACACCACGAACCATACGGTTAAAGCCAAAGAGATCAGGCCTTCGATAAACTGGGATGGACCGCCTGCTGCCATTTTTTTCTCCTTTTATTTATTACCCTTGGGCATCCTCAAAATCAAGCGTTTTTTATTCTACCACAAGAAAATATTTATGCAACTTCAATCTCATTAATTTTTTTGCGCCCCAGCTTCTTCTGCGCTTGCCGCCTTTTGCCCTCCAGGATCCGGATTTTTAGTTTTTTCGGTTTAAGGCGGTTGCGCCGCATTGATTTGGCCTTAACCGATTGTTTTTGCAAATTATCCTGCCGGACCTTCTGCTCGATCTTGCTCAGGAGGATATGCCTGGCCAAAGAACGGTTCAAAAGCTGCGAACGCTGTTGCTGGCATTTTACTTCCAGCCCCGTGGGCAGGTGTTTCAAATAAACGCAGGTAGAGGTTTTATTCACATTCTGCCCGCCGGGGCCTCCGGAGCGGATAAAACTTTCCACAATATCCTCATCGCGCACCCCTAAAAGCGCCATTCTTTTCTCGAGGGTCAAATTTTTTTCTAAAGCGGCCATAAGCCCTCTCTCTCCTAAGAAACTAACTCGAACCGGAAATCTCCTGGTCGATATTCTTGATCAGGTTATCCAGGTCTTTAACCAGGGGGGCGGGCAAAAGCTTGAGCACCGCCACCTCCTGCTTTAACATGCGCAGCTGGCCGAGCAGCCGGCTTAAGACCGCCGCGCGTTTTTTCTCCCGGGCTTCTTCCGGGTCCAGCTCCTGCCGCTGGCGGATAATCACCCCCAGGTTCTTTTTAACCTCCTGGGCATCCCGGCCTTTTTCAAAAATATCTTTCTTCAGCTCCTGATAATCATCTTCACCCAGGTCTTTGTTGTTCTTAGCCTGGCGCAAAATATTCACCGATTCGTAGCTGGGCAGCTGCG
>CAINQO010000038.1 GCA_903852325.1 Candidatus Omnitrophota bacterium
ACCTGGGAGATAAACTGCTTATTGTTTCTACCGACCGGATCTCCTGCTTTGATGTTGTCCTGCCTTCCGGGATCCCGGATAAAGGAAAGGTGCTCACCGGCATCTCCATATTCTGGTTTGATTTCATTAAAGATATCATCGGCCACCATTTGATCACCGCGGATGTCCATAAATACCCGGTGCCGCTGCAAAAACATAAAGCGCAGCTGGCCGGCCGCTCCATGCTGGTTTTAAAAACTAAAGCCTTGCCCGTGGAGTGCGTGGTGAGAGGGTATCTGGCCGGTTCCGGCTGGAAAGAGTATCAAAAAACCAAATCGGTTTGCGGTATCAGCCTGCCCGAAGGTTTAAAGGAATCCGACCCGCTGCCGGAAGTCATTTTTACTCCCACGACCAAAGCCGATGTCGGGCACGATGAAGGAGTGAACCAGAAATATGTGGAAGAGTTGGTGGGCAAAGAAGTGGCTACGCGTTTAAAGAATGTCAGCATAGAAATCTATAAGCGCGCCAGCGATTACGCTTTAAAAAAAGGCATTATCATTGCCGACACCAAATTCGAATTCGGGATACATAAGGATGAGATCATCATTATCGACGAAGTGCTTACCCCGGATTCATCGCGTTTCTGGCCTTCCGCGGATTTTGCGCCCGGCGCATCCCAACCCAGCTTTGATAAGCAATTCGTGCGCGATTACCTGGAAACCCTGGAATGGGACAAGACCCCACCCGGCCCGGAATTGCCCAAGGAAATAATCCAGGCCACCAGGGAAAAATATTTAGAAGCATACCGCCGCCTGACTTCCCAAACCAAATTAAATGCTTAGAATTAAAAACTTTCTATCGCTTTTAGCCAGGGTTGCCGTTAGTCTCCTGCTGTTATTCTTTCTTTTTAAAATTAATAAAATTGACTTGCGGGACCTGGCGAATAATATCAAAGGAGCGGACAAACAACTCCTGATTATCGGATTTTTAATCGCTTTCTTTAATTATTTTTTAGGTTTCCTGCGCTGGAGAATGCTGGTTAAAACGGCCGGGATCGATATCCCTTTAAAAAAATTGATCGTTTCTTTTTCGGGAGGAGTATTTTTTAACAGTTTTATGCCTTCGACTATCGGGGGGGACCTGGTCAGGGCGACGGATCTGACCGGGCACACCCAGAAAGCAAAGGAAGTGATCGCGACAATTTTCCTGGACAGGCTCAGCGGATACGTGGGGATGGTTTTTGTGATCCTGCCGGCGCTTTTATTGAACCGGAGCCTCCTCCAGGATAAGGTGGTGCTTACTTCGGTATCGGCGATAATAATCTTACTGGTGATCATCCTGCTGGTCTTATTCAACCGGTTTATCTATTGCCGGATCACCCAATTCCTGAGTTCCCCCGGTTCAGGGAAAATAAAAGACGCGATCAGGAATATGCATCAGGAGATCCATGTTTTCCGCAACCATAAACGGATGATCATCGGCAATCTGCTGATTTCTTTTTTGATCCAGCTTATCGGGCCGTTAAGTGTGTATTTTATAGGCCTTTCCCTGGGGTTGAAAGTAAATTTCATCGATTTCCTTGTTTTTTTACCGATCATCGGGGCGATTACTTTACTTCCGATTGCTTTCGGAGGGATAGGTTTGAGGGAGCAGCTGTTCAGGACTTATTTCGCCAAAGTAGGAGTAGTTAACCATTTAGCGGTAACCATGTCACTTTTATCATTTTCATTTGTGGTTACCTACGCGGCTATCGGAGGACTGGTCTATGTCCTTACAGTACATCATCGACGCCTACAACCTGATAAACCATCCCGCATTTAAACCCGCGGCCAGGCCGGTAAATATCCAGCAGGGTTTGGCGGATTTTGTCCGGTTCAACAAATTATCCGGAAGCAGTAATAACCGGGTGATCCTTGTTTTTGACGGGTACCCGCCGCGCAAAGAGGATATTCCGCAGGCAGACGGCTTGATCTGCATGTTTTCCCGTTCAGAGCAGGCGGATGAGCTGATCAAAAGATTTACTGAGGAATCGCTATCCCCCCGGAATATCGTGGTAGTTTCAGATGATAAAGAAGTGCAGCTGGCCGCCAAACTGCTCCGGGCGCAGGTTTTAAGCGTAGAAGAGTTCGTTAACGGAAAAAAGGCCCGCGCGCAAAACAGGGGCAAAGCGGAAGGCCCTGATTTTAACCTCAGTTATTCCAAGATGCAGAAAATTAACGCGGAACTGAAAAAGAAATGGCTGGGAGAAACTTAGAACATACCTAAACCAAAGCTTGACATAACTTATTAGTTGTGATAAAGTTACATCATATTCAATTTGTTAAAGTGTGCTTTAAAAGAGAGGAGGCCACATGAACAATTGGGAAAGTGTGTTGTTGGAACCGGCACGTACGGTTTTAGTGCAAATCGGCCAATTTTTGGTTAATGCGCTATTGGTGCTCATTATCCTGCTTATCGGCTGGCTGATTTCTAAATTAGTAAGAACCGTAGTTTCCAAGTCTCTCAAAACCGCCAAGTTTAATGAGTTATCCAGCCGCATCGAACTGGATAAACTGTTGAGCAAGGGCGGCATAACCTACACTTTTTCCGATTTAGTCGGGATAATGTGTTATTGGTTATGTATTTTGGTTACCTTTATGGTGGCGGTAAATTCAGTCGGCCTGACCATCGCGGCTGATTTATTAAATAAGGTTGTCCTTTACATACCTAATGTTATCGCCGCTTTGTTTATCCTGATCCTGGGGATGTTTGTTTCGACCTTATTGAAGAATATCGTGCAAACCGCGGCAAATAATGCCGGTTTAAACCAGGGCAAACTCCTGGGCCAGGTAGTGGAGACGATCGTGATCGCTTTTGCCATTTTTGTGGGCCTGGAGCAATTACAGATCGGTATCCGGATCACGGAACTTACCCTGGGGATCGTGTTAGGCTCGATCGGTTTAGGTTTGGCGTTGGCCTTTGGTTTTGGCTGCCAACACCTGGCGGGAAAATTTGTTGGCGAATTGATGGAGAAATTTAAAAAGTAAGAGCAGTTTACTGTTTTTTAAACAGCTATAAAAAACCCTCTACCTAAAAAGTAGAGGGTTTTTTATTTTATCACCGGAGCCGGCCGAGAGGGAGATATTTCTTTCTTGACAAATAATGGTTATGGTTTATAATGCATATGTATGCATTATGCGGAGAGTAAAGATGCGGCCTAAAAAAACAAGATGGGTGAGATGTGAGCCCGGCCAAAGATGTTTCCGGCCGCAAGGGAAGGCGCAGAATACCCTTGAAGGGGTAGTGCTTAACCTGGATGAATTCGAGGTGATGCGGTTGTCCTATCTTGCCGGTTACGACCAGGCAAAAATAGCCAGGCAAATGCGCATCCACCAGTCGACCATCTCCCGGATATTGCATTCAGCGCATAAAAAGGTTACCGATGCTTTGGTGAACATCAAAGCGATCAAGGTTGAGGGCGGCTGTTGCCAAATCGTAAAAGGGGCGCTACAAAAGAATGCGATCAAAAAGATTGTTGCAAAGTAAAATGATCTCCGGTCCCAAAAAACTGCTCATGATGTTTTTATCGCTTGCGGTGATAATTAGCGCAAGCTCTTTGGCTGACGCAGCGGAGAATAAACCAGCGGAAAAGGTTATCGTATATTATTTTCACGGTACATTCCGTTGCCCTACCTGCACCACTATGGAGAAATATGCCAGGGAGGCGCTTGAAGCGAATTTCGGGGATGCTCTTTCCGCGGGAAAAGTCGAATTCATAGCTGTTAATGTGGAGGAGCGGGGCAATGAACATTTTGTGGATGATTATAAACTCTATACTAAAACATTGATCCTTTTATCGGTAAAAGACGGCAAAACATTGAAATCGAAAAAGCTCGATAAAATTTGGGAGCTCGTTCATAATAAGCAAAAGTTTATCGGATACGTGACCGCGGAACTAAGCGATTTTATGAGGAATACGTAATAATGGAGATATTGCTAGCTTTGGGCTCAGCGTTGTGGCTGGGGGTATTGACTTCGATCAGCCCTTGCCCGTTGGCCGCCAACATTGCGGCAGTTTCTTTTTTATCAAAGGAAGTATTGCATCCCGGGCCTGTTTTTATTTCCGGGCTTGCTTATACCCTCGGCAGGATGGCGGCGTATGCGGTGCTGGGTTGGATTATTATCAGCTCTCTTTTAAGTGTTCCGCAAGTTGCGCAGTTTTTGCAGAAATATATGCCAAAAGCGCTGGGGCCGCTTTTGATAATCACGGGGTTATTTTTGTTAAAAATAATCACATTTAAATTACCCATTTTAACTTTGCCCCTGAAGCATTATAATAAAATTCTTGATTCCGGGGTTCCGGGAGCTTTTCTTTTAGGGTTAATTTTTGCGCTGGCGTTTTGCCCTATTTCAGCGGCGCTCTTCTTCGGAAGCCTTATCCCCCTGTCATTGAATAGTAAAGCGGGGGCTTTACTACCTCTTATTTATGGGGTAGGGACAGGGCTTCCTGTATTGTTATTTGCCGTGGCGATCGCCATGGGGGTTACTTCCCTGGGCGGCTGGTTTCGGCGTATCACCGGAGTCGAATATTTAACTCGCAGAATCACGGGGGTAATTTTTATAATTGTAGGGTTGTATTATGCCAGGAATATATTTTAGGGCCGCTTCAGGCGGAGATGTTAAATGAAGGAAAATATTGCCAAAAGATTATCTTTTTTAGACAGATTTTTAACGCTATGGATTTTTCTTGCCATGGCGATTGGGGTTTTATGGGGGTATTTCTATCCGGCGATCGTAAGCTTCTGGAATAAATTCCAGGTTGGGACAACCAATATCCCGATTGCTGCCGGCCTTATCCTGATGATGTATCCGCCCCTGGCCAAAGTGAAATACGAAGAATTGGGGGATGTGTTTAAGGATAAAAAAATATTGGGTCTTTCCCTGGTGCAAAACTGGATTATCGGCCCGGTATTGATGTTTATTTTGGCCGTAACCTTTTTGCGCGGGTATCCGGAATATATGATCGGGTTAATTCTGATCGGGCTTGCCCGCTGTATTGCCATGGTCATTGTTTGGAACGATTTGGCCTGCGGCGATACGGAATATTGCGCCGGCCTGGTCGCTTTTAATTCTATCTTTCAGGTTTTGTTTTTCTCAGTGTATGCCTGGATATTTATCACCGTACTTCCGGTGTGGTTTGGCCTGAAAGGCATGGCGGTGAATGTGACTATGGCCCAAATCGCCCGCAGTGTTTTTATTTATCTGGGTATACCGTTTTTAGCCGGGATTATCAGCCGTTTTAGTTTAATCAAACTTAAGGGGAAAGATTGGTATGAGCAAAAGTTCATTCCCCGGATCAGCCCTTTGACGCTTATCGCGCTGCTTTTTACCATATTGGTGATGTTCTCGCTTAAAGGCGAATACATTGTCAAGATTCCGCTGGATGTGGTGCGGATTGCCCTGCCGTTGTTCATATATTTTGTGGTAATGTTCCTGGTCTCGTTTTTTATAGGCAGAAGGATCAATGCCGGGTATTGCAAGACAGCGACCCTTTCTTTTACGGCCGCCAGCAATAATTTCGAGCTGGCGATTGCGGTAGCAGTGGCCGTTTTTGGGATAAATTCAGGGGTTGCTTTTGCGGCGGTGATCGGCCCGTTGGTTGAGGTCCCGGTGTTGATCGGCCTGGTGAATGTCGCACTATATTTTAAAAGGAGGTATTTCCATGGATAAACAGAAGGTGTTATTTGTTTGCGTACATAACTCTGCCCGTTCGCAAATGGCCGAAGCGTTTTTAAAACAAATGGCAGGCGATAGATTTGAGGTAGAGAGCGCCGGGCTTGAGCCGGGTAAATTAAATCCCGTGGTTGTCGAGGCGATGAAAGAGGCGGGTATAGATATCTCGCAAAATAAAACCAAGAGCGCCTTCGATTTTTATAAACAGGGTAAACGTTACGATTATGTGGTGACTGTTTGCGATGAATCCCAGGCGGGGAAATGTCCTGTTTTCCCGGGGAACGTATTGACAAAAAGAATACATTGGAGTTTTCCTGACCCGTCCGGTTTTCAGGGGACGCCGCAGGAGAAACTGGAATTCACCCGGCAGGTCCGCGAACAGATCAAAGCTAAAATTAGTGAGTGGCTAAAAGGAGAATAAAATGGATAAGCAGGAAAAGAAAGTAAACAAAGTTAAAGGATTTTTCAAAGGGATATTCGATAAGCTGGATAAGAAAATAGAAGAGAAGGCCAAGTCTTCGCCGTGCTGCTGCAAGCCTTCCGGTAAGGATAAAAATTCATGCTGCAGTTAATCATCGATTGGCTGACATATTCCGTCTTTAAACTGGACGCCGGATCAAGGATGGGCGGGGCAGTGAACTTTTTCCTTTACGATTCCGTAAAGATAATCCTGCTTCTGTTCGTAATGATCTCCGTAATTGGATTCTTACGCAGCTTCGTTTCGCAGGAAAAAATAAAAGCCTGGATCGTAGGGAAAAAGGGATGGGGTAACTTTTTCGCTTCGTTGTTCGGGGCGATTACTCCGTTTTGCTCCTGTTCTTCCATTCCGCTTTTTATAAGTTTTCTGGATGCCGGTATTCCATTAGGGGTGACTTTTTCCTTTCTGGTGACTTCGCCGTTGATTAATGAATACCTGGTGGTTTTAATGCTGGGTTTTTTCGGCTGGAAGATCACCCTGGCTTATGTGGCCAGCGGGATGGCGATCGGGATTTTTACCGGGATGATCCTGGGCAGGATGAAACTAGAGAAATATATTGAAAAAGACATTGTTTCCGCAGAGGAGGAGGAAGCCTGCCAGGTGGCTCCCAAAGGATTAAAGCAGAGGATCTTCTTCGGGATTAATGAGGCGGTATGCATCGTAAAAAAACTTTGGTTTTGGATCCTTACCGGCGTGGGTTTGGGCGCTGCGATCCATAACTATGTTCCCCAGGAAGCGGTGCAGGCGATCATCAGTAAAACCGGATTCTTTTCTGTGCCTATCGCCACCCTTATCGGCGTGCCGATGTACGGAAGCTGTGCGGCGATCGTGCCGATCGCAGTCGTCTTGTTCCAGAAAGGTTTTCCTTTGGGTACGGCGCTTAGCTTTATGATGGCGGTAGCCGCGCTAAGTTTGCCGGAAGCGATCATGTTGCGGCGGGCAATGAAGTTAAAGTTGATCCTGATTTTTTTCGGGATCACCACCCTGGGGATCATTTTTACGGGGTACCTGTTTAATTTACTGCAAAAAATATTAAGGTAGCGGTATTTCCGGCACGAACAAGGTTAAGCATATAATTGTTGATATTGGGCATCCGACCTGTTATTGTATTTTAGGTAAGAAGGTTTGTTGGAACCTGCAAATGAGAGCAGTAGGGAAAAAGGCAAATAAAACAAAAGGAGAAAAGATGGAAATCAAAGACAAGGTTACAAAAGCGATAAACAAGCAGATCAACGCAGAATTATACTCATCGTATCTGTATCTGGCTATGGCCGCTTATTTTGAAGCCAAGAACTGGCCGGGTTTCGGACGCTGGATGAGGCTACAGGCCCAGGAGGAAAATAGCCACGCCATGAAATTCTACGATTATGTCCTGCAGCGCGGCGGCAAGGTAGTTTTGGATGATATCAAAGCGGCGGATGCGGAATGGAAGACGCCGCTGGAGGTTTTTGAGGATGTTTATGATCATGAGCTTAAAGTCACGGTATTGATCAATGACCTTCTAAAGCTTTCCCGGCAGGAGAATGATGCCGCTACCGAATCTTTATTAAAGTGGTTTATCGATGAGCAGATCGAGGAAGAAGCCAATTCCAAGCAGATAGTCGATAAGCTGAAATTGATCAAGGATTCCAATAACGGGTTATTTATGCTCGACCATAAGTTAGGGGAGAGAAAGTAACCGGTTATCCGATCGTAATTGTTTTTACAAAATAACCAGGCTTTGACACCGGCCTGGTTATTTTGTTTATCGGGCCAGGGGTTTGTGTTAGAATAACGCAAAGAGAAGCGAGCGTAAGTAAAAGTTGCCAGAGGTCTTAAAGTGAAAAAAGTACCTTCTGCGGTAAATACAACCTTGAAAAACAGGGTTCCGCACATAATTTTCCTGTATTGGGTAATCAAAACAGTATCCACAACCTTAGGGGAAACCGGCGCGGATATGTTCTCGATGACCTTTAAGCTGGGGTATTGGGAAACTATCGCGATATTCATCAGTTTATTTCTCGGCCTGCTTTTGATTAAACTTTCCTTGAGGGGTTATCACCCCTGGGCATATTGGTTGACTTTTACCGCTTCGGCTGTAGTCGGTACCGCTATCTCCGATTTCATCGATCGCACGTTGAAGCTTGGTTATGCAGCGGGATCGGCTGTTTTAGTAACGATATTACTGATTATTCTTGCGGTGTGGTACAAAAAAGAAAAATCAATCAACGTAGAATACATCGCCACTTCCAGGGCGGAACTATTTTATTGGGTGGCATTTGCCAACACATTAGGAACGGCCGCGGGGGATTTTTTGTCCGATAATCTGGGCCTCGGATTCATGAACAGCGCCATTTTGTTATCGGTGATCCTGGTTATCGTCGCGCTTATGCATTTTTACACGAAAATCTCAGGGATAATATTATTTTGGGTAGCTTTTGTTTTGACCAGGCCGTTCGGCGCCACCTTTGGTGATTTTCTTACCAAGCCCATTGCCAGGGGAGGGCTTAACCTGGGCACGATCGGATCTTCGTTTGTTATCTTTATAATTTTGTTTTTTGTAATTTCTAAAGAGACTAAATTGGAGAAGCAAAGACTGGCGAACCGTAAACATGGACAATGGACATAATGTTTTTGGCAAAAAAGGAGTTTTAGAAATTGACTAAAAATAATAGGATGAAACCGGATAAGAAACCTTTGCGCACCGATAATTCCGGTGCCGCCCGTATCCGGATTGTCATTGCCAGTATGATCGGCACGACGATCGAGTTTTATGATTTTTACATCTATGCTACGGCCGCGGTTTCGGTGTTCCCGCTGTTATTTTTTCCCAAGGCGGATGCGGGAGCGGCGCTCCTGGCGTCAATGGCCACTTTTGGCGTCGCCTTTGTGGCCCGGCCGATAGGTTCAGTTCTCTTCGGGCATTTTGGAGACCGGATCGGCCGTAAAGCGACTTTGGTGGGTTCGCTTTTGACTATGGGAATTGCCACTTTTCTTATCGGCCTGCTGCCTACGGTCATGCAGATCGGTTTGCTGGCGCCTGCGCTGTTGACAATCTTACGTTTCTGCCAGGGGCTGGGGCTGGGCGGTGAATGGTCGGGAGCGGCGCTCCTGGCGGCGGAAAATGCCGGAGAAGGGAAAAGAGCGATGGCGGCGATGTGGCCGCAATTGGGCGCGCCGTTCGGATTCATTCTGGCCAACGGTTTTTTCCTGCTGCTAACCATGTTCTTTAACTATAATTCTGCCGAGGCCCGCTTGCAGGGGGATTTTCTTGCCTGGGGTTGGCGGATCCCGTTTTTGGCTTCCGTGGTTATGGTGGCGGTAGGGCTGTATGTCCGCTTTAAGCTTGATGAGACCCCGGTGTTTGCCCGGGCGCTGGCCCGCGGTGAAAAGCTTAAAGCCCCGCTGGTGGTGGTGCTGAGGAATCATTTCAAAAAGCTTATCCAGGGCGCTTTTATTATGCTTGCCACTTACGGGGTGTTTTATCTGATGACCACCTGGATCCTTTCCTACGCGATCGGCTCTACCCAGCTGGGTTTCCTGGGGATCAGTTATCGGGGTTTCCTGGTGCTGCAGATCCTCTCGGTGTTATTATTTGCGGGGATGATCCCGGTCGCGGGTTGGCTGGCGGATAAGTATGGCCGCCGCAGTTTTCTTTTGTGGGTCACTGCCGCCATCATTTTGTTCGGCGTTTCTTTTAGATTTTTTCTTGATCCTGCGGTCATGGGGACAGGGGCGGGGGCGAACATGGGACTGATGCTTCTATTTTTGTGCATCGGGATGACACTGATGGGTTTGTCTTTCGGCCCGATGTCGGCAGTTTTACCGGAGCTGTTTCCCACGAATGTGCGCTATACCGGTTCGGGCATTTCTTATAATATCTCCTCTATTTTAGGCGCCGCGCTTACGCCCTTTGCCGCTGTCTGGCTTGCCCGGTATCACGGGGTCGGCGCTGTCGGATTGTATCTTTCGGCGCTGGGAGCCTTAACTTTCATTGCCTTGTGGTTTTCCAAAGAAACCAAGAACACCAACCTGGATATGCTTGAGGAAAGAGAAGCGGCGGTGGGCATAGAAACAACATCGCCATAAAGGATGCGTTATGTCAAA
This sequence comes from Candidatus Omnitrophota bacterium, assembly GCA_903852325.1. GTDB lineage: Bacteria > Omnitrophota > Gorgyraeia > Gygaellales > Profunditerraquicolaceae > UBA6249. The sequence goes on from CAINQO010000038.1 coordinate 10,256, forward strand.
GATGATCATTAGAGACGAAAAATGTTCTGATTTTGAGGCGATAACTGAAATTACGTTAGGGGCTTTCCAGGACCTTGCGGTTAGCCGCCACACAGAACAGTTTATTATCCATGCTTTACGTAAGGCAGGAGCTTTGACTATTTCGCTGGTTGCTGAAATTGACGGGCAGGTGGTGGGACATATCGCTTTTTCCCCGGTTACTATGTCTGACGGCACTGTGGGTTGGTACGGCCTTGGCCCGATATCTGTTGTGCCCCGGCTACAGAGGCAGGGTATCGGCAAAGCGCTCATGCGTGAGGGGTTGTCCCGTTTAAGGGCTTTGGGCGCTAAAGGCTGCGCGCTTGTAGGAGACCCCAATTATTATGTTAAGTTTGGTTTTAAGAACGCGCCCGGTTTGATCCATGAAGGTATTCCCCAGGAAGTGTTCTTTGTGCTGACGTTTGATTCAGTAATTCCCAGGGGCAAGGTTGAATTTCATGAGGCTTTTAAAGCAGAACATTGATAAGTAATAGCTTTAGGGTGAGTATCTAAAAGGTATTTTAAGATGAAAAACAAAGTTTTGCTTCGAACTTTTGGCTGTCAGATGAATGTTCGGGATTCGGAAGTGATTGGTGGGCTGCTGCAGAAATCCGGTTATCAGCTTTGCGATAATGACCGGGATGCTCAGATAATCATTTTTAACACCTGTGCGGTGCGTAAGCACGCCGAGGATAGGATATGGAGCCTGATTGGAGCTTACAAAGGTAAAAAGATCATTGGTTTGGTCGGCTGCATGGCGCAGAATTATAAGGAACGCGCCTTTGAACGCGATCCTGATGTCAGTTTTGTGGTTGGGCCGCAGGATAT
>CAINQO010000039.1 GCA_903852325.1 Candidatus Omnitrophota bacterium
CGCCCTTTTATACAGCCGGATGGCTTGAGCTTCCTGATGTTTATCAAAAGAAAGCTCGGCCAGATAATAGTAGGCCTGGAAAAAATCCAGGTTATTGGAGACGGCTTTTTGATACAGCGCTTCCAGGTTTTTTTGGTCATGCCCCGATTTATAAACCGCCGCCAGCTGGATATAAGCGCTTAGCTGCTCCGGGTCGATAGCGATTACCCGGTTAAACTCATTGATCGCCTCCCTGGTCTTGCCTTGGCCGGCATACAGGGCGCCTAAGCTTTCATGGGCATAACCCTGTTGGGGGTTAAGCTCCAAGGTTTTTAAATACAACGCCGCCGCTTGAGCATTATTGCCTAAAGTTTCATTAATATTAGCAAGGTTGCAATACGCCTCTGCCTCTATCTCATCTTTATTTGTCGCGGTTATTCTGTTCTCGCGCCGCTGGCGCTGGCCCGCCGCCCCGGAAGCAACGGACGTCTCCCTGATCACCTGTTCAAATACCGCGCTCGCTTCCTGATCCCTGCCCAAAGCGTGCAAAACATTACCCAGGTTAAGCGCGTAATATTTATAAAGCGGATTGTAAGGATATTTTGTCCGGCTGTTTGCGGCCAAAATAAAATCGGAAAGGGCTTCCTTAAGCTGCCCCTGGCCGAAGAAATATTCCCCGCGGTTATGATAAGCCGTAGCCGAATCCGGGTAAGTCTCTAAAACATTGCTCCATAAACTGTAGTCGTCCTGCCAGATGGCGCATCTTTTGCCGGTTGCCTGCCCCAAAAAGATAATCCCTGCCGAAAGGAATAAAATTAAAACGGCCTTTACCGCCCGGGATCCCTTGCAAAAAAGCCCGTGGAAGCCTTCAGAGAAGATATAAAATACTCCGATAGAAGCCAAATAGATGTACCGGTCAGCGAAAATTATTTCATCTAAAGGCAAGCCCCGGATAACCGGAAAAAGTATCAGCAGGAATAAACCGGCGCCAAGGATAATTTTTTTCGTGTACCGGGCGGAAAGAATGACCAAGGCGACCAGGATCGATACGATGATCAGACTGGATAAGTGAAGAAGCCCGGGCTTAATCTGGATATACGGATATAATACCGACAGTTTAACCGGATAAAACAATTTACTGAGGTAAAAAATAATATCGAAAGAGGCCCCTTTTAGCTTATCCAGCAAACTGATGGGGTGCTCATCATAAAAGACTTTGGCCAGATACCCGCCGAGCATGGCGATTAAGCCAAAGACTGCGGAAAGAATAAAAAAGGGCAGCTTTTGGATCAGGCTGGATAATTTAAGTTTATTGGTCTGCCAGTAATCAAACAAAATAAGCACCAGCGGCAGAGTGATCGCCATGGATTTAGACAGGAGTGAAAAGAGAAATAAAATAAAACAGAGGAGAAGGTGTTTATTTTGTTTAAGTTTTAGGTAATACAGGTAGCTGATCAGCGCCCCCAGGTAGAAGAAAGCATATATCAGGTTCTTCCTCTCCGCTACCCAGGCCACGGATTCCACCTGCAGCGGGTGGATACCGAATAATAGGGTAGTGAGCAAGGCCACGGGGATACTGCCTTTACTCAAGAGGTAAATCAGCCAATAGACCAGAACGCAGTTGAACAGGTGCAATAAGAGGTTATCCAGGTGGTAACCGACGGGGTTAAGCTTGAAAACCTTATACTCCAACATATAGGAGAATAAGGTTAAAGGCTGATAGTGGGTGACAAAGAAATGCGAGGAGATATTCTTAAGACTGGCTAAAGAAATATTACGGATAGTTTTATTGGCAGTGACATACTGGTTATCGTCCCAACTGGTAAAATTATTCTTTAAAACCGGGTAAAAAGAGAACAGGACCGCCGCCAGGATTAAGCAGATAGGGATGATGTTTTTGGGGTTTTTCATGGCCTGGCCACCTGAAAAGGCTTAAGCAGCTCTTCTAATTTGGGATTGACCGGGTAACCTAACTTTATCGCCTGTTCATAGTGCCGGGCCGCCAAGGCGTATTGTTTTGCGTAGTAGTAAGCCAGGGCCAGATTATGGTGGGCCGGGGCAAACTGCGGATCCAACCTTAAGGATTGTTCAAGCCAGTGCACCGCGGCTTCATTCTTGCCCAGCGTTAAATAGGCGGTGCCCAGGCCCAGACAAGCCTCTTTGGAATTTGGGTTAATTTGCAGGGCCTTTTGGTATAGAGGAACCGCTTCTTTATCTTTAGCCGACCCGGAACAAAGATTAGCCAGGTAGTAGTAGGCAGAGAAAAACGGCAAATCCTGTTCTACCGCTTTTTTATATAATTCTTTCAGCTCATTTTGGCGGTTTAAGGCATGGTAAACAGTGGCTAACCGCAGATAAGCCGAAATCTGGCCCGGATCGATTTGGATCGACTGCTTAAACTCCGCAATTGCTTCCGAGTATTTCTTTGCGGAAGCCAGGAGCGCGCCAAAATCGCTATGCATTTGGGCGGAATCAGGAAAAACCTCAAGGGCTTTTTTATACACCTTAACCGCCTGATCAAAATTGCCCATAGCCGAATACAGAAGAGCAAGGTTAGCGTATGGCATTTCCAGTTCCGGGTTAAAATTAATGACTTCCTTTAACGCGTTTATCGCTTCCTCTTTCCTTCCCAGCGCATTGTAGGCGGTAGCCAAATTGATCGTGGCGTATAAGGAAAGAGAATTGAAATGCGGAAGGTTTTTTTCCGCACTCCCGCCGGAGGGATTACCCATTCTTACCGCCCGCTCTAAATCGAGCCGGGCCGCAGGATAATCCCCATTCCTAAGGAAAGCTAAACCGCGGCCAAGATAACCCAGGGAAACGCCGGGATAGGTGCGGGTAAAATAATTCCACAAGCTTAGATCATTCTTCCAGATCTTGCTTCTTTGCCAGCTGGCCTGCCCCAGAAAAATCAAAGCCGCGGCAAGAATGAGGATTAAAACCGCCCGGGCCAAGGAAGAACGCCGGCGGAATAGCCAAAGGCACCCTTGCGCCAATAAATAAAATATCCCCAAACAGGCAAGGTAAGCGTAACGGTCGGCTACCATCATTGCGGCAGACGGCAAAAACCGGATCGCCGGAAAGATCATCAGCAAAAACAGTCCGCTGCCTAAGATCACTTTTTTGCCAAAGGGGCGGGAAAGCGTAACCAGCGCAAGCAAGGCAAATACGGCAATACAACAGCAGGGATAATAATATGGATCGGCTTTAATATCGCCGCCATAAGGATGCGGGACGGAAATCAGGAAAATTTTATAAAGATAAGCCAGGCTGTCCGCGCAGATTACCGTTAATTTGGTAAATAACCCCGCCCCGCTTTCCAAAAGATAAACATGCGGATCACTTGCTGCGTAAAGCGCTACCCCTCCAAAAATAACCGCGAGGACAAGAAACGGTATCTTTTCGATCAATACCCTGGGCCGGGCCTTACGGGAAGCAGCGTAATCCAGGAGTAAAAGCACCAGCGGCAGGGTAACCGCCATGGATTTAGATAATAGGGAAAATAAAAACAGGCCCAGGCAAAAATAATAGAACTTTGCTCGATTTTGTTTTAGGTAGTAAAGATAGCTGATCAGCGCTCCCAAATAAAAAAAAGCATATAACAGGTTCTTTCTCTCGGATATCCAGGCAACCGATTCGACCTGTATAGGGTGGACGCCAAAGAGCAGGGTGACTAAAAGCGCGCACCCGGTGCTTGAGCTTAAGCGGTAAATGAACCAGAAAACCAGGAGGCAGTTAAACAGATGCAGGATAAGATTATCCAAATGGTAGCCGAAGGGATTGAGCCCGAAAAAATGGTACTCCAGCATGTAGGAAAACATGGTGAGGGGATGATAGTGCACCGCAAAGAACCCGGTAGAGATGATCTTTAAATTTGCCGCGGAAATGGCGTGAACAGCGTTATTCCCCACCACGTATGCGGTATCATCCCAATCGATAAAATTATTTTTTAAAGCGGGGAAAAATGAAAGTAACACCGCCGCCAGGATCAGGCAGAGGGCAATGATTGTTTTTGGGCTTTTCATAGTTAAGATATTCTCGCGGAGAATATTCGCTATATTCCAATACGCCAAAAACCGGTAAGGCTAACGCGTGATTACTTCGATTGTGGAAGTGGTGCTGGAGACTGAACCTGCCTGGTCTCTTACGGTGAGGGTAACGGTAAAGTTACGCGATCCAAAAGTAGTGCTCCAATATGTGTTTTCAGGATTTTTCAAAGCGGAAGTATCTCCATCCCCGAAATCCCACAGATAGGCAACAATTTTACCCGACTTGGAGAATGATTTCTGCCCGGAGAATTTTACTTTTAGAGGAGAAATACCTTTAAGGGGTTTAGCCGTGATCACCGCAACCGGAAGCTCTAATGGCTTAGGCGGCGGCAAATTTGCAATCGCTGCGGGGGCTTTTTCCGGAACTGCGGTGGCGGCGGGTTCGACGGCGGATGCAGGGGCAACCGGGGTTTCTTTTTCCGCGGCCGGCTCAACAACCACGGGAGTTTCTTTCACCGGCTGCGGGGTAACCCCAGGTTCTTCTTTTACGGCTACTGCCGCCTGTTCCGGCGCAGCTTGTCCGGGAGCCGGAAGGTTTTCTGTTTTCAGCTCGCTACTCGTCACTGCTTCTTCTTTGACCGGCTCAGGAGACACTGCTTTTGTTTCGATTGCCGAAAGCGTGGCCTCGACTGCTCCGGAACCTTGCGATTCTTTGGCTAAATCTTTAACCACATAGGTATCCAGGTCTTTCCTGAGCTTGGCCATCTTGGCTGTTTCCAGAGCGTCTCTTTCTTCATCCTGCCTGTCTATCCGTGCTTTATATTTAGGATTATGGTTATATTTGTAATCTGCGGCGGCGATCCAGGGCCAGCGCAAAACCCCCCACAAAAACCCGCCGATCATTTGCGGCGGCTCGATCAGGAATTCGCTGACCCGCGTCTGGATCTTTTCCATCTTTTTATAATAATATTCGACAGTGGCCTTGCGGCGTTTAAAACGCTCTTTGGCCAGGGCCAGGTCCGGCAAAGATTTATCTTTTCCCAGGGTGTATTCCGGGAGCGGATATCCGTCGTAACTGACCAGATACCCCTGGGGGCCGGAGGTAGATTTCTGGAATTTATAGGTGGCGCAGCCGGAGAGGATAAAACAGGAAATTATTAAAATCGCTATTTTTTTCAAAAGCTCTTCCTTTCCTTTTTAATTTATTTTAGCTGCTGCGCATCAGCGCCAGGGCTTCGGAACGGGTTTTTTCATTCTCTTTGAAAATCCCGCGCACCGCGCTGGTCACGGTCATTGTCCCGGGCTTCCTTACCCCGCGCATAGACATGCACAGGTGCTCGGCTTCGATCACCACCATTACTCCCAGTGGCTTCAATTTATTCATCACCATCTCGGCGATCTGAGTGGTCAATCTTTCCTGCACCTGCGGCCGGCGCGCCAGGATATCCACCACCCTGGCCAACTTGCTTAATCCGGTCACCCGCCCGTTTTTCGGGATATAGGCGATATTCGCCTTCCCCAGGAAAGGCAGTAAATGATGCTCACAGACCGAATATAAAGGTATGCCGCGCAATAAAATTATTTCATGGTGCTTCTGTTCCAAAACTACTTCCAGCTCTTTTTCCGGATCCTGCTTGATCCCGGAAAATATTTCTTCGCACATTTCGGCGTAACGCCGGGGTGTTTCCAAAAGATCCTTTCTCTGGGGGTCCTCCCCGATAGCTTCCAGGATCTGGCGTACCGCTCTCTCGATTTTAGCTTTATTCATCATGCCTTCTTAGTTGAATACCAAATAATAGGGTATTATCTAATGAAAACCCGCTTTCCGCAAGAGGAAAATAGGCGCCACCGGCTCCGCCCGCCGGAAAGGATCACTTGCCGATGCAGAAATCCTTAAAAATTTTATCCAAAAGATCCGCGGAAAAATCCTTACCCAGGATTTTATCCAGACAGGCGCAGGAGTCTTTTAAGTTTTGGGTGATCAATTCCGGGGACAATCTTTCCTCCAGGCTTAAAGCCTGGGCCTGCGCCGCCAGTTTCTGCGCTTCCCGCAGCGACTGGATGTGCCGGAGGTTGCTCACCAGCATAAGCTCAGGCAGCGGCTGTTTCCCCTGGAACACAAAATTATAGATTGCCTCCTCCAGGAGCCTGAGGTTCTTGCCGGTTTTAGCCGAAAGCATCACTACGGTAGGGAAAAACCCGGCGATCCGGTTTTTTTCGATGCGGGATTTCAAATCAATCTTATTGATTACCGCGATCGTCTTTTTATTTTTTATTTCCCGGATTAACCCCCGGTCGGCATTATCCAGGCCGCTGGCGGAATCAAACAGCATGATCACCAGGTCGGCGGATTTGATCTGGCGGCGCGCCAATTTCACCGCTTTTTTCTCGATCAGGTTGCGCGGTTTAAGAATCCCGGCAGTGTCGACGATCTTAACCGGGATGCCTTTGATCTCGATCAATTCTTCGATGGTGTCCCGGGTGGTCCCGGCCACCGGGGTGACGATCGCCCGTTCCTGTTTGAGCAAAGCATTTAAAAGGGAAGATTTACCCACATTGGGTTTACCGCAGATGACCACCCGCAGCCCCTCCCGTAAGATCCTGCCGCCGGAAGCGCCGGCCAATAACTCTTTCAGCCGAAAGTCAAGTTTAGCGATCCTGCGGCTGGTTTTAACCGCATCCTGCTGCCCCAGCCCCTCCTCGGGAAAATCAATGCCGGCCTCAAGGACAGCCAGGATATCCAAAAGCCCGCGGCGGATCTCATTGACCCTGGCGGACAAACTCCCTTTTAATTGTTCCAGGCTTACTTTAAGCGCCGAATCGGTTTTGGCGCGGATCACATCGATCACCGCTTCGGCTTGCGCCAGGTCGATCCTGCCATTTAAGAATGCCCGCTTGGTGAATTCTCCGGGAGAGGCCAAGCGGCACCCTTGCTTTAAAACCAGTTCCAGGATTTTCTGTAAAGACAGCATTCCCCCGTGGCAGTTTATCTCGACAACATCCTGGCGGGTGTAGGATCTGGGCGCGCGCATCACGGTGAGGATTACCTCGTCGATCACCTGGCCCCCGTCAAGGATCCTGCCGTAATGCATCGAATAGCCCTTAAACTCCTTGAGCTTCCCGGCCAGGCGAAAGAAAATTTTCTTAGCGATTTCCAGGGAGCGTTTCCCGCTCAAACGTACGATCCCTATCCCTCCCTCTCCGGGAGCGGTAGAAATGGCGGCAATCGTGTCCTGCAAATTATTTTCCCGCATCCCTGTATTCTCCAACTACGAATAATGAGCCGGTGACTAAAATTAAATCCTCTTTAGCGGCCAGCTTTGCGGCTAAATCTCCGGCCTCCCTTACGCTTTGCGTCAAATAAGTCTTCTGCCTAAAATAACCGGCTAATTTTTGCGGTGCGATTGCCCGGGGAGTAGCCGCGCGGGTAAGAATCACTGTGTCCGCTAAACTACTCAGCGGTTTACATATTCCGGCAATATCCTTATCTGCGGAAATTCCCAGGACCAAGATCAGCTTCCGGTATTTTTTTACGGCGGAGACGGAAAAATTATCGCTGATCGCTTTTTTTAAAACCTGCGCCGAAGCCGCATTCTGCGCTCCGTCCAAGATAACCAGCGGATGCTGCTTGATACGCTCGCATCTTCCCGGCCAAACGGTTTGGGCAAGCCCCCGGCGCAAGGCCACCTCCTTGATCTCCCATCCGTAAAAACCCAAAGCCTCGACTATCCCTGTCGCTAAGGCCGCGTTGGCTGCCTGATGCTTGCCGATCAGGTTTATCTTCAAATCCCGGTATTCATTACTTAAACCCTTAACCGTCAGTCCGCCCTTAGCAACAGAATATTTTATCTGCCTGCCCACTTCATAAAGCCTGGCGGAAAATTTCTTGCACCGGGAGAGGATTACCCGCCGGGCTGGTTTTTCCTGGTGCGCCGAGATTACCAGCGCGCCTTTACGTTTAATGATCCCGGCCTTTTCCGCAGCTATTTTTGCCAGAGTGTTGCCTAATTTATCGACGTGCTCCAGGCTTAAAGGGGTGATCCCGCAAATCAGCGAATCGGCGGCATTGGTCGCATCCAGCCTGCCGCCCAAGCCGGTTTCCATTACCGCAAAATCGATCCGTTTTTGCTTAAAGTATAAAAAAGCCAATACGGTATACACTTCAAAGAATGAAAGCTGCCCATAGGGTGAACGGCGATTGAACCGTGCGATACCGGGTTTTATTTGGCCGACTAAATCCGCCAGCGTGCCTTTAGGGATCATCCCTTCAAAATCCCTGCCCGCGGTGCGACTTAGCGGTTCCAGAACGCGGATCCTTTCCCGGAAATCCTGCAGGTGCGGAGAAGTATAGAGCCCGACACGAAAACCCGCTGCCCGCAAAACATAGGCCACCATGGCGCAGGTCGAACCTTTTCCTTTTGATCCGGCAACGTGAATGATCCGCAAAGATTTCTGCGGAGCACCGAGCCCCTCAAGAAAATCCCGCACCCGTTCCAGCTTAAAGGTCTGCGGATAAGAATAATTTATATTTTTTTCGTAATTAGCGAGAGAATTTAAATATGCGCAAACTTGCGGGTAGGTCATGCACTGGATTAATGTTTGAAATGCCGGATACCGGTAGTGACCATGGCGATTTTATATTTATCGCAGGCGGCAATGATCTCTTGGTCGGCAATCGAACCGCCGGGCTGGATAATTGCCTTAGCCCCGGCTTTATAAGCCCAGGTTATCGCGTCCGGCTTGGGGAAAAAAGCATCGGAAGCCAAACAGCAGCCGCCTTTTTGCTTTCCGGATTTATTTTTGGCGATCATTACGGAATCTACGCGGGACATCTGCCCGGCGCCGATCCCGATCGTTTTTGTCCCGCTGGATAAAACAATCGCGTTAGATTTAACGTGTTTGGCCACTTTCCAGGCAAAAATCAGGCTGGCCATCTGCGCTTTAGTCGGTTTTTTCCGGGTCACAACTTTAAGGTTGCGCGTATCCAAGGTAAGGGAATCAGCGGTTTCTAAAAGCATTCCCCCGGCTACCCGTTTAAGCTGCAGGTCGGTAACCGCTCCCCAATCCGCTAATTCGATCAAGCGCAGGTTTTTCTTTTCCTTGAATAATTCCGCGGCCGCCGGGTCAAAACCCGGGGCGATGATGCACTCCAGGAACCCGCTTTTAACGATCAATTTGGCGGTCGGCAAATCCATTTTGCGGTTCAGGGCGACGATGCCGCCGAAAGCGGAAAGCTTATCCGTTTTCCAGGCGGACAGATAAGCCCCGGATAACGTTTTGTCCTCCGCCGCTCCGCAGGGATTGTTATGCTTGACGATCACCGCGGCCGGCCCCTTAAACTCCTTGGCCAATTCCACGGCAGAATTAAGGTCAAGGATGTTGTTAAAAGAAAGCTCCTTGCCCTGCCATTGTTTAAGATTAATTAAACCGGACTGCTTTCCTTCTTCTTTATAGAAGGCGGCTTTCTGGTGCGGGTTCTCTCCGTAGCGTAAATCCTGGATCTTTTCAAAAGAGAGGCTGAGTTTGCGGGGAAATTCTTCCGCCGGTGGGTTAAATTTGAAATACCGGCTCAGGTAATTATAGATCGCAGAATCATATCTGGCGGTGTGGCCGTAAACTTCGATCCCCAGCTGGAGCATTAACTCCTCGGGCAGGCAGCCGTCGTTTTTCTTCAGCTGCGCGACCACTTCCGGGTAACGCGCGGGATTACAAATTACCGCCACCGACCGGCAGTTCTTCGCCGCCGAGCGCAGCATTGCCGGGCCGCCGATATCGATATTTTCGATCACTTCGGTGATATCTACCCCCGGTTTTTGGATGGTTTTTTCGAAAGGATAAAGATTGACCACGAGCATGTCAATTAACCCGATATCCTGCTCGGCTAAAGCCTGCATATGCCCGGGATTATTGCGCAGGGCAAGCAGGCCGGCGTGGATCTTCGGGTGCAGGGTCTTTACCCTGCCGTCGAGCATCTCCGGAAAACCGGTATAGGAAGAAACCTCGGTTACGGCGATGTTGTTTTCCCGCAAAAGCCTTGCCGTTCCACCCGTAGAAATTATCTCTACGCCGAAATTGCGCAATTCCTGCGCGAATTCGCCGATGCCTACTTTATCGGAAAGACTGATGAGCGCGCGTTTGATCTTTACCATTGTAGGATTTATTTATTGAACCGGAAGTTAACCAGGTCCGCGTCCTGCATAATATAATCTTTTTGCTCCAGGCGCATTTTTCCCGCCTGCTTGGCCTGAGTTTCCCCGCCGGCGGCGATAAAATCGTCAAAGCTGATGATTTCCGCGCGGATAAAACCCTGCTGGATATCCGAATGGATCACTCCGGCGGCTTCCCAGGCAGTAGTACCTTTTTTTATCAGCCAGGCGCGGTTTTCCTTGTCCCCCACGGTCAAAAAACAAAGGTAGCCGCTTTGCGCTAAAACCTTAGCCAAGAGCGCCCCGAAATCTTCCAGCTCTTCTTTCTGCACGACAACTACCGGCTTAAGGGTTAATAAGCCATAGCCAGAAATAACCTCTTTTTCCGCGTCGGTCAACCCCAGAGAAGAAATAAACTCTTCTTTTTCCAAAGCCGACTTCATCTTGCTTAAAATTATTTTTTCATTCTCCTGCGGGGCTTTGCCCAGCCGGGTTTCCACGAAATCCAGGTCCGCCAGGATAAGGTCCATCTTGGCCTCGGCGGGAATGATGATTACATCTGCCTCCATCGCCCCGTCCTGGCCGACTAAATCTATCTGGGGATAGGTCTTCTTTTTCGCCTTGACCAATTTATCCGCTTGGTCCAGCCGGGTATCCTTGACATTGTGTTTACCTACGGTGATCCCCTCAATCGCGAATGCGCTTATTTTCATGGATTAAAAAAGTTTCTCCGGGTTAAAGTCTAAGGGACGGGTCTGTTTTTTAAAAGCCCGATTGATTAAAAACAGATCCGTCCCCTTAACTTGGCTTAAACTAAATAAATTATTCCAGGTAGGTATAAATCTTGCCTTTATAATTACGCAGCACATACTTACCTTTGGCCTGGGAAAGGATGTAGTTTGGCCCCACGGGAATTTTCCCGCCGCCGCCCGGCCCGTCGATCACATAAGTGGGCACGGCATAACCGGAGGTGTGGCCGCGTAATTTTTCGATAATATTTATACCGGTAGCCACCGGGGTACGGAAATGCTGCGTTCCCCTGACCGGGTCGCACTGGTAAATATAATACGGCCTGACCCGGATCTGCAAAAGGTCATGTACCAGGCGGCGCATAATAAATGGCCGGTCATTGATCCCTTTCAGCAGCACGGTCTGGCTGCCTAACGGGATGCCGCTTTCAGAAAGCATGTCACAGGCGTTTTTACAGCGCTTGGTGATCTCTTTGGGATGATTAAAGTGGATGCTCATCCAGATCGGGGAATATTTTTTCAACATCTGGACCAGGTTTTCGGTGATCCGCTGCGGCAGAGTAACCGGTACACGGGTGCCGATCCTTAACATTTCCACGTGCGATATCTCGCGGATTTTAGAAACCAGTCTTTCCAGGGCGTCGTCTTCCAAAGTAAGCGGGTCTCCTCCGGAGATCAGGACATCCCGGATCTTCCGGTTGGATTTAATGTATTCGATGGCCGCGTCAAACTTGGTTTCCGGGTTCAAATCTTTTTCCTCGTGTTCACCCACCAGCCTGCGGCGGGTGCAGTGGCGGCAATACATCGCGCAATGATCCGTCGACAATAAAAGTACCCGGTCGGGATACCGGTGCACCAAATGCGGCGCCGGAGAATCCCGGTCCTCGGCGCAGGGATCGGCCATTTCATGCGGAGAAACGCAAAATTCATCATTGACCGGAACAGCTTGCCGGCGGAAAGAGCAATTCGGGTCTTCAGCATCGATCTGGCTGGCCCAATAAGGGGTAATCGCCATTGCCAGCCTGCCCTTGGCTTTGTCCACCCCCTTTTCCTCCTCCGGAGTAAGCTTGATAATCTGGACCAATTCTTCCTTAGTCCGAATCCTGTGTTTTAACTGCCAATGCCAATCTTCCCAATCTAAAGGGTTAACGTCTTTGTAGAGAGAAATCTGCTGATAATCCCGGGAGCGTTTGGGAGGCCGCAGGATAACGGGCGGCTCAATCTGCGCTTTTTGGTTCTCTAAGCTTGCGGGGTTGTTCAATTCAGCCTTTTCCTTTCCGAGGCGCTTAAAAGTATGGCCTCAATCAGGTCCTCATATTTCATGCCGGCGGCATACGCCATTAGGGGAAAATTCGATTCCTTCGGGTCCAGCCCCGGTAAGGGATTAATTTCCAGCACATAAGGCACATTGAACTTGTCCAGGCGGATATCCGTGCGCGAGATATCCAGGCACCCGACCGCCCGGTGCGTGCGCAGGGCGACATCCTTTATTTTTGCTTCGGTCTCTTTGTCCAGCCGGGCCGGGCAATGAAATTCCGGCACCAGACCTAACTCCTGATTTCCCTGGAATTCTTTCATCTTCCAGGAATAAAAATACTCCCCGCTCTTTTTGCAATTTGAAAAATCTATCTCTAAGATCGGCAGCACCCGGGTTTTCCCGTTCTCCAGGATCCCCACCGTCAATTCCTTACCCTCGATAAACTCCTCCACCAGCGCTTCCTGGCGGTAAATTTCGATACATTCTTTCACCTGGGATTTAAGGTCCTGGATGTTATGGACGACATTCTTTTTGTTGATCCCTTTGGCCGAACCTTCGCAATTGGGCTTGACGATCAGGGGGAACCTTAACTCCGAATTCGGGATTTCGTTCCCTTTCACAAAAAGCTGGAAATTCGGGGTGGGGATGTTTTCCGCCTTAAGTATTTTTTTAGTTAAATTTTTGTTTAAGGCCAGCGCTAAAGCAAAAGTGTTGCTGCCGGTATAGGGTATCTTTAAATAATCCAGCACCGCCGGCACTTCGCTCTCGCGGAAACGGCCGTGTTTACCCTCAGCGATATTAAACACCATATCCACCCGGTTGGTTTTAAAATAAGACAATAAGGCGGGATACTCTACGTCGATCGCCTCCACGGAATGGCCTTTGGTCTTCAGGGCGGTAACCACGGAGTTGATCGTCTCGGCGGAATCGCATTCGGAAAAATAATCCGCCGGTTTTAAAGGGTCTTTCTTTTTTAAATTATAGGTCAGGGCAACACGCATTTAATTTAGTTTGTTGCGCACCATGGCGCTGTTTAAGATCTTGCCGACCATCTGGGCGTAAGTGATCCCCAGGTTCTTGGCGACAAGCATGAACACATCTTCCGTCGATAAAGAAGGCAGCGGGTTTATCTCCAGGACATAAGGGTTGCCGTCATTATCCACCCGGAAATCCACCCGGCCGAAATCACGGCACTCCACGCTGCGGTAAACCTTTAAAGCCAACTCATCCAATTTTTTCTTCAAATCAGCGGAAATCTTTGCCGGACAGATATACTCCAACCGGTCGGAGGTGATCCGGGCAAAGGTATAAAATTTGTCGTTTAATTTAAGCTTTCCGTCTATTTTTATCTGCACTACCGGCATGGCCTCGGGATTATCATTACCCACGATGGCGACGGTAAATTCCTGCCCGGAAATAAATTCCTCGACCAGCGCCGGCTGCTTGTAGGTTTTCACGATAAAATCCACCTGCTTCTTCAGTTCCTCGATATTTTCCACCCGGGAATTCTCGGTCAAACCTTTGGAGGAGCCTTCAAAACGCGGCTTCACGATCAGGGGGAACGCGCAATGGTCCCGGTTGATCAATCCCTCGGCTGAACTTACTTCGAAAAATTTCGGGGTAGGGATCCCCTCGGCGATAAAGATTTTTTTGGCCATCACCTTGTCCAGGGTCAACCCCAAGGTAAGCGCATCGGCCCCTACAAAGGGGACCCCGGCCATTTCCAAAAGAATAGGCACCTGGGATTCCCGGTTCCTGCCGGTAAGCCCCTCGGAAATATTAAAAACGATGTCGACATCCAGCTTGTCGATCTTCTCCATCAAATTCGAAGCGTTGCCGATCTTCTTGACTTTAAACCCGTTGGCGGAAATCGCTTCGGCGATAACATCGATAGTCGATAAAGAATCAAACTCCGCGTTGGCGTCAAGCGGATCCCCTTCTTTAAATTTATAATCTGTTTTTAAATCGTAAGTCAATCCGACGGTTTTCATGATTTTTTTAATTTTTACCCCTTTAATTCTTCCGGATCAAGCCCCCGGGCGGGAATTTTAGCAAAGATTCAATAAAAAAGGGCTCACTTTCCACTACTTTATTTAGAGAGCCCTGAAAAATCTATCCGATTTTTTCCAACTTAGTTATAAACCTCCGCTAATTTTGCCCAAAATGTTGTATTTATATTATTTTTTTACCACAATATACCGGCATTGTCAAGCATTTTTTGCTTAAATACCCCGGTATTTTCTCGTCGGAGAATTTGGTTTTTTGGAAAACCGGGTCAAAAATCTCTCTGCTGGAGGGAAGGGGATTTTTGCGGCTGGAAAAAATTTATTCCGCCGGCTTTGAGGCTGGCGGTTAACTGGTCAAAACCAGTAAAAACGCACCCCCGGATACCCAGGGAAGAGGCGCTTTCCACCAGTTCCTGGCGGTCGTCAATATAAAATATCTCCTCCGGCAGCACCCCCAGCCTGGCCACGACCAGGCTGTAGAGCTGTTTATCCGGCTTGACCAAGCCCAGTTCGAAAGAAAGGAAAATATTATCAAAAATCCCGAACACCGGGAAATTTTTTTTAAGATACTCATAGTGTAAAATATTGATATTGGAAAGCAACGCTGTTTTATAGTGCCTGCGCAGAAGATTCGCCAGCCCGAATACCGCGCGGTTCTTGGCGCTTAAGTAAAATATATCGTCCCAGATCGGGGCAAATGAAGCGTAGCTTAATTTCAGGTCCAGCGCCTGCTTAACCTGAAGGTAAAAATCCTCGGGGGAAATTTTCCCGGCCTCGAAAGCGATCGTTACCGGGGACTCAAAGAACATATCGTAGATTTCCCGCGGGGTTTTGGAACAAAAAGCCGCTATCCTCTGCGCCGCCCTTAAATGGTCGAAATCCACCAGCACTCTGCCCAGATCAAAAAGTAAAACCTTAGTTTCTGCGGGCATCTAATTTCCCTTATCCTTATTTTTGCCGAAAAGGTCCAGGAACTTATCTTCGTACTCTTTATAGACATTCCACTTGTCCAGCTCGATTTTCAATTCCTTGGCCTTGCTGATGTCTTTACGGCTTTCTTCAAAAAGCTTTTCGATCCTTTCTTTTACCGAAACCGGCAGGTTGGTGAGCTGGCTTAAAGTTTTTTTGATCAACTCCACCTCTTCTTCGCCGATCGGAGCGGGGGAGCCGGAGCTGCCTCCCAATTTCAAATACTCCAGCAATTTATTAATTTCGCTTTCCATTGCCTGCGCCTGCTCTTTCAGTGGGGTGGTATTGATCCGGATATTGATTATTTTTTCCAGGGCCTCCAGAACCGCCGCCGAAGCTTTGGGGTTTTCGATCTGGATCGTATAAAGAGGGATTTCTCCCAGAAGGCAAAACCCTTTTAGGCCGGCCTTTTTGGCGATCCCTAAAAACAAACCGTTCATCCCGCTGATCTGCCCTTCGACCAGAGGAGAAAAATTATATTTTTTCAGGTTATCCTTTATTTTCTGGTCGGTAGCGGCGAACCAGACCCCAGAATCCTGGGTGTGGTCATTAGGCTGAGGCATCGAAGCGAAACTGACTACCGATTCCACCCCCAGCTCCTTAGCCAGGCCGATAATCGCCTTGGCGTAATCATCCACCCGGGCAAGATCAGGCTGGGCATTGCTTAAAAAAATTACCAGGTCATTCCTGGCTCCGGATGCTCCTTTGGGAGCGGGATTTTTCCAGTAATAAAATGTACCCTGGGGCAGCCGGGGGACTTCCAGTATCCCGTCGGAAATAACGCTTCCGCTCAAGTAAAAAAATTCATCCGGAAGAATCCGGGCGAACTCCTGCGCCTTAAGTTCCTGCACCAGGAATTCCGCGGCCTTAAAAGCCACCTCCCCCATTCCCGGCCAGGCAACGATCAAATAAGGTTTTTTCAACCGGGGCTTTTTTAGCATAACCAATGCGTCCATTTTTTCTCCTTAAATTAAAAATTGTTTATAATAAATGGCAATTTTTAATTTATACCTGGCGATACAACATTCGAATATATTCAAGCGTAACATTTAGGTTTGCGCCAGGTATAATCCAAACACTGCTTATTTCAGTAATTAAATTTATAATTTTTTAAAAATTCCACCAGGACCCTTGCCCCATCATATAAATTATTCAAGCCGGCGTATTCATCGGCGATGTGCGCGCAACCTTCGGCGCCGAAACCCGTCGCCACCGCCGGGATCTTCAGCGCCTTAAAAAAAGTGATCACCGTCGCCCCTTCCGATCCGCTGATCCGCGGTTTGATCTTTAAATTATTCATCGCCCCCGCCAGCCCCTGCACCAGGGGGTGGCCGGGGTCAATATAATAAGGGTCCTGAATACCCTGGATCTCAATTTTATAATCGGCCGCGTGGCGGCGGATCAACCGGTGCAAAGAACGCAAAAGCTTTTTGTCGGAGGTGCCGGGGAGAAACCGGAAATCCAATTCGAATTCGCACCAGTCGCTGACCACATTCACCTTGTCCCCCCCTTTGATCGTGCCCACGTTTATCGTCGGTTCGCGCAGATAAACATTCTTTCTATAACGCGGGTGCTGATTTTGCAGGTCGGCGATTATTCCGGAGGCAATCACGATCGCGTTCTTCCCTAACCAGGGGTAGGCGCCGTGGGCTTTTTTGCCCCGGATAAAAACTTTCAGATGCATCAATCCTTTTTGGGTAACCACGATCTCAAAATCATCGGCGTCCAAAACCACCGCGGCATCCGCTTTTAAAATCTTGCGTTTCAATAAAGGGATCAATCCCAGATCAGAGCCGCTTTCTTCGTCGGCGGTCGCGGCAAAGATCAGGTCGTAATCCAGTTTTATCCCCTCTTCGACTATCGCGTTAATCGCTTCCATTCCGCTGGCCAGATTACCTTTGCAATCGGTGGCCCCTAAACCGTAGATCCGGTCACCGATAATCTTGGCTTTTAAGGCCGGGGTTTTCCAGCTGGCGCCGGCGGGGACCGTATCCAGATGCGGAGTAAGTAAAAGGGACCGGGCGTGTTTTTTCCCCGGCAGCCTGGCCAACACGTTCACTCTTTTGGCGCTGAAAGTATGGGTTTTGATCTCCAGGCCCAGGTTTTTCAAATAGCCGCAGACAAAAGCGGCGACCGCCCGCTCATCTCCGGGTGGATTCTGGGAATCCAGGGAAATCAACTGCTGCAGGGTACGGGTCAGTCTTTTTTTATCGACCTTAGCGGGCAAATTTCGCATTTTGGGTTTTGTTTGCGGCAATAATCCTTGCCTAGTTTTACCAATAAAGCGTGATATTCATTGAATAATTTCACATCCGGTTTTAAATTACGCATAAAAATATCCTGCACCTCCCGGTAAGGCGCGTCTTCTTTTGCCAGGCCGTGGCGGGAAAGGATTCTTTTGGTATACGCATCGACCACGAACACCGGCTTACCCAAAGCATAAAGCAGGATGGAGTCGCAGGTTTCCGGGCCGATCCCCTTGACGGCCAGCAGCTGTTTACGCAATACTGCCGGCTCCTGGCCGGCTAAATCCCCGAGTTTTGCGGAATAATGCCGGGAGAAAAATTCAAGGAAGCTTTTAAGCCGGGCGGCTTTAATATTATAATATCCTGAACTTTTTATCAAGCCGGCTAAACGACGCACCGGCATCCGCTGCATCCGGCGGGCATTTAAAAGTTTATTTTTTCTAAGAACAGCGACGGCCTTCTCCACATTGGACCAGCTGGTGTTCTGGGTGAGGATCGCCCCGACAATCACTTCAAAAGCGCTCTGCGCCGGCCACCAGTGCTGCGGGCCAAAAACAAAATATAACCGCTTGAATATTTTTTCTAACTCACCCTTCATTCCTTTAATTTTAAAGGATTGAAACCGTAATAGGCGAACAGGGTGTAGGTTGTTCCGGACACTGATCCGGTATGACTACCCTTGGGGGTCGCCCAGCCATGCCCGGTATCTACCTGATCCTGAGTGGCATAAGGAAGGCAGCCTTCCCCCTGGCCGGAAGGAGAAGGGCTGGAAATGATCATGTTACCCAGCTGGCTTAAATACATCCTGGCTTTAAGCCCGTAATCTTCGGCTTTCTTTATCTCTCCTTTTTTCCGGTAAAAATCTTCCATAATTTTATATGAGACGATCATCTGCCCGGTCCACTCTGAAGAAACTACCCCGCCCCGGGCGGTATGGCGCTGGGGAGCAAAATCAAATCCCCTGACCTTTACGCTCTGGCCGTTTGCCCGCATGAAATCAACCTCCACACTGCAATTTTCCTCCACGAATTCCAGGATCTTATCCGGGTTCATGCCTAAGGCCAGCAATTTTTCCGGGCCGATCGCGGCAATGCTCCAGGCATAAGTATCCGTGGCAATCGTCGAGTCCCCCTTGCCGCGTTTGATCGGCAAATCCGGGCGATCATAGGTATTGCTCACCATCCAACTGAGCGCCTTTTGCGCGGCCTGGGCATAAATTGGTTTTTGCGTCACCTCAGCCAACATATTAAAAAAAGCGTAACCGTCTAAATTATGTTCCGTAGCATACCAGCTCACCGCCGGCCCGCCGCGGATACCCCCGGCGGCGTCCTCATTTTGCAGCCGGATAATCGTCCCGGCGATATCTTCCGCTAATCCCAGGTAACTTTTATCTCCGGTGCCCTGGATGTACTGCATGATCGCCAGGCCCAGCCAGATGTTCGGCCCGCTGTGCATCACAAACTCCGCCGGAGCCCCGTCATCGACATAGTAAGCATTAAAAAACCAGCCGTTTTCTCTCTTGGCTTCCGTGGCAAAAAACTCTAGGATCTTTTTGGCCCGGTCAGGATCCCCGAACCGCGTATACGCCTGGACCAACAACGCTTGGTCGTAGGTAAAAGACCAGTTGGCG
Source organism: Candidatus Omnitrophota bacterium (assembly GCA_903852325.1). Taxonomy (GTDB): domain Bacteria; phylum Omnitrophota; class Gorgyraeia; order Gygaellales; family Profunditerraquicolaceae; genus UBA6249. Next base: position 18,973 of record CAINQO010000039.1, read on the forward strand.
ATTTCCTTATCCCCCTCGAAACTGGAGACCAGGCCGGTGCGTTTACTTTGATGGATTTTAAGCCATTGGTACATCTTGTCAAAATTGGCTTTTTCCAACACCCCCTGCTGCTCATCCAGCTTGACAATTTCTTTTGCCGCTGAATTTTCTTTTTGTTTTACCGCGGCCAGCTCCGCCTCCAAAACCAGTTTCTCCTTGGTCAGGCCGGCGACTAAACCGTTAAGCTGCTTAAAACGCATCGAATCCCCGGTCTGGATCTGGGCTTTCCGGGATTCAATGGATTGGATACGTTCTTCCAGGCCGTTTAATTTTGATTGAAAAGCCTGGCGCTGCGTAATGACCCGGTTAATTTTTTGCCTGGCCAGGGTCGAATCTTTGATCACCCCGGCCAGCCTTTCAATGAGCAGTTTATTCCCCCGGGTCAATTTATAATTTAAATAACTGTTTAAACCCAGGCCCGCCGCCAGGATGATTACCGCCGTTAAAGCCACCGGAACAAAAAGTTTCCTTGCCCAGGCATAACGCATGAGCTTGCTGTTTTCTTTTGCCGGGATCGAATCATAGTTCAGCCCGGCCAGGCAGCGGTATTTCTCTCCGGGAATCTCCCTAAACCAGACAATGCTGGCCTGGGCGGTTACGGGTTTGCGGCTGACCGGGATGTCGATCTCCAGGGCTAATTTTATCCCCCGGTCGTTAAATAACCCGCGCAACCCGGGCTCAAGGTTATTGACCGACAGACACATCCCCCCCCGGCTGATGTTATTGGTAAATCCCTGCTGCCAGGGGGAAAGAAAAACATCTCCCTGCCGCTTAAAACGGAACTGCACGGGAAACACCGTATCCAAACGCAGGTACTGGCGGTGCTCTTTGGGAATTAGTTTTTTATTACGGTGCGGCATTTTTTGCTCCGGGTAAAAATATCGAGAAACCTATTTTATAACAAAACCGGCTTAAGGCAAATTGAATATCTTTAAGGGTTTTCGAAACTTAAAATATTATCCAGCCGGAAGGTGAGCTCCTCTTTCTTTAAACAACAATAACCGACCAGGTACTGATGCTTGTTCTCCTGCCTGACTTCCCGGGGGATCACCTCCCTCAGGGAAACCCTGGCGTCATGGCTGGAAAAGTAACGCATCTTCAGGGGAATTTTGTTTACGATATGCTGCTGGATTAAAATTGTTTTGCGGTGGTTGGAGTGCTCCAGCAGTTCGGGATTAAACGCGAACAGGCCGCAATAATCTGCAAATCCGGGGATCCCTTTGTCCCGGCAGATTTTGTTCAATTTATTGAACACTTCCCGGGTCATTTCCACGTCGGCCATCGCCCGATGCATCTGCATTTGCTTGACCTCCAGTTTCTGGGCGACAAACCAGAGCGGATACCGTTCCAGCCCGGGCAGGAGCCTTCTGGCCATAGTCAAAACATCAAAAACAATCAGATCCTCCACCGCCGGACGGCCCAAAAGCCTGAGTTCATTATTCAAAAACCCCAGGTCGAACCTGGCATTATAAGAACAAAGATAACTCCCTTTAATAAACTCCAGGAACTGCGGCATTATTTTCTCTATTCCGGGGGCGGCGGCCAGCATTTCCGGAGTAATTTTATTTACCGCGAAGGCCTCCGGAGAAACCGCCCTTCCGGGATTAACCAATGCGCCGAATTCCGCCAGCTTTTTTTCTCCCTTAACCCTTAAAGCCGCCAGTTCCACGATCCGGTCTCCGCAAGCAGGATCCAACCCGGTAGTTTCGGTGTCAAATATGGTAAATTCTATTTCTTCGATGTTCTCGGTCATTTTTCGGTAGCGATGTAAGCAGGGACTAAGCGCGCCGGTTTATAGGAGAGTTTGGTTTTCCGTAAGTTCTCCAAACCCGAATCATCCATAATGTTAATATATCTGTAATCTTTAAGTTCCTGGCTGAAGCGGCGGAAGATAAATTGGGCCAGGCCTTTTACCCCCAGGTCGGTAATTTCATAAAGTATGCAAAAAGTGTTTTTGTTTAACGGATAACCGAAGCTGAAAGCCTTGAGTTCCCGGTTTATCCTGACGGTAATGCCGCGCAGCCCGAGCTTTTTATAATTATCCAGCGCCTCCCGGAGCACCTTGCGGTTATCCTCAAGCATACCACAATAAACAGGATCAAGACAATGGGCTTTGCGCTGCCTGGCCCAAAAGTCAAATAAAACCAGGCAATCCTCCCGGTCCGCCGGGCCCAGCGCGGCTGCCGCGCCGACATAGTGCTTAGTGAAATAATTGTAGGCGGCGCGCTGCGATTTGAATTTATTCCCTTTCAGCAGCGCCAGGTCGCTGCGCAAACAAAGGTAATCCGGGAATTTTTCCCGGACGCAATATCCCAGAGAACGGTAATACTCCGTCTCTTTTAACGGTATATTTTCGATGCGCGAGAGTTCTTTATTCTTATTGATCCGCCCCATCTGCGCAAAAGCGCGGGAAGCTGCCTGCGGGTCAGGATCCTTGGCCAGCGGCGGCAGGTACATAAAACTTCCCAGCGCATCGCGGAAAAAAACGCACAGGCTTTTGCCGCACAGAAACCATTCAATGGTATAAAGGGAACGCCAGATATAGATATTGGCGAAGGAAAATGCCGCCAGCTCCGCAGGGGCAAAACCGAGGAAACGGTTGAATAATTTTTGATCTTTTAAAGATAATTTATTTAATTTCATCCGGCAGGCTTATTTCCGCGACTTCCCTGACCTCCTCGTAAGCCTGGATAATCTGCGGATTATCCTTAAGCAGGGAACGCAGGGTTGAGGAGTTAAGATAATCCGCCAGGTAAGCAATATAATCTTTGGCCTCCTGGCTGTTTATGTGCTCATAAACATAGGGGCAATTTAAATCTACTGTCAATAAAACCTTGCCTTTGCGAAAATTGATCAGGAAAGGGTAAAGCTGGCATTCAAACGGCCGGAAAGCATAGATGCGGCATTGATTACCGGCGGTTTCTAAAAACGGGCAAAGAAAATCCGCTCCGGCGGGATTGGGGACCGGCTGGATCCGGCGGTCGATGGAGATCGAAGCAACCGGGATCCCTTTTTTATCCAGCAGCATCTGGATCTCTTCCTCCAGAAGGCAGGGGCTCCAGACGGAATCGGCTTCTTTAAACCGACAGCACCCCCGGCATTTAAGGCAAAACTCCTGAGGCACAAATTGTTTCAAGGCTAAAGCTTTACTTTTGGCGCTCATTTTACGATACTTCCCAATTTCAATGGTTTAGTCGGAGTGATGATCGCCAGGGTGTTCTCATCGGAGCCGGCCAGGATCATTCCCTGGCTTTCCACTCCGCGCAGGATGACTGGATCAAGGTTATCCACCACCACTACCTGTTTACCCAGCAGCTCTTCTTTGGAATAATGCGCTTTGATCCCGGCCACCACCTGTTTTTGCCGGTCCCCTAAATCCAGGATCAAAACGACCAGCTTGTCCGCGTTGGGATGGTCGTTGACTTCTTTGATCTGGGCGATCCTAAACTCTAATTTTCTAAAATCCTCGATAGTGGCCATTCTTTCCTCCGCTGATTGCAAATTTAAAACTTAAACTCCGCGTAAAACTCGAACTGGTAGGCGTTATTCGCCTGGCCGTCTCCGCGGACAAAAGGGCTAAAGGTACTTCCATCCGTGTCATCCCGCTCTTCTTTATAATAACCTCCGGGGACATAATAACCACCCAGAAAACCTACCGTAATATGCTCGCTTATTTTATAATCGACAAATAAATCTGTTTCTATCCCCAGATCCCGGGAAAGATACTTGCCCTCGCCGTTCAAAGTGCCTACCGGACGGGCAAAAGCGCTTAAATAGTAAGCATACACGCTGGCGCTAAGCTTATCCGTAAAATTATAATCGAATCCTGCCGAAGGCATGATCAGGTTGTCAAAATCCGCGGAAAAAAATGTTCCCGGACGGGGCACCCCGTAATTCAAACCGTAACCTCCTCCCATCGCCACGATCGGAAGCATATCGGCATTACTGCTGGAGACCGTATCGCTGAGATTGCGGTTAGTGGGAGAAGAGTAACTAAAGGCCCGGTTTTTCCCGGAAACATAAAGCGCATCCGGCGAACCGGCGGTATCCGGGCTAGTTTTATTACCCGAACAAAGCAGAAAGCGCATTCCCGGGACAAATTTCCCAAGTATATAATTCAATCCGGAATAAAACATGTAGCCGGTATGCTGAATATCCTTGAACTCGCTGTCCTGGCTTTGGGCATAGCCGAAATTATGCGCCGCTTCCAGTTTTATGTTTAGCTTTTCCCCCGCGTATTCCCAGGCGCCGCCGACCGTGCCCAGGAAATCCTTATTTACCGGGGCGGCAAAAAGATTATCCCTTTTGCCGTTGGAAGTATAGTCCGCCAGCATGCCCACGTACGGCCAGAAGGTTTGTTTCCCGGAGGTAATTTTAATATCAGTGGCAAAAAAATTAGCGGCATTGGGTTCATATTTCTGCCCCTGGTCGATCTCCTGCTCGATGCGCGGACCCAAAGGATTTTTATAAACTAAATCCGGCCGGCAATAATAAAGGCGCCAGATAACCCCTTCGCTCTCCCGGGATAAGGTCGCCCCGTAATTTTCATAACCGCCGTTTAAAGCAAAACCGTTACCGACCGCATAAGGATATAAACCGGTTTTTAACCGGAATTTTTCCCAAAGCTTGTTCTCCAGCCAGAATTCTTCAACCTGGGGAAGCAGTTCGGCATTCCGGTATTTCTCGATCCTGCCTCCGGAAGTGATCAGGGTGTTGTGGATAAAAAGCGGGGCGTCGTAATCGTAAGGGCCGTTACGTTCGAATTTAATATAAAACTTACTGCCGGAATCCTTAAAATCAGCATTGAGCGAAAAATTATAATCGATACCCAAATAAGTAGTATGATCATCCTGGTTATGGCTGTCCAGTCCCGCTACATTTTTCAGGGTGACCAGGTCGGCGCGTAAATAGGTATCCAGCCCAACCGTTACTTTGTCGGTATTCAACAGTTCGTAGGCGGTTGCCGGAAGGTAAAAACCCAACCCTAAAATCAGTAATAAACAGGCCTTTTTAAAGATCCTCCGCCTCCGGATAGGTAAATTATGCCGAAAAACTTAAAATTATAATAACACCCGGGAGTAGAAAACTCAAGGCAAATCAGGGGGCCACGGAGAGCAATTCAGGCGCAGGGCCTGACTGCTATTTATTATAAGAAAAATCCGCTAATAATGAAATTAGCGGATTTATTTTGGCGGGGCCGACGAGATTCGGACTCGCGATCTCCTCCGTGACAGGGAGGCGCTTTAAGCCAGGCTAAGCTACGACCCCAAAATGTTTATCCTTTTAAATCTGAACTACTATTGTATTAAAATTACGGATTATTGCAACAACTACTTATTCTGAATTTGCCGCTGAAATTAAAGTGGGCGATAGAGGAGTTGAACCCCTGACCTTCTGAATGTAAGTCAGACGCTCTAACCAACTGAGCTAATCGCCCGAAATTCTATCCCGATTCCCAATCCTCACCGCCGACCGGAAACAGGAACAGGCAAATTATACCTGCTTTTTTAATTGCTGTAAAGCGTTCTTATCCGATCTCTTTTGTCTTGAGGTAAAACCTGGCCTGCAAAATTAATTTTGCGCTACGGATAATTCCTTTAAGAATTCCTTGGCCTGCGTTAAAGGATCCCCGGCCTTTAAGATCGGCCGTCCGATGACTAAAAAATCACTCCCGGACTTGACTGCCTGGCTTACGGTAGCGGTCCTTTTCTGGTCATCCTTGCCAAAACTATCCGGCCGGATCCCCGGAGTCACCATAACAAAATCCGCCTTGATCTTATTTCGTAAGATCTCCCCCTCTTGTGCCGAACAAACAATCCCATCCAGTCCGCTGGCGATCCCCTGTCCGGCTAAAGCAAGCACCTGTCCGGATTTGGCTTTCTGGCTGGTCAGCACCGTCACCCCGATCAATAAGGGCCGGGAAATTTTCAGGGCATTGGACTGCGCTTTTGCCGCGCTAACCGCCGCCATAAGCATTTCCTGGCCCCCGGAAATATGCAAAGTAAGCATTTTCACCTTGAGCCGCACCGCCTCTCCTACGGCAGCGGCAACGGTATTAGGTATATCGAAATATTTAAGGTCCAGAAAAACCTCTCCCCCCTTGGCGCGGATCAGTTTAATGATTTGCGGGCCGTAGGCGGTAAAAAGGTGGCTGCCCACCTTAAATATTTTTATCCGCGGATAAAGCTTGTTTACCAGCGCGCTTGCCTCTTTTAAAGTATTTACATCCAAAGCAAGAATGATTTGAGGGTGGTTTAATTTTTGCATGCTTTTAATTTTCCGGTAAGGGCGCTTAGGTTTTGCAGGTTATGCTCTGCCATGTACCGCTCTAAACCCGTGATTATTTCCAGGCTGGCGCGCGGGTTGACAAAATTGGCCGTTCCTACGCTTATGGCCGCGGCCCCGGCCAGAAAGAACTCCAAAGCGCTTGACACATCGATTATCCCGCCCATCCCGATGATGGGGACTTTAGTTTTATTGTATACTTCCCAAACCATTTTTACGGCTACCGGCCGGATTGCCGGCCCGCTTAAGCCGCCCACCCAGGCTCCTAATTTAGGGGTCTGCTTGTTTACGTCGATACACATCCCCCCCAAGGTATTGATTAAAGCCAGGGCATCGGCGCCCGCCTGCACCGCGGAAAGGGCGATCTCGGTGATCGAGCTTACATTCGGGGAAAGCTTTACAATCAAACATTTTTCCGTAACCCGGCGCACCGCCTCTACCAATGCAAAAGTTGCCCGGGGATCCTGGGAAATTAATTTATCTTTTTGCAGGTTCGGGCAGGAAATATTCAGTTCGATCGCGGCGATTTCCATAAACCCGTTTAGCTTGTTCGCTAAAGTTATAAACTCTTCCGGGTTGTTTTCGGCGGCGATACTGACGATCACCGGGACTCCCAGCTTCTTCAGAAAAACAAGTTTTTCCCCGATAAACCGGTCGATCCCGGGATTCTCCAGGCCGATAGAATTAAGCATCCCGGCGGGAGTTTCGCAGGTGCGGGGAGGAAGATTTCCCTGGCGCCCCTTAAGGGTGATCGTCTTGGTAACGATCGCTCCTAATTTTTTTAAATCCATCAACTCCCGGAATTCAGCGGCATAACCGAAAGTTCCGGAAGCCACCATTACCGGGTTCTTCATTTCCAGCTTCCCTATTTTTACGCTTAAATTCGGTTTGATTTTTTTTACCATATTAAATCCTGGCCGGAAAAAACCGGACCGTCCTTACAGACACTTTTATAGCCATCCTTAGTGGAAACCACACACCCTAAGCAGGCCCCGATCCCGCAAGCCATGTGCGCTTCCAGGGAAAGCTGCGCGGGGAGCTGACTGCTTGCAGCAATTTGTGCCGCCGCCTTAAGCATCGGATGCGGTCCGCAGGCAAAGATAACCGCTGCCCGGGTTTGTTTCAGTTCGATCTCTAATAGCTGGGTTACTCTGCCGTTAAACCCTGCCGAACCGTCATCGGTGGCCAATTTAATCTCCGCCCCCAAAGCCTTAAACTCCGGAGTGCAAATGATCAATTCTTTGGCGCGAGCTCCAATTAACACTAAGGGCTTAAGTGTTTTTAATTTTTCCGCTAAAAATAACAGTGGGGCAACTCCCATGCCTCCGGCAACTAGGATATATTTTCCTTTGGATTTAGCCGCGGAAGGATAATCAAAACCGTTACCCAGGGGGCCGATAATGTCTAAAAATTCTCCGGATTTTCTTTGCGACAACGCCTGCGTTCCTTTGCCCAGAACCTCATAAATGACTTTCACCCGCGCGCCTTTTACCCCGTGGATGCTCAGCGGCCGGCGCAATAGCGGCTCCAGGAGATCATTAACCCGGATATTCACAAATTGGCCGGGACGGGCGCTCCTGGCGATCAGGCCGGATTCAAATTCCAGGTGCCAGTAATTTGCTTTGAGCCGGCGGTTAGTAATAATTTTGGTTTTAATTTGCGCTGCTGGCATATTTTTTGGCGGTACGCTTATTCAGTAAAAAAATTAAAGTTACGCATATAATAAAAGTGAGGAATAACCACCCGGATTGCCGTAAATAAGCCCGCAAACTTCCCTGAATGATCTCCTCCCCGGCTTCTACCGCCAGGACAAGGAAAAGCAGGGTAAGCATCGAGCCGATCTCTTTATAAAACCAGCTTATTTTTACCGGCAGGTATTGGCTGACATCCAGCTTTATCAACCGGGATAGCGAAGGAAAGATCCGCGGTACTTTTGAACAATACTGCGGATACTCCTGCGGGAACATCGCCGAAAGTTTTTTCTCTTCGCTATAAATAAGCAAAATGTAGCGGAGGGTAAAAACTGCGATAAATATCAACGCCGCCCACCATTTAAATACCATAAGCACTACTCCCAGTCCGATCGACAGTATCCCTAAATACATCGGGTTGCGCACGACCTGGTACGGCCCGCCCTGGATCAATGCCTGGCTGTCCCGGGAATGTTCGGCTTTATATCCGCGCGCAGATACCCGGATAACCTGCCCCAGGATGATAAAAGCAAAACCAAAGGTTACGAGCATATCCTGCGCAGCGCTGCCTGAGGTTCCCCGCAGGAAAACCCGGGGAAAGAAAATGATCGGCAGGGCCGCTGCGCCCATAATTATCCCGTTAATTTTGAGGCGTTTTTTCACCGGGGATTTTCCTTTCGGGCGCCGGAAGAAGGTACCGCCTGGCATTTGGAACAAAAAAATGTACCTCTTCCTCCCTGGGCAATGCGCTTAATCGGCGTCCTGCAAACAAGGCAGGGCTTGCCGTTTCTTCCGTAAACCTGATGGAAACGCGCGTAATCCCCGTTTTTTCCGGAAACACGCACATAATCGTCTACCGAAGAGCCTCCGTGCTTGATCGCGCTCTGCAGCACCTTGAGCATTTCTTTATAAAGGACGGTTTGTTCCAGCGGGCTCAGATCATGTACCGGCCGCTGCGGATCGATCTTGGAGCGGAAGAGGATCTCCGAGGCATAAATATTCCCGATCCCGGCGATAAATTTCTGGTCCAGCAATAGGGGCTTAATTTTAGTTTTCTTTTTGGCCAGCATTTTTTTAAAATCCGTCAAACTTAAACCAAAAGGTTCCGGCCCCAGTTCCTGAATAAATTTCAGTTTGCGCCAGTCATCGATCAGGCGCAATTCGCCAAATAAACGCAGATCGTTATAATCCAGCGCCAGCCCGGGATCAAGATAAAAGGTCACCCGGGTGATGCTTTTTTTGCTTCCGGCGTCAGGGAGTTTTCTTTCCCCGGCCGGCTCCTGCTTCCGCAGCACAAGCTGGCCGGTCATTTTAAAGTGCACGGTCAGGAATTTAGCGTTAGACAGTTCTAAGATTAAAAGTTTACCGCGGCGCAAAACCCGCTTCACCCTTAACCCGGTCAGAGAACGCTTAAACTCCGCCGCCTGGGGCTGACGGATCACTTTGGGGTTAAAAATCTCGATCCGGCTGATCTTTTTGCCGATCACTGTTTTTTCCAGATCCCCCTTGATGGTTTCTACCTCGGGTAATTCCGGCATCTATTTAACCTCTTTACATTTCATTTTATGATATTCTTGTAGGGATTTGACCCCCAGGTCTTTTTTGATCAGCCTTTCCATACCGTTAACCGTGGCCTGGGCTCCGCAAATCGTCGTGGTATAGGAAATATTATAAAGAATGACCTGGGAGCGGATCTTTATTTCATCCTGGCGGGGTATGCGGCCGGAAGGAGTGTTGATCACCATCTGGATCTTGCCGTCTTTCATCAGATCCAGGATGTTCGGCCGGCCTTCATTGATCTTCGGCAGGACCTTGGCCGGTATATTGTTCTTTTCCAGTACCGCGGCCGTGCCGCCGGAGGCGTAAATTTTAAACCCCAGGTCTTTGAGCTTCCTGGCGATAAAAACGATATCCCTTTTGTCCCGGTCATGCACAGAGATAAACACATTGCCGTTTTTAGGTATGGTCTGTCCGGCGGCGATCTGGCTTTTAATATATGCCCCCGCAAAATCCGTATCGATCCCCATTACTTCGCCGGTGGATTTCATTTCCGGCCCCAGCATAACATCCACCCCGGGAAACCGGTTAAAAGGGAACACGGATTCCTTGACCGCCACATAGGGAGGAATAACTTCCCTGGTAAATTTCAGGTTTTTTAATTTCTGCCCCAACATCACCTTGGTCGCCAGTTTCGCTAACGGCACTCCGATAACCTTGGAAACAAAAGGTACGGTCCGGGAAGCGCGCGGATTAACTTCCAACACATAAACCTGGGTGCCTTTAACCGCATACTGCACATTCATTAAACCGATAACATGGAGTTCTTCCGCCATGCGGTAGGAAGCCTCCCTCAATTTTTTTAAAATTTCCGGGCTCAAAGAGTAGGTGGGCAGGGACATGGCCGCGTCCCCGGAATGCACTCCGGCCTGCTCGATATGCTCCATGATCCCGCCGATAACGTAAGTTTCCCCGTCTCCGATCAGGTCGACATCGACTTCAATCGCGTCTTCCAGGAATTTATCGATCAATATCGGATGCTCACCGGAAACCTCCGCGGCTTCCTTGATAAATCTTTCCAGCAATTCCTGGTCGTAAACAATCTCCATTGCCCTCCCGCCCAAAACATACGAAGGCCTTACCAGGACGGGATAACCGAGCTCTTTGGCTACTTTTTGCGCTTCGGCAAAAGTAAATACCGTGCCGCTTTCCGGCTGCAGCAATCCGAGCTTATTGATCATCTGCTTAAAGCGTTTCCGGTCCTCGGCGATATCAATGCTGTCGGAACTAGTGCCCAGGATATTCACCCCGGCTTTGCGTAAAGCTACCGCCAAGTTTATCGGAGTCTGCCCGCCAAACTGCACAATTACCCCCAAAGGTTTCTCTTTTTCCATAATGCTCATAATGTCTTCGAAAGTAAGGGGCTCAAAATAAAGCTGGTCTGAGGTATCATAATCCGTAGAAACGGTTTCGGGATTACAATTCACCATAATGCTTTCTACTCCTGCCTCTTTAAGCGCGTAGGCGGCATGGCAGCAGCAGTAATCGAACTCAATCCCCTGGCCGATCCGGTTGGGCCCTCCCCCCAGGATGATCACTTTTTTCTTTTCTCCGGAGGTATTCTTCCTTTGCGCCGCATAAAGCTTCGGAGAATTGAGTTTCTCCGCAGCGAAATCTATCAGTAGTTTTTTAGGCGCTTTTTTACCCTTTTTAACCGTATGTTTCACATTTCCTCCTGAACAAATCTGCCACTTTTACTCCACTTTTGCCTATTTTTAAGCTATTTTGTACCACTTTTATCCATAAATTAAGATAAAATTAGTATTTTTGTTCCATTTTAAACTATTTTCCTAAACCACACCCTCAGCCAGAGGGCTACACTGGCGCAACACCATTAAACGTCGGGTGCTTTTGGTTCGACTAGAAACTCTGTTACTTTTAATTTATTGCCCCTGACAGGAGTCGAACCTGTCACTCCTTGCCTGGCGGCTGCGTCGTTTCCCAAGGGGCTCTGCCCCTATGGCGTTCCCCGCCACAAAACTCGGCGGGTCACTGTTACCCCGACTGCGTGGGGAAAATTTATATTTTCCCCACACACCCTTTGGTTCGACAATAAGTTTTATTGCTCAAACTTATTGCCCCTGACAGGAGTCGAACCTGTACCATTAGCTCCGGAGGCTAATGCGCTATCCATTGCGCTACAGGGGCATTAATTTAACCGTTTAAAATAAATTTAACTGCTCTTCGTTTTTTACCGCAGAAGATTCCTCGGCATATACGGAAACTATCCCGTATTCGCCATCGTAACCGGGTTTAATATTAACCTTCCCCTCCCGCGCCAGTAAAACCCCTTCGGCAATTTTAGGAGGAAGCTGCTTAAATAATTCTTCCCGGGGGGCTTTAAGTAAAACCCCGAACTCCGTACCAAACTTACTTAAATAAAGCAAATATTCTCTTTCTACCGCTAGCGAACCTTTGCCTAAGCCTTTTGCGGAGGCGATGATCTCATCCAGGGGGATCAGGTTTTTAAAAGGAATCGCGTTTTGCGGCTTAAAGCCTTCTGGCCGGTCGGCTAATGCTTCCACCCGGTTAACCACGCCTACCGTAACGGCTTTTCCGCATTTAGGGCACTTGCCGTTATTCTCCCTGGTTTCCTGCGGGCTCCAGCGGATGCCACAAAGCCGGTGCCCGTCAAAATGATATTTCCCTTCCTCGGGGAAAAACTCGATGGTATACAGGAATTTTTCTTTATCTTTGCTTTTTAAAACCTGCCGGATAGTTGGATAATCCAAAGCGCAGTTAAAAACATTCGCTTCCCTGCCGATCTTTTGCGGCGAATGAGAATCGCTGTTGGAGATCAGGGTAAACCTGTCCAAAGCGCTCAACCGCCAATTCATCGCCGGGTCGCTGGATAAACCGGTTTCCAGGGCAAATATTTTATCCGTCTGGTCACCGAAACAGTCTTCGATCTTATCAAACCCGGACATTGAGCCAAACAGGCTGAACCAGGGGGTCCAGATATGCCCTGGCACGACCATGCAATTTTCATCGATATCGAACACAAGGCGCGCCAATTCATCCGCGGGCAATCCAATGATCGGCCTGCCGTCGCTGGACAAGTTCGCCCCCCGGCGGAAAAGCGCGTTGTTAATTTTATCTACGGCGGCAAAGGAAGGGGCAAAAATAAGGTTGTGGATACGGTAACCCTTACCGCCCTTGGAATAAATGCTGCTGATCTCGGCGGTAAGCATGAAAAAAACGTCCGCGTACTTAAACAATCCGTTGCCGCAATCCTCAAGAGTATGTTTTAATTCTTCCAGCCATAAATGATGGGTAAAATCACCGGTGCCCATCAGGGTAATCCCTTTTAATTTGGCCCAGTGCGCCAGGTGCTTGATATCCATATCCCGGCTGGTGGCCCGTGAATATTTGGAATGGATGTGAAAGTCGGCGATAAATTCCATGCTTACTTTTGGTAAACTATTTTACCGTTGCAAACAGTATACTCCACCCGCCCCTTTAGTTCCCTGCCTAAAAAACAGGAGTTTTTCGATTTAGAAACCAGCGCCTGCTTTTGCACTGTCCAGAGATCTTGAGCGGCCACTACCGCGATGTCGGCAAAACAGCCTTCCGCAATGCTTCCTCTTTCTAAACCCAATATCCGTGCCGGATTGAAACAAAGTTTTTGGACCAATTGCCCCCAATCTAAAACTTTTTTATCCAGCAGCTCCGTGATCCCCGCGGACAGCTCTGTTTCCAGGCCGACGACCCCGAACTCCGCCCGGTCAAATTCTATATCTTTTTCATTTTCGGTATGCGGAGCATGATCCGAAGCGATCACATCGATGGTGCCGTTGCGTAAACCCTCCCTTACTGCCTCAAGGTCTTCTTTAGCCCTTAAAGGCGGGTTCATTTTCATATTAGTATCATACCCTAAAACTTCCTCTTCGGTAAAGGAAAAATAATGCGGGGCGGTCTCGCAGGTAACCCGGGCTCCTTGTTGTTTGGCGCGGGCGATTATTTCCACGGACTCTCTGCAGCTGACATGGGCGATATGCACCGGGCAGCCGGTTTGCTGCGCTAATTCGATATCCCGTTTGACCCGGGTATATTCGGAAGCGTTGGATACGCCGCGCAACCCCAGGCGCGTCGAATTAAAGCCCAGGTTGATCACTCCTTTTGCGGAGAGTTTTTTATCTTCGCTGTGGCAGATCACCAGAAGCCCGGCTTTTTTTGCCTGAGCAAAAGCCTCCTGCATCAAGCCGTCATTATCCACCGAGCTTCCGTCGTCGCTCAGGGCGATAACCCCGGTTTTTTTAAGTAATGCGCTATCGCACAGCTCCTGGCCCAGGCGGCCTTTAGTAATTGCACCGCAAACCTGCACATTAACCTTGGCGGTTTTTTTAATTATCTCCCACAATAATTCCACGCTTGCCGCACAATCCATCGCCGGTTGGGTATTGGGCATGGCCAACACCGTAGTCACTCCGCCCTTGGCCGCAGCCGCGGTGGCGCTGGCCACGGTTTCCTTATCCTCCCTGCCCGGCTCACGCAAATGAACATGCATATCCACGATCCCGGGAATAACGATTTTATCGGCGGCATCGATCACGGTGGCGGCTTGCACTTTAAGGTTTTGGCCGACTTTAGATATTTTATCTTCCTGAATAAAAATATCCAAAACCGCGTCAATTTTATTTACCGGGTCGATCACCCTGCCTTGTTTGATTAATATGCTCACTGGCGGCCTTTCTTTGCTTCTCTTGCCTGGCTGACTAAAAATAAAACCGCCATCCGTACGGCGATCCCGTTGGTTACCTGCTCCAAAATTACCGAATTGTCTCCGTCGGCCACACCGCTGGACATTTCGATCCCCCGGTTTATCGGCCCCGGATGCATGACGACAATGTCTTTTTTGGCCTTTTCCAGCCTTTCTTCGGTAATCCCAAACTTCTTAAAATAATCCAGCTGCTCGGGAAAAGCGGCGTTCTCATCCCGCTCAAACTGCATCCGTAAAACATTGACCGCGTCGGCATCTTTAAGCACCGCGTCGATATCGCTAGAAGTCCGGGCCCCGGTTAATTCGATCCCCGCCGGAAGCAGCATCGGCGGGGCGCAGACGGTGACCTTGGCCCCTAATTTTACCAGCCCCCAGATATTGGAGCGCGCTACCCGGGAATGGGCAATATCCCCGACGATAGCGACATTCAAGCCTTTGATTTTTCCCAGTTTTTCTTTCAGAGTAAAAATATCCAGCAGCGCCTGCGTCGGGTGCTCGTGCCAGCCGTCCCCGGCATTGATGACGCTGATATCCAGGGCGCGGGCCAGCATATTGGCGGCCCCGGAACAATTATGCCGCATAATAATGATATCCGCCTTGAGCGCCTGAATGTTTTTCCCGGTATCGATCAGGGTTTCCCCTTTGCGGACGCTGGAGGTTTCCGTGGCGATATTAATCACGTCGGCGGAAAGCCTTTTAGCGGCCACCTCGAAGGAGACGCGGGTGCGCGTCGAAGGTTCATAAAAAAGATTGACGGCGGTCTTACCGCGCAGGGCGGGAACTTTCTTGATTTCCCGGGTAGAAACTTCCTTGAAAGACTCGGCCGTATCTAAAATCAGTTCGATTTCCTGCGGGGTTAAGTATTCCAGGCCTAAAAGGTCTTTTTTCGTCCAGGACATTCTATTTCTTCTCCGCGATAAAAACCTCATCTTTCCCGTCGGATTCCTTGAGGCGCACCTCTACGGACTCCTTGACGGAAGTGGGGATGTTTTTGCCTACAAAATCCGCCCGGATCGGCAGTTCACGGTGCCCCCGGTCAACTAAAACCGCCAGCTGTATGGTTTTGGGGCGCCCGAAATCAATCAACGCGTCTAAAGCGGCGCGGATAGTGCGCCCGGTAAAAAGCACGTCATCGACCAAGATCAGGTTTTTATCATTGATATCAAAATCTATTTCTGTTTTGCGCACCAGCGGTTGGCCGGTGGCCAAAGCCAGGTCGTCCCGGTACAAGGTAATATCCAGCGCGCCGGTTAAAACCTCCTCCCCGGAGATCTGTTTGATCGCCCCGGAAATCCGCTGAGCAATATACACTCCGCGGTTACGGATACCGATTACGCACAGGCTGGCGCTATCCTTGTTTTTCTCGATAATTTCATGGGCAATCCGCTGGATCGCCCTCTGGATACCTTCTTGGTCTAATATTTTAGGGTTTTCAGGCATAGATTGAAAACGGCGCCCGCAGCTTCCTGCGCCACCGTGGTGATAAAAAAACCCAACCGGGTATGTTCGGTTGGGTTAAATTGTTCATCGCCAATATTGTATGCATATTTTTCACCTTGCCGGCTTCACTGAGCCGGACTTAAAGGTTAACTTTTACTAAATTATAACACCTGATCCTGTTTTGTCAAGCTAAACTACGATCACAAATTCCCCGCGCGGCTTGTTTTTGGCCAACTTTTCCTGGATAACTTTGGGGCTGGCGCGCAGGACTTCTTCGAATTTTTTTGTTAACTCCCTGGCCACCGTGACCTCTTTTTCCCCGAAAACCGCGGCGATATCTTCCAGGCTGGCTAAAATCCGGTGGCAGGATTCATAAAACACCAGGGTACAACCCAGGGATTTTAATTTCTCCAGCTGATTTTTCCGGGCAATGGTCCGGTTAGGCAAAAATCCTCCGAAATAAAATTCATGCGCCGGTTTTCCCGATAATACCAGCGCGTTCACAAAAGCCGCGGCGCCGGGAATATAGGTCATTTCCAGGCCGTTTTTGATCGCCAGATTGATCAGGTTATACCCGGGATCAAGGATCCCCGGGGTGCCGGCATCTGAGACCAGGGCGATATGCTTGCCGGATTTTAATAACTCCAGCAGGTGTTCGCCTTTAATAAAACGATTGTGTTGAAAAAAACTTGTAGTGGGAGTCTTGATCCCGTAATGATCCAGGAGTATTTTAGTGTGCCGGGTATCTTCGCAGGCGATCAAATCCACGCTGCCTAAAACTTCCACCGCTCTTTTGGTGATATCCTGCAGGTTACCGATTGGGGTAGCAACGATATAAAGCATTATTCCACGGTTACGGATTTTGCTAAATTTCGCGGTTGGTCAACGTCGCATCCGCGCTTCACGGCGATATGGTATGCCATTAACTGCAGAGGCAGCACCACCAGAAGAGGGGAAAATAATTCTTCAGTCTTGGGCACATAAATCACTTCCCGGGTTAATTCCTTGATCTCCTTGTCGCCGCTGGTGGCGATAGCGATAATTTTCCCTTTGCGGGAACGGATCTCCTGGATATTGGAAACCATTTTGTCATACACTTTGGAAGCGGGAGCGATACAGACTACCGCCCGGTATTCGTCAATCAAAGCGATCGGCCCATGTTTCATTTCTCCGGCGGCGTAACCCTCCGCGGGGATATAGGAAATCTCTTTCAGCTTTAACGCCCCTTCCAAAGCCGAAGGATAATTAAGGTTCCGGCCCAGGTATAAAAAAGAGCCCAAGTGGGAATGCTTGCGCGCCAGGGCGGCAATTTTATTTTGTTGTTTTAAAATCTGGGACTGATAGCCGGGAATTTTGCGCAGCTCGGCCAGCAGCTTATCCACCTTGGCGCAGGAAAGCACCCCGCGGATCTGCCCCAGATAAAAAGCGAATAAATACAAAGCGGTTAACTGGGCGGTATAGGCTTTTGTCGAAGCCACCCCGATTTCCGGGCCGGCGTGAATATAAATTATCCCGTCGGATTCCCGGGTAAGGGTAGAACCTAATACGTTACAGATGGAGATGACGCTGGCCCCCCGGCGCTTAGCCTCCCGCACCCCGGCTAAAGTATCCGCGGTCTCCCCGGACTGGCTGATCGCGACTACCAGGGTCTCCGGCCCGATCAAAAGGTCCCGGTAGCGGAATTCACTGGAAACATCGATCTGCGCGGACACTTGACAAAGGGTTTCCAGCACGTACTTAGCGACCATTCCGGCATGGTAAGCCGTACCGCAGGCGACAATAAAAATATTCTCTATTTCCTGGAGTTTGCTTTCCGGAATATTCTGCTCCCGAAAAAATATCTGACCGCTTTGGGTGTGGATCCGGGAATTGATCAAATTTTCCAGGATCCCCGGCTGTTCATTGATTTCTTTAAGCATAAAATGCTCGTAGCCGGATTTTTCCGCCTGGTCAATATCCCAGTTGATGTGGGTGGTCTCCCGCAGAACGGTTTTACCTCCCAGGGTGGTAATCCTGAACTTTTCCTTACTTAAAACCGCGAGTTCGTTTTCATTCAGGAAAACAACTTCCTTGGTAAAACCCAGTACCGCCGGCACATCCGAGGCCAAAAAGTTTTCTCCCTCGCCCACCCCGATAATCAAGGGGCTGCCCAGCCTGGCGCCGACCAACTTATCCGGTTCGCTGGCGGAAACCACTCCGATCGCGAATGAACCGACCAGCAGCTTGAGCGCCGCGGAAACCGCTGCTTCCAAAGGAACGCCTTTATAGAATTTTTCGATAAGGTGGACGATGACTTCAGTGTCTGTCTGGCTGCGGAAAACATGCCCCTCTTTGATCAATTGCATTTTGAGGGTTTCAAAATTTTCAATAATCCCGTTATGCACCACGGCAATCCGGCCGCGGCAATCCTGGTGCGGATGCGCATTAACCTGGGTAGGGGCGCCATGGGTAGCCCAGCGCGTATGCGCAATCCCCGCAGTTCCGCGCAAAGGTTTATCTTTGACCAGTCTTTCCAGGATATTGATCTTACCGGGAGCTTTTCTTATTCCGATGATTTTTTTGTCAGGCAGGATTAAGGCGATGCCGCTTGAATCATAACCGCGGTATTCCAGGCGTTTCAAGCCGGCGATAAGGATAGATTGCGCGTCTTTGTTACCGATGTACCCGATTATTCCACACATTGAGCGCCTTGGTTACTTGCCCATATCCGCAAGTATGGAACTGATGATATTTATGACCCTGACGGGATTTGAACCCGTGTCGAGAGCTTGAAAAGCTCTTGTCCTAGACCAGGCTAGACGACAGGGTCGTCATTCGCTACAGCTTATTCTATGCCGAAGCACCGGTAAATACCAGTGCTTTGTCTTTTGCTAATTGAGCGTTTTTGCGACGCTCATTCCCCATAAGGGGCAACTACGTTTCCCCTTATGGCGCTTCGCCGCTAAATTAAACCGGGGGGCGGCTCGCTGTCATCCCCTTCCTTACGGTTGGAAGACTTCCTTGGGGGGAAAGCTATCTTTTCCCCCCAATCCCCCTATTTGTGTTTTTATCAGCAACAACTTAAAATAACGGTATCCGCTGCGCGGATAGCTGATAAAAACACTCTGCTACTAAAAATTATTCTTCTTCCTCAGCGATCACGGGGGCGACGCAGGCAACCCGGTCTTTATCTTGAAGCTTGATTAAGCGCACCCCTTGAGAAGAGCGGCCGGTTTCACGGATATCTTTGATCGCGCAGCGCAGGAATATGCCGTTTTGCGTAATGACCATCAACTCGTCTTTATCGTTTACCGTTTTTAAATTTACCGCTTCCCCGTTTTTGTCGGTAACCTTGATATTGATCACTCCTTTACCGCCGCGGCTGGTAAGCCGGTATTCTTCGACGGTGGTGCGCTTGGCAAACCCCAGCTCGGTTACCGTAAGAATAGTGGAAGATTTTTGCGGGACGACCATATCGATTACTTCGTCTTTTTTCTCCAGGGATATTGCCCGCACGCCGTGGGCCCCCCTGCCCATTTCCCGGACTTTTTCTTCGGAAAACCTGATCGCCTTGCCCTGGCGGGTCCCGATAAGCAGTTCCTGCTTGCCGTCGGTCATCTGAACGTCGATCAAAGCGTCATCTTTATCCAGAGTAATCCCGATAATCCCGCCTTTACGCGGGTTGCCGTAAGCATCGAGCTTGGTCTTTTTGATCTGCCCCAGCTTAGTCGCCATCACCAGGTATTTATCCGGAGAGAATTCTTTCACCGGAATCGTGGAGCTGATTTTAGCGGAGGCTTCCATCTGCACCAGATTAACAATCGCCTTGCCTTTAGAGATCCGGCTAGCCTGGGGAATCTCGTAAACTTTTAACCAGTGCACCTGGCCTTTATCCGTAAAGATAAGCAGGTAATCTTTGGTAGAAGCGACAAAAAGATGCTCGCTGAAATCTTCGTCTTTTAACTCCGCCGCCGTGGATCCGGCCCCCCCGCGCTTTTGCTTGCGGTAGGAGCTGACCGGCAACCGCTTGATGTAGCCGCCGTGGCTGATCGTTACCACGACATCCTCTTCGGCAATCAAATCTTCGACTTCCAACTCTTCCGCTTCAGCCACGATATCCGTGCGGCGGTTATCCCCGTATTTCTTGATCAGCTCCTGCAGCTCTTCTTTAATGATCGCTTCGATTTTTTTGATTGAAGCCAGGATCGCCTGGCAGAATTCGATTTTTTTGAGCAGCTCGGCGTATTCCGCATCGATCTTATCCCGCTCCAAAGCGGTCAAGCGCTGCAACTGCATCTCTAAGATCGCCTGCGACTGGATCTCCGAAAGTTCAAACTCTTTCATCAAGTTGACTTTGGCCGCTTCCACGCTCTTGGAGGTTTTGATCACCTTGATGATCCGGTCAATGAATTTCAGGGCTATTTTTAACCCCTCTAAAATATGCGCGCGTTTTAAAGCTTTATCCAGTTCAAACTGAGTACGCCGGCGGATGACCACCCGGCGGTGCTCGATATAACAATCCAGGACCTGACGTAAATTTAAAACCTTCGGACGGTTATCGACCAAGGCCAGCATGATGATTCCGAAGGTCGTTTCCAGTTGCGTATGTTTGAAAAGCTGGTTTAAAACGATCTGGCTTTCGGTGTCGCGCTTTAGCTCAACCACTATGCGCATTCCTTCTTTATCCGATTCGTCGCGGATATCCGAAATCCCTTCGATTTTTTTATCATCGACTAGCCCGGCGATCGCTTCGATCAGGCCGGATTTTTGCACCTGATAAGGGATCTCGGTGAAAATAATCAGGTCTTTACCGTTCTTCTGGTGCTCAACAGTGGCCCTGGCCCGCACCAACAGTTTGCCCCGGCCGCTCAGATATGCTTCTTTGATCCCATCCTTGCCGCAGATTAACCCGCCGGTAGGGAAGTCCGGGCCTTTGATATAACGCATCAAGTCCTTAATTTCGGCTTCCGGATGGTCCAGTAAATAAATAATCGCTTCACAAACTTCATTTAAATTATGCGGCGGGATATTAGTGGCCATGCCGACGGCAATCCCGCTGGAACCGTTAACTAAAAGATTGGGCAGGGTCGCCGGCAACAGCAGCGGCTCCTTTAAAGAAGAATCGAAGTTGGGCCCGTAATTTACGGTTTCTTTTTCAATATCGCCCAACATATCATCGCTAATTGCGGCCAAACGGGCTTCAGTATAACGCATGGCGGCTGCCGCGTCTCCGTCTACAGATCCGAAGTTGCCTTGACCGTCTACCAAAGGATAACGCAAAGAAAAATCCTGCGCCATTCTTACCAGAGTATCATAAATCGCCACGTCCCCGTGGGGATGGTATTTACCCATGGTTTCACCGACGATACGGGCGCATTTTTTATAAGGTTTGGAGTGCTCCAGATTAAGTTCGCGCATGGCATAAAGGATGCGCCGGTGCACCGGCTTCAGGCCGTCACGCACATCCGGCAGGGCCCTGCCGACAATAACACTCATCGCGTAGTTAAGATAAGAGTCCTTAACCTCTTCTTCGATATAAACCTGGATTATTTTATCATTACGGGTATACATAAAGTTTTATGCTGCCTCTTTCAGTTTTTTATACAATATGACCAGCATTGTGGTCCAGAAGGGGTTGAGTATGGCGCTGAGCAGGATAATATACACCGTCATGCTCAGTGACACGGCCGCATTCTGGGAATTGGCGCTGCCAACATGTTTGCCCGAAATTGTCACGACGATAACCATAGGCAGTAAACAACAAATATAGGTCAGGGCTTTTAAGCAATAAACGCCCAATAACGGATTAATATTCTTTTTCACTAAAGTAAAACTTTGCTTTAGTGAAGCGGGGGCTCCGCTATTCTCTAAAACGCAGACCGCGGTTGCCACGGACCAGCGCAGAATAAAGAATACAAAAACCCCGATCAGGGCGATGATCGCCAGCAGGCAGACAAAGGACAGCGGTACGTTTGCCGCCAAGAAACTGGTCCGGAAAAAAGCGGCGCATATGCCGCCGGCAATAAAAATACTTCCCACAAATAAACCGATGCTTAAAACAGTTAAAATATACTTTCCTAAAAAAAGCTGCGCCTGGCTTATGCTTTGGCCTACCGTATACTCCTGTCCGCCGAGCACTTTATTTACCGCCAGCAATAAGGCAATACCTCCCCAGCTGCCGATGACTATCGCCAGAACCATCCAAATCCACATAAAACCGGGAAGGGATTGGAGCTGCGGGATCAATGAAACCACCGTGAGCGGCACATTAAAAATCAGGTAGATCACACTTAATTTTCCTAAGTGGCCCCAGCATGCCCCCCAGGCTTGTTTAAAAATAACTACGGGATGGATCGCGTTCTTTTCCGGCTGTTTAGGGATAATGATTTCCATAATTAGATATCCAGATTTTTGACCTGATGCGCGTTTTCCTCAATAAATTCACGCCTCGGTTCAACCTGGTCTCCCATTAATACAGTAAACATTTTGTCCGCCTCTACCGCGTCCTCTAACACCACCTGTAAAATCGTTCTCTTTTCCGGATCCATCGTCGTATCCCAAAGCTGCTGGGGGTTCATTTCACCCAAAC
>CAINQO010000040.1 GCA_903852325.1 Candidatus Omnitrophota bacterium
AAGACGATGCTTTCCCTGGCGCTGGCCAAATCGATCCACGCGGATTTTAAGCGGATCCAATTTACCCCCGACCTTTTGCCTTCGGATGTTACCGGCGGGTTCATTTACAGCCCGAAAACCGGGGAGTTTGATTTCAAGAAAGGCCCGGTGTTTACGAATATCCTTTTAGCGGATGAAATTAACCGGACCACGCCGCGCACGCAGTCGGCGCTCCTGGAGTGCATGCAGGAGCGTTCCGTTTCTATCGACGGAAAGACCTTTATCCTTCCCCGCCCGTTTATGGTGGTCGGCACCCAAAACCCGATCGAATACCAGGGGACTTATCCCTTACCGGAAGCCCAGCTGGACCGCTTCCTGATGAAAATAAATGTCGGATATTTGTCCGTGGAGGAGGAGAAACGGGTGACCATCGGCCAGAAATTACAGCATCCGATCGAAGATCTGCAGCCGGTCCTGTCGGTGGATGCGGTTCTGGAGCTGCAGAATAAGATCAGGAACGTGGAAATTTCCACTACTGTCCTCAATTATATTGTCAATCTGGTTTCGGCTACCCGCAAGAGGGAAGAGATCCGGTTGGGCGCCAGCCCCCGCGCTTCGATCGCTTTAATGAAAGCCAGCTGCGCCTGGGCCTTTATCGAAGGCAGGGATTATGTGATACCGGAAGACGTGATCAAGCTGGCATACTGGGTGCTTGGCCACCGCATCATCCTGCAACCCAAGGCGCTGGTCGCCGAAAAGACCACTTCCTCGATTATCGCGGAATTAGTGCATAAGATTCCCGTTTCTTAAAAAAATGCTGAAAGCCTACCGCCTGAAATGGGTGCTGCTGTTTTTTTTCTTTTTCGCTAACCTTTTGATCGGTTTAAAAACGACCCTGGGGTTTTTCTTTTTTTTCGCCTATTTCCTGCTTTGCGGCGCCGCGGTCAGCTTGGCCTGGCTGCTCCTGACTTTTTTAACTGCGCGCTTGCGCTTTTCCAGAAAAATGATCAGCCGGGCTACCGAAGGGGAGATGCTGGACTGCGAGGTGCAGGTTTATAATGCCGGCTGGCTGCCCGTGTTTAACCTGGCGGTGGAAGATTATTTTGCCGGAGCGGAGCCCGGGAGGGAAAAACAGAGATTTTTTATAAATTGGTTAAGCGGGAAAAATACCGTTCAGATCCAATATGCTTCCCTGTGTTTTCGCCGGGGGGAGTATAAGCTGGGTCCGTTTGTGGCTTATTTTTTTGACCCCCTGAACTTATTTTACCTGCGGCGCACTTTTTATGTTCTTTCCCCGCTGATCGTTTATCCCCAGATATTCAGGATCGAAAAGTTTCCGGCCCTGGTCAGGAGCGTTTTGCCCTGGTTCGGTATCGAGACTGCCCGCTCCAGCGGAGATGACGATGAGTTTTACGGGGTGCGCGAGTACAAAGAAGGGGAGTCGGTAAAAAAGATCCATTGGATTTCCAGCGCCAGAAAAAACAAGCTGATCGTTAAACAATTCCAGCTGCAAAGTTTTTTCGGCACCACGATCATGTTCAACCTGCAAAAGTCCCAGAACCTGGGGCAAGGCAAAGAGATGGTGGCCGAATACATCACCAAGATCGCCGCCAGCGTCGCCCATTACCTTAGCGAAAAAGGAGTTTCCATCGAACTCCTGGCGCATATCGGGGAGATTGTGCATTTGCCCTTTAATAAAGGGGAGGAGCACCTGGAGAATATCCTGCGCGTCCTGGCGGTGGCCCAGGCGCAAAGCATGATCAGCTTCCGGGAAGCCTTCGAAGAGTTTGCCCGCTTTATTCCCAATGATTCCAGCCTGGTAGTGGTGATGAGCGACCAGGATTACCAGGACCTTCCGCACATCGTTTCTTTGTATACGCGCGGGGTGGTTTTAATCCCCTTAATCGTCATTTCCGATACTTTCCTGCCGGATTCGGACAAACGTAAGGTTTCCCGGCAGACCAAGATCAAGGTTTTAAATTTAGTGAATATGCAGCAGGCGAAGTTTTTCTCGCAGGGGGATAATCTCTCGGAGATATTTATTTAGCGATGACGCAAAAAGACAAACAATTACTTTGGGACGCCGGGTTGACCTTTTTACTTTTGGTCGCGGCAGCCTTTTTATTAAGCGCGCAGATCTTTTGGCCATACCGGATTTTTCTGGGCATCGGAGGGGCGGCCGGTTTTACCGCCGGCTGGTATAACCGTAACAAAGCGTTCGAGGGGATAAAATACCTGACGGACGCCGCAGTGCTTATCGTTTTAGCCTGGATCAGCTACCGGGTGATCAAATCCACTTTTTTATATAAGGACGTTATCGCCATCATGATCCAGGGGGTCATCCTCCTGGAAATTGTCTTTAGTTTTAATTTTACCGGCCAGGGTAAAACCCCCTATCTGCGGCTTTTAAGTGTCCTGGTTTTTATGGCTTCCCCGGTGTTTACCGATAATTATAATATCCCTTTGGGGTTGGTTTATTTACTCCTCTGGCTGTTGGCGCTGCGCAGCCAGTTTTCCGTTTTTGCGCAGCCGGTCCCCGAAAAAAGCGCCGCGCGTTATTATTCTTTGGCTGCTTCCCTGGCGTGTTTTGCGGTGGCAATGCTTTTAGCGGTCCTGGTTTCTTCCAATGTCTATCTGGGGAGGATCAAGGAAGGCCAGTATCTTTTGGACGGGGAGTCAGCGGAGACCGGCACCGGAGGCACCCGGGAAACCGACCAGGAGGATGCTTTTTACGGATTGCAGGAAGATCTACAGAACCAGGCGACAAACATGGCGATGAAATTTGATTCTAATGAAAGGAAGCGCCAACTGATCCGCCAGCTTTCGGAGTTGGTTAAAGAAAACCTTAAGCCTAAGGAAATGGAAAAAGCTAAAATCGGATTGGTGGATGTCCTGCGGCGTCCGGGGGAAGGGGTAGAGGGAGTGCAGAAGGCGGTTGCCCTTACTCAAAAATATACGGACCTGAAGAATTCCCGGGACATCCAGAAAAATAAAGATGAAATGACGGATCTGATCAAGAAGTCCCAGCTGGGGATTATCGATAAGATCAAAATTACCAGCTTGACGAATAAGGTCCAACAGTCTTCTGCTTACGAAAAACTTCAGGAAAATAGCCGGGAACTGCAAAAAGCGATCCAGGCGGCACCTGTTAACAAAGAAACGCAGCAGAAATTGTCGGAGTCGGCGGCCGACATTTCTGATTTAAAGACGCTTGAGTTTTACCGTAAAAAGATCAATGATCTTTTACAAAAAGCCCAGGGGTTAAGCGGGGAAACCCAGAAGCGGATGAATGAGCTTATTTCTATGATCCAGCACGCTGAAACGGGTGAGGAGTTTAAGCAGGCTTTGAGCAAGATCAACCAATTGAGCAATGACCCGCGAATGGGCGCCCAGGCGGGGGTAAAAGAAATGCTTAAGAATGCCCGGCAGGCAACGGAAATGAAATTGAATGTTTTTTTGCCTGAGGAGGCGGAAAAAATAAAGCAGGATGCGGCGCAGGCGCCGGCCCCTGTTCAAAACGAAGCGGAGAATAAACCCGAGCAAACTGAACCGGAGAATAAAAATAATCCCGAAAATCAGCAGGAAGCGGTGCAGAAGAAGAAAGAACTTAAAACCATCCAGATCAGGCCCAAATCCCTGGAGATCGCGATGGGGGAGGGGGGTAATTTTACCGCCACCGGAATTTACGACGACGGCAGCATGGCCGACCTGACCTCTCAGGGGCAGTGGAACAGCTTAGATAAAAAAATCGCTGGGGTGTCTGCCGGAAACGTTACTTCGGTTTCCCCGGGGCACACCAGCACTTATCTGGAATTCGAGGGTTTACGCAGCGAGTATGCCAGTATAGTGATCACCGGGCCGCGCCTGGTTTCACTCACCCTTACTCCTCAAAACATCAAGCTTCCCCGTAACGGCAAGGCCACCCTGAATGTGCGGGGAAATTATTATGACCGTTCACAGCAAGACCTGACCGCCAGTGTCACCTGGGTAGAGCAGGGTAAATCCGTAACCGTAAAAATAGATAAGGGGGCGCTTTATCCTCTCCGGTTCGGGAAAACCAGGGTTTACGCCGAATACCAGGAGATCCGGAGTAACCCTGCCAGTATTGAGGTGATCATTACTTTTGAGTGGGTGTTGATCTTATTGGCCAAGATAATCCTGATTTTGGCGGTGCTGCTTTCCCTGGCCGTTGCTTTCTTGTATTGGTTAAGGGAAAAAAAGAAACAGGAGATACTCTCCATAAAAGACAAGCCGCGCGAATTTATCCTTAGCTTATATGAAAACGGAACCCGGCTGACCGCTATTTTCGGCCAGCCTTACGCTGCGCACATTCCTCCGCTTTATTACGCTGACCTGGTGCAGAAAAAGTTCGCGGTCCCGGGAGAGGATTTCACGGGTTTTGCGGTGAAGTTCGAGGAGGCTAAATACAGCCGCCATGCGATCACCAACCTGCAAATGCTTGCGGCGGCCGGCGACTATAATTATTTCTTTCAAAAGTTGATCAGCCGCCAAAGCGGATGGCAGAAATTACGTTTGACCGGCCTAACCTTGATTCATCGCCGGCCGATTTTTATCCTGGACGGCCAGGATCCGGGAAAAGGGAAAGAACCAGCCAAATGATCGATAAAATCGAAAAACTTGAAGGGTTAAAGCATTCTCCTGAAAAAATCCAGGAGTGTATCGGTTTGCTCAGGGATTTAGTCGCCGACACCGGCCAGTTGGCTTACTTAACCCGGGAGCAAAGGATCGCGCTCATCCGGGTGACCGGAGAGCTTTCCCGGCCGGCAAGAGATGAAATCCGGAAGCGTAAGCGGGACTGCCAGCGTTTGAAAAAAAAGAAGATCGAACAGTACCAGCGCACCCTGCGCGCGGAGACCGGGATCCGCAGCGCCAGGCAGGCACCGGTATTTTGCGCTCCCCTGCAGATCAGCGGTAAGCCGGAGGCGCAGGAGCGTCCGGAATTGATCAAGCCCCGGGCCTGTTATATCTGTAAAAGCGAATACAAGCGCCTGCATATTTTTTATGACGCTTTGTGCCCGCGCTGCGCGGATTTTAATTACCAGAAACGTTTTCAAACCGTGCCGCTTCCGGGCCAGGTAGCGGTAATTACCGGCTCGCGTTTAAAGATCGGTTATCAGGCGACGTTAATGTTGCTGCGCGCCGGAGCACAGGTGATTGCCACCACGCGTTTCCCGGTTGATTCGGCACTGCGTTATTCCCGGGAGGCGGATTTTGCCCAATGGAAAGACCGGCTGCATGTCTACGGATTGGATTTGCGGCATACTCCCAGCGTAGAGGTGTTCTGCAATTTCATCCAGCAGAAATACGACCGTTTGGATATCCTGATTAATAACGCCGCCCAGACCGTGAGGCGGCCGCCGGGATTTTACGCGCATTTAATAGAAAAGGAAAATATTAAATTCGAAAAGCTGCCCCAGGAGGCGGCGTTCTTGCTCGGGCATTTTCAGGAGTGCAAGCAAAAGCTTTTTGCCCTTTCCGGAAGACACAGCGCCAAGGACCTGATGCTGCCGGCGAACTGGAACCAAAAAAATCCGGGAGTCGGTATTTTTGCCTCGGCCAGGCTTTCCCAGGTCCCTTATTCTTACGATAAGGGGCTGCCGGCGGAGAAAGTTTTCCCTCAGGGGAAACTGGACGCGGATTTACAGCAGGTAGATTTACGCCAAACCAACAGCTGGCGTTTAAGCCTGGGAGAGATCCCCACTGCGGAGATGTTTGAGCTGCAGCTGGTCAATGCGATCGCCCCTTTTGTCCTTTGTAATAAATTATCGGTAATGATGAAGCGGGAGAATACCGGGCAAAAACATATCGTCAATGTTTCGGCGATGGAAGGAAAATTCTGCCGTTATATCAAGACCCATCGCCACCCGCACACGAATATGGCCAAGGCTGCCTTGAACATGTTGACGCATACCTGCGCTCCGGAGCTGGCCAAAAGCGGGATTTTCATGAATTCCGTGGATACCGGCTGGGTGACCGATGAGGATCCGGCGGTTTTTTCCGCCCGCAAACAGGAAGAGCATGATTTTCAGCCTCCTCTGGACATTGTCGACGGGGCGGCCAGGGTGTGCGACCCGCTTTTCGACGGGATAGCCACCGGCAAGCACTGGTGCGGGAGATTCCTTAAAGATTATTTTCCGGTTACCTGGTGAAAATATTAAACACAAAACAATCCAAAACCTTAGGGTAATTACTTGAAATTTAAATTTAAAAAAATTATCGTCCAACTTGTCCGGCAGCACAACAGTCCCCATGAGATCGCTTTAGGCGCCGGGATCGGGGCCTTTATTTGCGTGCTTCCGCTTTACGGCCTGCATACCGTTTTAGTGATTATCGCGGCGATCCTGGTGCGCCCTGCCAACAAAATTGCCATTTTTTTGGGGACCAATCTTTCCCTGCCCCCGACCATTCCTTTCATTACCTGGGCCGCTTATGAGATCGGAAGGTTTATTTTCGGGGAAACCCTGCCTCCCTTGAGCTGGGAATTTTTTAAGCAGCTTACTTTTAAGCAAGCGACCAAATTATACGGTCCTTTATTTTTAGGCAGCCTGGTTTTAGGTTTGATCAGCGCAATCGTAGTTTATCTCTTAACTTTTTTAGCGGTCAGGGCGTTCAAAAACAGAAAACATGCCTCCGGGAATAATCATCAGGAAATTTGAAGTCAGGGACAGGGGAGCGGTCCGGAAAATCGTCCACGATACGGCGCTGATGGGGGAGTCCGCCGCCATTTTTTTCCAAGGGGAAGAGGTGCTTAGTGACGCGTTCAGTTTGTACTTTACGGATTACGAACCGGAATCCTGTTTTGTCGCGGAAAATAACGCGGAGGTTACCGGTTATCTGATCGGAGCCAAAAGCAAGTCCCGTGCTGAAGCGGTGTTTGCCCGGAGGATTGCCGCTCCTTTGCTCCTCAAGGCTTTAAGGCAGGGTATTTTTTTAAAGCCCAAGAACCTTATATTTATCCTGGGCTGTTTAAAGGATTTGCTGATCAACGGGATGCGCACCCCGGATTTTAACCGCCGGTTCCCGGCGACCCTGCACGTGAATATAAAAAACGGATTCCGGGGGCAGGATACCGGCAGCCGATTAATCGCTGCTTATCTGGATTATCTCAGAAAAGAAAAAATACCCGGTGTGCATCTGGCGACAATGTCGGAAGGGGGGGCGAATTTTTTCCTTTCCCAGGGTTTTGAGCTGCTGTATAAAGGCAGGCGTTCATATTTCCGGCAGGTTTTAAAGCGGGATGTGCCGCTTTTTATTTTCGGCAGGCGGTTGTAGTATCGTAAAATTGACTTATAATATGGTTATAAAATAAAATTTCCCAAGGGAACTATTCGGCCGTTTTTGCGGTCTAAATTATAGATAGAGGGTAATGCCGTAATGAAGGGAAAGCAGATGCGGTTAAAATCCGGCTGTATTTTAGGGGTTATTCTTTGCTTTTTGGCGTCGGCAGCTGTTTGCTCCGCCGCTCAGGATCTTACCTGGAGCCAGTGCGTGCAGGAAGCGGCGAAAAACCATCCGGACCTGATTGCCGCGGTGGAAAGCATCAAACAGTCGCAAGCGGTCAAACAGGAAACTGCCAGTGGATTATACCCGCAGATCAGCGCCAATTTAAGCGCCCAGGCCTCTAAAAGTTCATCCGCGAATAAGCAAACAAATACTTACGCTTACGGGGTGAGCGGATCACAGCTTATTTTCGACGGGATTAAAACAATCAATAATGTTAGGGCCGCCGGAGAAAGTATAAAAGCTTCGCAGCAGGGTTACCGGTTTACTTCTTCCGAGGTCAGGCTGCGCTTACGTACCGCATTCATAAACTTATTGAAAGCGCAGGAGATGGTGAAGGTTACCGGGGAGATCGTCAAGATCCGCAGGGATAACCTGGAATTGATCACTTTAAGTTATGAGTCCGGCTTGGAGCATAAGGGGGCGCTGTTGACTACCCAGGCGGACCTTGCTAGCGCTAATTTCCAGCTGGCGCAGGCGAAAAGGGATATTGAATTGGCCCAGCATCAATTGGTTAAAGAAATGGGGCTTAAAGAATTTAAGCGGCTGAGCGTGACCGGGGACTTTAAGGTTAATGAAACGGCAAGTGAAAAGCCGGATTTCGATGTCTTGGCCGACAAGCACCCGTCTTTATTACAGGCTGCCGCGCAAAAAAATGCCGCGGAATTCAGCCTGCGTTCTACCTATGGCAATTTTTTCCCCAATCTTTCCGTTCAGGCAGGCGCGGATAAAACTGGCCCCCGCTGGTCGCCGGCGAACAGTCAATGGGATTTGGGGGCTTTTCTTTCTTTGCCTCTCTTTGAGGGAGGGCTGAGGACCGCCCAGCTTTCTCAGGCAAAGGCATTATACAACCAGCTGGAGGCCAGTGAACGCAGCACCAGGGATGGGTTGATCGTGGGCTTGTCCTCGGCCTGGGTTTCGCTGCAAGATGCCGTGGAGACGGTGGATGTGCAGAATAAACAATTACTGGCGGCGCAGGAGCGTTCAAAAATAGCCGAAGCGGAATATTCAACGGGTTTTATATCTTATGATAACTGGACAATTATTGAAGATAATCTGGTGAGAGCCAAAACCGATTATTTGAGCGCCCAGGCCGAAGCGCTGCTGGCGGAGGCCAGCTGGATTCAGGCGAAAGGAGAGAATTTAGAATATGCGCAAAATTAAATCGAAAATAATTATCGGGATTTTATTGCTGCTGGCGGTTTCGGCATTGGCCGCATTCAATCTCAGGAAAAAAGAAACGAATGTCGAAATTACCCGCCAGATTAGCCTGGTGAGGGGAGGGATCCAGTCTTATATCTCTACTACCGGTACCGTTTTGCCGAAAAACCGCCTGGAAGTAAAACCGCCGGTTAACGGCCGGGTAGAAAGCATCCTGGTTCAGGAGGGGGAGAGCGTCAAAACCGGTCAGATTCTGGCCTGGATGAGCTCTACGGAAAGGGCCGCGCTCCTTGACGCCGCGGAAGGGCGGGGGGAGGAAGTATTAAAATACTGGAAAGAAGTTTATAAGGCAATCAGCCTGCTTTCCCCGATCAACGGCCAGGTGATCGTGGCCACGACCCAGCCGGGGCAGACGGTGACCACTGCCGATGCGGTGGTGGTTTTGTCGGACCACTTGATTGTACGGGCTCAGGTCGATGAAACGGATATCGGCAAAATCAAACTCAACCAGGAGGCGATTATTGCCCTCGATGCCTACCCGGACCAGAAAATAAATGCCAAAGTCGAGCATATTTATTACGAATCGCAGACAGTGAATAATGTCACTATTTACAATGTGGATTTATTCCCGGCGGAAGTACCCGCGTTTTTCCGTTCCGGAATGAATGCTACGGTAGATTTCAAGGTCGAGGACAAGCCGGACGCCCTGCTCTTGCCGGTGGAAGCGGTGCACCAGGAGAACGGGCAAAGTTATGTGCTCCTCCAGCAGGAGGGGAGCAAGAACCCGGAGAAGCGCACGGTTAAATTGGGCACTACCGATGATAAGAATTTTGAAGTCCTTTCCGGGATAGGGGACGGGGATAAGGTAGTCGTTAAAACCAAAAAGTATGTGCTTCCCAACGCTACCGTCGGCAGCAGCCCCTTTACTCCGTTCAGGCAGCAGCAGAAGAAGAAAAATTAATTTTCGTTAAAATAAAAGGCTCCTGGCGTTAAATGGAATCACCCGGCGTCTAATGGAGTTACGCCGGTGTGGCCCTGTGGCCGATGCGCCGGTAACTAAAAAAATGATCGAAGTAAAAGATCTATATAAAACCTATACTATGGGTAAGGTCAAGGTTGAGGCCTTGGCCGGAGTGTCTTTAAAAATCGCCGCGGGAGAGTTCGTGGCGATCATGGGGGCTTCCGGGAGCGGCAAATCAACGCTCATGCATGTTCTAGGGCTTTTGGACCGTCCGGACAAAGGGGAATACTATTTGTCCGGATTCGATGTCACTAAGCTTTCCGACCGGGAACTGGCTTTGGTCAGGAACCGGATGGTCGGTTTTGTTTTCCAACAGTTCCATCTTTTGCCCCGGGTCACCGCTTTGGGGAATGTCGAGCTTCCCCTGATCTATGCCGGCAAGCGCAACATGCAGGATAAAGCTAAAGAGAAGATCCGGGAGGTCGGCCTGGAGGACAGGATGTTCCATCAGCCTAATGAAATGTCCGGAGGCCAGCAGCAAAGAGTGGCGATTGCCAGGAGCCTGGTAAATGAACCGCCGGTGATCTTTGCCGATGAGCCGACCGGTAATCTCGATTCCAAAAGCAAGGAAGAGATAATGCAGATTATCACGGAGCTCAACCGTAAAGGCAAGACCGTGGTTATTGTTACCCATGAAAATGAGATTGCATCCCATGCCCGCAGGATTATCCAGATGCGCGACGGCCGGATTATTTCCGATAAAACTGTTTCCGGTGCGGGGACAAATCTCACCGGAACCGTGGTCCGGGAAGATTTAATAAAGAATATTTTAATTGAGTCTACCAGCGCCTTAAAAAGCGGGTTGGAGTTTTTAGATTATATGCGCCAGGCGATCTTTGCGATGCTGGCGCATAAGATGCGGGCGTTCTTGTCCATCCTGGGCATACTGATCGGGGTAGCCGCGGTAATTGCCATGGTGGCTTTAGGAGGCGGAGCGCAAAAGTCTATCGAACAGCAGCTGTCTTCTTTAGGTTCTAATTTATTAATGATCCGTCCGGGATCCCCCAAAGTGGGGGGGATCGCCATGGAAACCGGCTCGACCACCCGGCTTACTTTCCAGGACATCACGGCGATTGCTAAAGATAGCGAGATAATTAAATATATCAGCCCCTCGGTCTCCGGCCGGGCGCAGATTGTTTATGCGAATAAAAACTGGAATACGCAGCTTGAGGGGGTGGGTACGGACTATGAACAGTTGCGCGTGTCTACTCCCACAATCGGAAGGTTCTTTACCGAGCAGGAAGTGAAAATGCGCAACAAGGTGGCTTTATTGGGGACAACGGTAGTGAAGGAGCTCTTTGGCGATACTGATCCGATCGGCCAAACGATCAGGATTAACCAGATCAATTTTAGGGTACTCGGGATTTTGCCTCCCAAGGGAGCGACCGGTTTTCATGACCAGGACGATACGATCCTCGTGCCTGTTACCACGGCGATGTACCGGCTTCTGGGAAAACAATATATCGACCAGATCTATGCTGAAGCCAGGAGACCTGATCAGGTGGATGCCGCTCAGGAAATGATCAAGCAAGTGTTGGTTAAGCAGCACCATATCCTGCCTAAAGACGCCGAAGATTCTTTCCAGATCAGGAATATGGCCGACATCAAGTCGGCGCTTGAGTCAAGCACCAAGACCATGAGTGTATTATTGGGCTGCATCGCGGCGATCTCTCTTTTAGTCGGTGGGATAGGGATTATGAACATCATGCTGGTTTCGGTGACCGAACGCACCCGGGAGATCGGGCTGCGCAAGGCGATCGGGGCAAGCAATAAGGATATTATGGTCCAGTTCCTGATCGAGGCGATCTTAATGGCTTTTATCGGAGGGATCGCGGGAATTATCCTGGGTATCGGCATTTCCGTTTTAATTACACTCTTCAGCGGCTGGACGGTGGTCATCTCCCCGTACCCGATAATCATGGCCACGACCTTCTCTCTGGCCGTGGGGATCATCTTCGGGCTTTGGCCGGCCCGCAAAGCGGCGGGGCTGGATCCTATCGAAGCATTACGCTACGAATAATCCAAAATAAGCATGCAGGTTTTAACCCAATTCGAAAGAAAATCGTTATTATTTTCGCGCCCGGAATTTATTATCTCCTGCTTTGGCCCGGATTCATTCGCCCAGAGTTTCCGGGAAATTGAATCCGCCCTGGCAAAAGGGTATTATCTGGCCGGATTTTTAGCTTACGAAGCGGGATATTTCTTCGAAAAAAAATTATTCCAAAACAAAGAATATGATTTTCCCCTTATTTATTTCGGGGCCTATAAAAATATCTGCCGGGATATGATCCCGGAGGCCGCCGGGGAGTACCGGCTGGAAAATCCGCGTTTAAATATCAGCCGGGAAAAATACAACGCGCATATCAATGCCATCCGCGAGTATATCTCCAGGGGGGATGTTTACCAGATCACCTATTGTTTGAAGCTGCTTTTTGAATTTTACGGTGACGCGTTTTCCTTATACCGGCGGCTTTTAAAAGAGCAGCCGGTCCCTTACCCGGCCTATATCCAGGCCCGGGATTTTACCCTGCTTTCCCTTTCCCCGGAAATGTTCATCAAAAAAAACGGTACGCGCCTGGAAACTAAGCCGATGAAAGGCACCTGGCCGCGCGGGGAGAGTATATTTTCGGATTGGCTGGCTCCGCTTCGGCTCAAATACGACCGCAAGAACCGGGCGGAAAACGTAATGATCGCCGACCTTTTGCGCAATGACCTGGGGAGGCTGGGGGCAAATGTCCGGGCCCCGGCGCTTTTTGAGGTGGCCAGCTACCGCACTCTTTGCCAGATGACCTCTACGGTGACGGCCAGGATAAGCAGGGATATTCCTGTTTATGAACTTTTTGCCTCGGTTTTCCCTTCCGGATCGGTTACCGGGGCCCCGAAAATCCGGGCGATGGAGATAATCAATGAATTAGAGCGGGAGGAACGCCGGATCTATACCGGGGCGATTGGCTATATTACTCCCCAGAAAGATATGTTTTTTAATATCCCTATCCGTACCATCCTGGTTAAAGGCAATCAGGCGCAGATGGGGATCGGCGGCGGGATCGTCTGGGATTCCACCCCGGAAGGAGAGTGGAATGAGGGGCTGCTTAAAGCCAAATTCTTAAGCGATCTTTTTAGCCGGCCTTTCTGCCCGGCTTAGAACCGTCTACTTTATTTTAATTTTCATTGACAATCCCGGTTAAAGTGGTATACTCATTGAAAGATTAGGAGTTTTCAGCCGCCAAGGACCAATACTAACCTTTGCGGTTTTTTTATTTTTTAGCCATTGTCGGCGAAAAAGAGAGGTGTGCGATCAAAAAAGTAAAGACTTCACTTAAAGGCAGAAAATGCAAATTTTCCCACTGCAAGCATATTTTAAGCATTTATAACCATGAGGAGTTTTGCCACATCCATCTTGACCGTTTGATGTATTGTAAACCGAAAGCAGAGAAAGCATGATGACCAATAAACAGATAGTTGTAGACAGTTCTACGCCCGCGCCGGCAACTTTTTTTGGCATGGGCATTGCTCCGAAGATCCTGGATATCCTGGAGAAAATGAAATTTAAGGTTCCTACGCCGATCCAGGTCAAAGCCATTCCCCTGGCGTTAGAAGGAAAAGATATCGTGGGGATCGCCCAGACCGGGACAGGAAAAACCCATTCTTTCGCTATTCCGATGGTGCAGCGGCTCGTGCAGAAAAAAGGGGTGGGTTTAGTGCTTGCTCCGACCAGGGAATTAGCCATTCAGATCGACGAAGCTTTTCAGGAGATCGCCAGGGCATTTGGCATGCGCACCGCCTGCTTGATCGGCGGGGCCCCGATGCCTCCCCAGGTGCAGGCTTTACGCCGGGATCCGCAGATAGTCATCGCTACCCCCGGAAGATTGATCGACCATATGTCGCAGTGGAATTTTTTACCGGATAGCGTGAATATGCTGGTGCTGGATGAGGCCGACCGGATGCTCGATATGGGTTTTGCCCCGCAAATCGATAAAATTTTGAAATTCCTCCCCCGGGAGAGGCAAACCATGCTGTTTTCGGCGACCATGCCGAAAGAAATTATGAGTATCGCTGCTAAACACATGAAGCTGCCCTTGAGCGTGGAAATCGCTCCTTCCGGCACTACCGCGGAAAAGGTCACCCAGGAACTATTTATTGTTAAAAAAGAAGCCAAAACGCAGTTACTGAAGAAGCTCCTTAGCCAATACCACGGCACGGTGTTGTTATTTTCACGCACCAAGCATAACGCCAAAAAGATCGTCCGTTCCATCCGCGATATGGGGTATTCGGCTTCCGAAATCCACTCTAACCGTTCACTGGCGCAGCGCCGGGACGCTTTAGAAGGTTTTAAGAGCGGTAAATACCGGGTGTTGGTGGCTACCGATATCGCCTCCCGCGGTATTGATGTTACCGGGATCGAGCTGGTACTGAATTATGATTTACCCGAAGATGCGGAAAACTACGTGCATCGCATCGGCCGCACCGCCCGCGCCGGCCATAAAGGCCATGCTATTTCTTTTGCCACCCCGGACCAGGGTAATGATGTGCGGGATATCGAGAAACTGATCAAAGCAACTTTACCGCTTTCCCGCCATCCGGAGTTGACCCTGGATAAATTCGGGGAGCCGGCGGCGCCGAACTCTCACCGCTCCGGCCGCCAGCATGGTGGCCATGGTGGCCATGGGGGCCACGGACAAAGCCACGGGCGTTCTTCCGGGCAGACGAAAAAACCTTTCAAATATCCCAAGCCTAAGTTCTACCGTTAAACAGCGAGTGTTTTTCCCTTGCTAAAAAAACCCCTTTTGACTATAATAATTTAATCTTTACGTCGAAATCTTTGTCCCGCTTAAGATTTATCGGGCTATTGTGTCCCGTGCCGCTACCGGATCCGCTTGCAGCAAAAGCGCTAGAGCCAAGATGATAAAAAAGATAACTTTGATCATGTTCCTGATTGCATTTTTTTTCGCGCTGGGGCTGGTTTTATTCACGGTATTTTTTGACCAGGCGGTGATCGTCAGGAAAAATACCCTTTATCATATCCGCGCCAACGAAAAAGTGGTGGCGCTTACTTTTGATGACGGCCCGTCCCCGGTCTGGACCCCGCGGATATTAGACGCGCTTAAAGCCTCCGGGGTGAAAGCGACATTTTTTATGCTGGGAATGCATGCCCGGGAATACCCGCAGGTCGCCAGAAGGGTAGCCGAGGAAGGGCATGAAATAGGCAATCATACTTTCGACCACCACGGTTTGTTTTATTATACGCCGGAAGAATTAGCCAAAGAAGTGGGGGACGCGGAAAACGCGATCTTCAGCGCTACGGGGGTAAAAACTAAATATTTCCGGCCGCCGAAAGCCTGGATTACCTCCAGGGAGAAAAAGCAGCTGATCAATATGGGTTATAAAACCGTATTGTGGTCGCTGAACTCCAAGGATTGGGTGACTTTTGATGACCGGTATATCGTAAATTATCTCCTGCGCCATGTGCAGCCGGGAGATATCATCCTTTTCCATGACAGCGGTGGGGTGTTCCGTCCGGAGGGCGGCAACCGCAAGGAAACCGTAAAATCCATTTCGCGCTTAGTGGAGAAATTAAAAGAACGCGGTTATCGATTTGTAACTATCAGCCAGCTTTTGGAGTTTCAGGTAAAATGACCAAGCCCTTAAAACATATCTTCATCCTGGCCCTGCTGGCTTATTTTTGTTTTATGTTCGGCAACGGACTGGTCAGCCTGACCATCCCGGATGAGGTTTTTTACGCCCAGACCGCCAAGGAAATGCTGCAGCAGCACACTTGGATGAGCCCGTATTTATTCGGCCAGCCGCAATTCGAAAAGCCCATTTTCCTGTATTGGCTGCTTAAAGCGGGTTTTCTGGTTTTTGGGGTAAACAGCTTCGCGGCAAGATTTTTTCCCGCGCTTTTCGGTATACTGGGGGTAGTCGCGGTTTATCTGCTGGGGCGCCTGGGATTCAGGGAGGACAAAAAAGCATTTATCTGCGCCCTGGTGATGATGACCAGCGGCCTGTATATCGGCCTGGCCCGCACGGTATTTACGGACCTGATCTTCGGGGTTTTTATCCTGCTGGCCTTATTATCATTTTACTGGGGATATGTTTTCGCGCGGAGGAAAGGGGCAGGGGTTGTTTTATTCTTTATTTTTTCCGCGCTGGCAGTCCTGACCAAAGGCCCGCTGGGGCTGGCGATTACCGCCTTAACCGTAATTGCTTTCCTGGCGATAAAAAAACAATTAAAATTCCTGCTCCACCGTTCTTTTCTCTGGGGTTTACTGGTTTTTTCTTTGATCTCCCTGCCCTGGTATGTCCTGATGTTCAAGCTTTACGGCAATGCTTTCTGGTCGGAGTTCTTTTACAATGACCACTGGCGCCGGCTGGTCGAGGCGGAACACCGCGTTAACGATACCTGGTACTTTTACCCGTTTTCCGCGGTCATCTGTTTTTTCCCCTGGAGCCTTTTTCTGCTTATCTCTTTTTTTTCTCTGCCTAAATACCTGAAACAAAAGGAGAATGCTTTTTATGTATTCTTGATTTGTTTGATCATCGCTGTTTTTGCCGTTTTTCAGCCGGCGCATTCAAAATTGATCAGTTATATTTTCCCGCTTTTCCCCGCCCTGGCTTTGTTGAGCGGAGGGTGCATCGCCGATTCCCTCAAAGAGGAGAAAGCCGGTCTTTGGTTTACTTTGGCTTTATTCTTAAATTTGCTGCTGATCCTGTTAATCCCCGTTGCTTTAATTACCGCCGTATTCTTGTTCAGGAATTATTTAACTCAATATATGTCATCGCCCGGATCGATCGATTGGTTTATTTTTATTTTTTTGGCTTACGGCGGGCTAACGGCTTATTTCTTGTTCAAAAGAAAATTATTAAGAGGGATATATTCTTTAGCGGCGCTGCTTCCGCTGGCGCTGTGCCTGGTTCCTTTTGTGCACCGGGATATTGAACCGTATATTTCCCCCAAGTTATCCTGTGAATACCTGCTGAAGAATTATAAGGTGGACGGGGTCATTTTGAGTTCTAAATTCTTTGTGCGGGGAGTCCGGTATTATACCGATAAGGAAGTGGCGGTAATCGATATCCCGGGTACTCCTTTTTTCAGCCCTCACCCGGTCCCTTTTTTAAATACCCCGGAGAAGGTGCGGGAATTTTTACGCAAACAAAAGGTGACTTATTGTATTTTAAAAAAGGGTAATCTGCGCGATATTGAGGGGATCATTCCCGGGGAATTCAAATCCGAGTTGCTGAAGCTTGTCGGTAATGAGTATATTTTAAAGATCGAACCTTTGGCTAAATAATTTATAATGGATAAAAAAAAGAAGTCCGCTTTCAAACTTATTCTGCTTTTCGGGTTAGTCAGCCTTTTCGGGGATATGGTTTATGAGGGGGCGCGCAGCGTTAACGGGCCGTACCTGAAGACCTTGGGCGCTAACGCGGCGATCGTCGGAATGGTCGCCGGACTGGCCGAATTCCTGGGTTATGCCGTGCGTTTGGCGGCCGGATACTTTGCGGACAGAACCAAAGCGTATTGGCTGTTTACTTTCTTCGGTTACGGTTTATTGGTCAGCGTGCCGCTTTTGGCGCTTACCGGTGTCTGGCAGGCAGCGGTGATTTTTATTGTTATGGAAAGGCTGGGCAAGGCGATCCGCAGCCCGGCCAAGGATACGATCCTTTCGCAGGCGACTAAGCAGGTGGGTACGGGTTTCGGTTTTGCCATTGCCGAAGTGCTTGATCAGATCGGGGCGATCTGCGGCCCGCTGATCTTTACCCTGCTTTTTATCTCTATCGGAAAAGGGGAGCGGCTGTTGGCGGATTATCAACGCGGTTATACCTTGCTCTGGATTCCGCTTTTTTTGGTTTTGCTGTGTATTTTCTTCGCTTACCGGGCGGTTCCCAACCCGGAAACTTTAGAGACGCCTTCCCGGGGATTGGTGCCGCCGGACAAATTAAGCAAAACTTTCTGGATCTACACGGTTTTTTCTTTTGTGACTACCTTAGGTTTTGCCAATTTTGCTTTAATCGGCTTTCACCTGAAAGCCCGGCACGTCCTGAGCGACGCGCAAATCCCGTTTTTTTACGCCTTAGCCATGGGGGTGGATGCTATAGCGGCATTAGCCATCGGCAAAACGTACGACCTTTATAAGACCAAGCACGGAAAAGAACACGCCGGATTGGTCACCTTAATCGTCATTCCCGCTTTTTCCCTGCTGATCCCCGGTTTGGTTTTTGCCGTAAAATTTTCTTTTGTGCTGGCCGGAGTAATTATCTGGGGGATCGTGATGGGCTGTCATGAAACGATAATGAAATCGGCGATCGCCGACCTGACTCCTTTGAAAAAAAGGGGGACGGGTTACGGGATATTTAACACCGCTTACGGTTTGGCGATTTTTATCGGCAGCGCGCTTACCGGTTTTCTTTATGATTTTTCTATCCCCGCGGTAATCGCGATCAGTGTGGCGGCGGAACTCGCCGCTTTTGCGGTATTTTTCGCCTTGCGCCGCGAGGCTTTAAAATAACATGCATATACCTGACGGATATCTGGGGCCGGTGACCTGCGGTTTTTTTTACGCGCTGATGTTGCCGGTTTGGTCAATTGCTTCAAAGGTGGTAAAAAAAACTTTAAGCGTAAAACAGGTGCCGATGTTAGCGGTCGGAGCGGCCTTTAGCTTTGTGATCATGATGTTCAATATTCCTATCCCGGCCGGGACGACCGGCCATGCGGTGGGAAGCGTGTTGATCGCTATCCTTTTGGGCCCCTGGGCCGCCTGCATCGCCATTACCGTGGCGTTGGTGATCCAGGCTTTGTTGTTCGGCGACGGGGGGATTACCGCTATCGGCGCCAATTGTTTTAATATGGCGCTGGTGATGCCGTTTGCCGGATACTTTATTTATAAAGCGATTAGCCGCGGGGCGGGGCCGCAGGCAAAAAGAAGGGTGTTTGCCGCCGGATGCGCCGGATACCTGGCGTTAAACCTCTGCGCTTTGTTAACCGGTTTTGAATTCGGAGTACAGCCCTTGTTGCATCACACTGCTAATGGCCAGGCATTGTATTGCCCTTACGGGTTAAAAGTGGCGCTGCCGGTAATGGCCGCGGAGCATCTTTTGGTTTTCGGCTGGGTCGAGGCGCTGGTTACCGCTTTGGCCGTTAAATATTTGCAAAAAAATTCTCCTGAGTTGTTAAGTAGATGAAGAAAACCGGCAGGCTTTGGTTGGGTTTGGGAATATTGGTGGTTTTGTCTCCTTTGGGGTTGTTGCTGCCGCAGCATTTTAAATCCTCCGGCGCCTGGGGAGAGTGGGGGCCGCAAGAGCTCAAAAGCCTGGCAGGGTATATTCCCCGGGGATTAGAGAAAATTTTTCACCTTTGGAGCGCGCCTTTTGCCGGTTATACGGTTGGCGGCGGAAGATCCGGCGCGGCTTATTTTTTGTCCGCGGGGATCGGGGTTTTGGCTTGCGTGGGCATTGTGTTTCTGTTGGGCAAATTTTTAAACAAAAAGTAGAATTTGTGGTATAATTTTTTATTGTTTAATAATTAAGTCCACAGTGGTAGCACCTGGCGCTTAATGGTGTTGCGCCAGTTCACCCAGGAGGGTGACACCCGGCCTTCCGTTAGGCCGGGGCGGCTCGCCACGTGGCGGAAGATAGATCCCGTGTTAAAAACCCCACTCTACGAAGCTCACCTTGCGCTGGGCGCAAAAATGGCCCCCTTTGGCGGTTGGATTATGCCCATTCAATATCAGGGAATCCTGGCGGAGCATGCCCATACCCGGCAAAGCGTTTCCGTATTCGATATCTGTCATATGGGCGAATTCATGCTTCAGGCCGATCCGGTAGAAAGCGGTTTTGCCCGGTTGGTAACCCAGGATATTACCGGGATGCCTTTAGGCGCCTGCCGCTACGGTTTTTTATTGAATGAAAAGGCCGGGATCCTGGATGATCTGATCGTTTATCGGATCGCCCAGGAAAGCTGGATGATCGTGGTCAACGCCGCCACGACCGAAACAGATTTTACGCATTTTAAAGATAATCTTTCCCCCCGGTGCGTTTTTGAAAATGTTTCCGCTAAAATGGCTAAACTTGATGTGCAGGGGCCGCTTTCGGCGGAAGTTTTAACCCAAATTTTCGGGCCCAAGATCAAAGAACTCAATTATTATACTTTTTCGGAATTTAAAGTCTTTGACCAGAAAAGCTGTATTGTCAGCCGCACCGGGTATACCGGAGAGCTGGGTTATGAGGTTTATATCGCCAATGATTATGTCGGGCGGCTTTGGGACCTGCTGCTTTCCGATCCCCGGGTCAGGCCGGCGGGTTTAGGGTGCAGGGATACCCTGCGTTTAGAGATGAGCTATCCGCTTTACGGGCATGATTTAGATGACCAGCATTCCCCGCTGGAGGCCGGAATGCTCAAGTTCGTAGATTTTTCCAAAGATTTTATCGGCCGGGATGCGCTTAATGCGGAACAAAAGAAAAATTCCGGCCGGCATTTGATTTGTTTTCAGGCGGATTCCCGCCGTTCTCCGCGCAACGGTTTTTCCATAATGGACAAGGGGCGCAAGATCGGAACAGTGACCAGCGGTTCTTTTTCCCCTAGCCTGGGGGTAGGCATAGGCATGGGTTATGTCCGGGGCGATTATACTCTTGGAGCCAAGTTGACCTTGAAGCAGGAAGCGCTGGAAATTCCTGTCCAACTGGTAAAAAGGCCTTTTTTGCAGAAGACTTCATTATTAAGCATTTAACCGTTAAAGGGTCGGAAGCATTATAAACAGTGGTTGACTACACCTGCTGCCTAATGGAATCACCCAACGCCTAGAGGTGTTGCGTTGGTGTGGCCTTCTGGCCGATGCGGCAGTTCGCCCAGAAAGGGCGACACTTGGCCTACCTTTAGGCCAAGGTGGATGTGTCCCCATACAAAGGAGCTGAAATGAATGTGCCGGGAAATCTACTTTATACCAAGGACCATGAATGGGCGCGGATAGAGGGTAAGACTGCTTATGTCGGGATCACCGATTACGCCCAGCATTCCCTGGGAGATATTACTTTTGTCGATCTGCCTAAAGCAGGAGAGGAGCTTAAGCAGTCCTCTTTTTGCGCGACGGTGGAGTCGGTGAAAGCGGCTTCGGATGTTTACGCGCCTTTATCCGGAAAAGTTACCGGGGTAAATTCAAAGCTGGCGCAGAATCCTGAGCTGATTAACCAGTCCCCGTATGACCAGGGATATTTCTTTATGATGGAGTTTTCCAATGAGGCAGAAAAAGCCAAACTGATGGATGCCCCGGCATACCAGAAATATGTGGAAGGATTAGCGGAATGAATTATGTAGCGCATACTAAAGAGGATATTCAGCAGATGCTTTCGGCTATCGGCGCTAAAAGCATCGAGGAGCTTTTTAAGGATATCCCCGCATCTTTACGGGCTAAATCTTTTAATCTTCCCCCGGCAAAATCGGAGTTTGCGGTCACCCAGGCTTTATCGCGCCTGGCGGACAAAAATGCCACCGGCCTGGTAAATTTTGTGGGCGCCGGTTTTTATGATCATTTTATTCCGGCGGCAGTGGATGCCTTAAGTTCACGCTCAGAATTTTATACCGCTTATACCCCTTACCAGCCGGAATGTTCCCAGGGATGGCTGCAGGCAATTTATGAATACCAGAGTCTTATTTGCGAATTGACCGGGCTGGATGTCTCCAACGCTTCTTTGTATGACGGCGGTACCGCGCTTTTTGAGGCGATGATGATGGCCTTGCGCCACACCGGGCGCAACAAAGTGATTTTAGACAGCGGCATAAATTTGATTTACCGCACCATGCTTTATACTTATTCTTCTAACCTGTCCATCGAATTCGTGGAGATCCCGGTCGTGCACGGACAAAGCTCCCGGGAGGAACTTTATAAATACCTGGATGAGCGCACCGCGGCGGTGATCTTTCAAAACCCTAATTTTTTCGGGGCCGTGGATGATCATAGCGATATGGTTGAAAAGGTGCATCAATGCGGGGCGCTGGCGATCGCTTCGGTGTATCCGGTTTCCCTGGGGATATTAAAAACTCCGGGGGAGATGGGTTTTGATATCGCCACCGGGGAAGGCCAAAGTCTGGGCATCCCGCTTTCTTTCGGCGGTCCCTATCTTGGTTTTATGGCCGCCCGCACCGCACTGGCCCGCCAGATGCCGGGAAGGATCGTGGGGGCGACCGTAGACAGCGACGGAAAGCGGGGATTTGTTTTGACTTTGCAGACCCGGGAGCAGCATATCCGCCGGGAAAAGGCCACCTCCAATATCTGTTCCAATGAAGCGCTTTGCGCCCTGCGCGCCGCCATCTTTGTTTCCCTTTTAGGCAGGCAGGGGCTTATCGAATTGGCGGAGCATAATTATCAAAAAGCCGAATTTGCCAAAGAAACCTTATCCCGGATCCCCGGGGTGCAGGTAAAACGGTCTTCGCCGACATTCAATGAATTTACCATTTTGCTTCCGCGCCACGCTAATGAAGTGGT
Source organism: Candidatus Omnitrophota bacterium (assembly GCA_903852325.1). GTDB lineage: Bacteria > Omnitrophota > Gorgyraeia > Gygaellales > Profunditerraquicolaceae > UBA6249. Next base: position 22,162 of record CAINQO010000040.1, read on the forward strand.
GCACCGGATGATCGAAAAGGGTTTTGCCTGCGGTTTCCCTTTAGGAAGATTTTACAAGGGGATGGATAATTACCTGTTGATCGCGGTAACGGAAAAAAGGACCAAGGAGGAGATCCGCAGGCTGGCGGATAGCCTGGAGGCGGTACTATGATCCAGATACCTTTAATCTTCGAGCAACATAAGCAGGGCTGCCGCGGTTTTACTTACGGCCCGCTGGATGTCCCGGCGGCTAAATCTTTGGACAGCAAATACTGCCGCGCTGCCGATGCCCGGATCCCCTGTTTAAGCGAATTGAGCGTGGTGCGCCATTATACCAATCTTTCCCGCCTGAATTTTTCGGTAGATACAAATTTTTATCCTTTGGGTTCCTGCACCATGAAATACAATCCTAAGTTCACCGAACGGGTCGCCGCTTTGGAGGGATTTGCGCAGCTGCATCCTTTGCTGCCGCAACTGGCCGGCGGAGGAATGCTCGCCCAGGGGTCTTTGGAAGTTTTGTATGAAACGGAAAAACTGCTTTGTGAAATTACCGGAATGGACGCTTTTACTTTACAGCCGCTGGCCGGGGCCCACGGGGAATTAACCGGAGTGATGCTGATCGCCGCTTACCATAAAGATAAAGGGAGCCGCAGGAAATATATTATTGTCCCGGATTCTTCGCACGGCACGAATCCTTCGAGCGCGGCGATTGCCGGTTACCAGGTTAAAGTCATTCCTACCGGAAGCGACGGTTATATGGATTTAGAAGCTTACAAAAAAGCTCTGGATAGCGAGGTGGCCGCGGTAATGCTGACCTGCCCGGATACTCTGGGGATTTTTAACCCGCAGATAAAACAGATCGCCGACCTGGCGCATGCCGCCGGAGCGCTGATGTATTATGACGGGGCCAATCTTAATGCGCTTTTAGGCAAAGCCCGCCCCGGGGACCTGGGTTTCGATGTGGTGCATATAAATTTACATAAAACTTTCGCCACTCCGCACGGAGGGGGCGGCCCGGGCGCCGGCCCGGTCGGGGTTAACAAGGAGCTGATCGAATTTTTACCGATCTCCAGGGTGATCCGCCGTTCGGACGCGACCTTTGCCCTGGATTATAACCACCCTAAATCCATCGGCTACATTGCCCCTTTTTACGGAAATTTCGGGGTGATCCTCAAGGCTTACGCGTATATTCTTGCTTTAGGTAAAGAGGGGTTGATCCAGGCGGCAGAGATCGCCGTGCTTAACGCCAACTACTGCCAGGCCAGGCTTAAAAAATATTATGAACTGCCTTTTGAAAAGACCTGCATGCATGAATGCGTTTTCTCCGCTTCCCGGCAGGTAAAAAACGGGGTGCATGCCTTGGATATCGCTAAATATTTGATCGATCAGGGGTATCATCCTCCGACGATATATTTTCCGCTGATCGTTAAGGAAGCTTTGATGATCGAGCCCACGGAAACAGAATCCAAAGAAACCCTGGATGCTTTTATCGAGACGATGATCCGCATCGCCGGGCTGGCAGAGAAGGAGCCTTCCGCGGTCACCGCTTCGCCGGTGCATATGCCGATAAAACGCCTGGATGAAGTCCGCGCAGCCCGCCAGCCGGATTTACGCTGGAAATTTCAAGAGTAATCATAAAGCCAAAAAGGTGCAGCAATGAATTTATTCCGTCTTATCCGTTCCGGAGCATCCGGAGCCGCGGAAAATATGGCGTTTGATGAGCAAATCTTTAAACGTTACCTGGAGGATGGCGTCGGCTGCCTGCGCCTGTACCGCTGGCAGGGCCCGGCATTTACCTATGGGTTTTCGCAGGATCCGGAAAAACTCCTTGAGCTTAAGCTTTGCGCTGCGGATGGGGTGGGGGTAGCCAAAAGGATCACCGGAGGCGGGGTGCTTTTTCACGAAGACGAGATAACTTACAGTTTTGTCTGCGGCAAGTCCGACGCGGGAGAACCCCGGGAAGTTTTTGTGGATTACCGCAACCTGTGCCGTTTTCTCATCAAGTTTTACGCTTCCCTGGGGCTGACAGCTTCTTTTGCCCTGGAGGCGCAGAGTTTTAGCGCTAAATCCGTTCCGCATGAACTTTGCAGCGGAGCGTATGAAAAATATGATATCGTGGTCGGCGGCAAAAAGATCGGGGGGAACGCCCAAAAGCGCACCCGCCAGGCGATCTTCCAGCACGGGGCGATCCCGTTAAGGATAAACTGGGAAACCTGCCGCCGGTATATCAAGCACTGGCCGGATAATTTACCGGCGGGGGTAACCACCCTGGAGCAGGAATTAAGGATGGTTCCGGAAAAACGAATTCTCGAACAAAAATTGATCGACGCTTTCCGCGGCGCTTTTAATGTGGATTTTGCGGAAGAAAAAGAGCGGGATGAAGCCGGAGTGGTTAAATAAAAAGATTGCTTTAAAGGATTGCGCGCAGATGAAGCAGCGCCTGCGTTCCTTGCATTTAGAAACCGTTTGCGAACAGGCAATGTGCCCGAACATCGCGGAATGTTTCCGGGAAAAAGTGGCGACCTTCCTTATCCTGGGAAAAAATTGCACCCGCAGCTGTAGTTTTTGCAATGTCCATAAAGCTGCGCCGTCAGCTGTGGATAAAACTGAACCGCAAAGGGTCGCCCAGGCGGTCGCGCTCCTGGGTTTAAAACATGCGGTCATTACCAGTGTAACCCGTGATGATCTTTCCGACGGAGGGGCGGGGATATTCGCCGATACGGTAAAAGAGATCAACCTTAAAAATCCCGGGGTCTGCGTCGAGCTGCTCATCCCGGATTTTAAGCTTTCTGTGGCAGCGTTAAAAACCGTGGTCGAGAGCCGGCCGCAGATCCTGGCGCATAATCTGGAAACAGTGCCTGCGCTTTATGCGGCCGTGCGCCAGGGAGCGGATTATGCGCGTTCCCTGGAACTCCTTTCCCTGGTAAAAAAAATGGACCCGCAGTTAAAGACTAAATCCGGGCTCATGCTGGGGCTGGGTGAAAAAACGGAGGAAGTGATCAGTGTGATGCGGGACTTGCGGGCAAAAGGATGTGACCTGCTCAGTATCGGCCAGTACCTGTCTCCCAGCCGGCAGCATTACCCGGTCAAAGAATATATCCGGCCGGAACAGTTCGCGGATTATGCGCAAGAAGCCCTCCGGTTAGGTTTCATGCATGTGCAAAGCGCTCCTTACGTGCGCAGCTCCTATATGGCGGATAAGTATTTATCTTAAAAAAACGAGGGACTTAAATGGCAAAAGTTAATTTGGATGTGCAATTATTGGAAGTGAGCCAAAACGCGATCGCGCTTATTTACGCGGCCTGCCGGCAATGCTATTCGGAAAAATTTGCCGGAGATTTTTTTATGGATGAGGGGGCAGATCTAAAAAAGCAGGAAGAGTTTGTCAAAAAGATCGTTGCCTCCGGCCACCAGAGCCCCTTAGAGCATGTAAAATTCAGCTTTGCCATCCAGGGGGTTTCCCGGGCGCTGACCCACCAGTTGGTACGCCACCGCCTGGCTTCTTATTCCCAGCAAAGCCAGCGTTACGTTAAAGAAAAAGATTTTGATTATATTATCCCTCCGTCGATAGAGGGGAATCCGGAAGCAAAAAAAGAATTTGAAAGCTTGATGGCCGCTATCCAGCAAAGTTACACTAAATTATCGCAATACCTGGGCCAGGATAACTTGAGCGGTGAAACCGCTAATCAGGACGCGCGTTTTGCCCTGCCGCAGGCGGCGGAAACTAAGATTGTCGTGACGATGAACTGCCGGGAGTTACTGCATTTTTTCGCGCACCGCTGCTGCGCCCGCGCGCAATGGGAGATCCGCGCGCTTGCCGACAGGATGTTATCCATCTGCCTTGAGAAGCTGCCGGCAGTTTTTGCGGAAGCCGGAGCCAAATGCGAGGCTCTGGGTTATTGTCCGGAAGGGGAGAAATTCTGCTGCGGAAAATATCCGCCTAAATAAAAGGGATGAAAGCGAATAATTTTATCGAACGTTCGATCGTCGGCACCCTGGCATTCTTGCGCGAGGCGATTTTTTCCCAGGAGATTGCCCTGCAAAACGGGTTCCTGCAATCCCTGGATCCCCGGGTAAAAATTACCGGTTTTCTTCTGCTCCTTCTCAAAACCCTGATTGCCTGCGACCTGCACACGCTTTTTTTTCTGTACGGCATCTGTCTGTTGCTGGTGCTGATTTCTAAAGTCGGGCCGGGATTTTTTTTACTGCGCACCTGGGTGTTTATCCCGCTGTTCTCCCTGTGCATCGGCCTGCCGGCGCTGTTTGGCCCGGGAGACCCGCTGTGGAGCGGGTATTTCCTGGGGATAAAATTGGTGATCAGCAGCCAGGGGCTGTTTGGAGCGCTGATTTTTGTCATGCGGGTACTGACCTGTGTTTCTTTTGTCGTGCTCTTGAACATCACCACCCGGCATTTTGAACTGCTCAAGGTTTTACGCATCTTTAAAGTCCCGCAGATTTTTGTGATGACCCTGGGGATGAGCTACCGGTATATTTTTTTGTTTATCGAGATAATCCAGAATACTTATTTAGGGATCAAGAGCAGGGTGGGCAGCGTGATCTGTTACCGCCCAGGGCAGCGGTTGGTCGCCTGGAATATCGTTTCCCTCTGGAATTATTCTTTACTGCTCAATCAGGAAGTGTACAAGGCCATGCTTTCCCGGGGGTACCGGGGTGAGGACCTGGCCTGGAGTGATTTTAGGGCCCGGGGCAGGGACTTGGGATGGCTGGCTGCGGTTATTTTAATTTTATGGATAATCTGATTTTTGAACTCAACCAGGTGTATTTTTCATATTTGGGCCGGTATCCGGCGCTGTGCGGGGTAGATATCCGGATCAGCTCAGGAGAAAAGATCTGCATTATCGGGGCTAACGGCGCCGGTAAATCTACCTTCCTGCAATTACTGGACGCGTTGATCTTTGCCGATAAAGGGTCGGTCTGCTTCCGCGGGAAAGAATTGAACGAAAAAATTTTTACCGACGCCAAATTCTCCCAGGAGTTCCGCCGCCAGGTGGGTTTTATTTTCCAGAATTCCGAGGTGCAGTTATTCTGCCCGACAGTGAAAGAGGACATTGTTTTCGGCCCGCTGAACCTGGGTTTTGAAAAGGGGCTGATCCAAAAACGCCTGGAGATGCTGATTGCCGCTTTAAATATCGAGGATTTGCTTGAGCGTTCCCCGCACCAGTTAAGCATCGGGGAGAAACGCAAGGTCGCCATCGCCTCCACTTTGATTATCGATCCGCAGGTGCTCATTTTAGATGAGCCTACCGCGGGGCTTGATCCTCTGGTCACCCGCAACATCATCGACCTGCTTATCCAAGCCAATGCGGAAGGCAAAACGATCATTACCGCTACCCATGACCTGCATATTGTCGAGGAGATTGCGGATACGGTTTATGTTTTCGGCCGCCAGAAAAAGATCGTTAAGTCCGGCCCGGCGGAAACCATTTTAACCGATACCCAGCTGCTTCAGGAGAATAACCTGGTGCACATCCACCGCCATAAACATAAAGACAAGGTCCATATCCACCCGCACCTGCATTTAGATCACCATGGGGAGGATGCTTAATGCCGGAAGCTAAAATAAAAAAGGAAAAAGTTTTTTTCATTTATCCTGAAGGGAAGCAAAGATTCCTGCGCCTTTTCGGGGATTCCCAAAAAACAAGCGGATTGCGCAGCGGTTATGTGGTTTTGAAGCCGGGTGAGTCTATCGGAGAGCATAATACCGGGCCCAGCGAAGAGGTTATTTACGTCGCCGCAGGAAGCGGCCTGGTAACTTACGGTAAAAGAGGAAGGGTGAAGATAGGGAAAAACGTCTTTATCTATATTCCGCCGCAAACCCGGCATAACGTTACCGGCACCGGCAAAAGCCGGTTAAAATATATCTATACCGCTTCCCGGGTTTCTGGGGTATAATATAAAGGAATGTTCAGGTGAAGGAGGGGCGGATGGACAAAATAAAGGTCCTGATCGTTGATGATGAACCGGATTTATTGGTTCTGCTGAATGAATCCATCATTGAGTGGGGGTATCTGCCGGTTTTAGCGCGCTGCGGTAAGGAAGCTTTGGATAAGATAAAACAGGATCCTCCGGATATCGTCATCCTGGACTGCATGATGCCGGATATGAACGGGATCGAGGTTTTAACGCAAATAAGGACATTCGATAAAGAGCTGCCCGTAGTGATGTTTACCGCTTACCCGGATATTCAGAATATTAAAGGCGCTCAGGAATTAGGGGTAAGTTCATTCGTGCCTAAACAGAATGACGATGCTCTGAAGGGCTCCTTAAGGGTCGCCCTGGGCATCGCCCAGAAGAAAATAAAAAACAGGGAGTAAACCCGCAAAAAGAGATCTCCTTCACTAAAAATACAGAGCACCCGCCTTTTCTTTTCTTCTTGACAATGCTAACCTAAAGTGTTACAATTGTTATGGATACATAGGGGATCTTTTGGTGTTAGCTAACAAGTTGGCTTCTTATTTTATTAGTCATACTTATTGGATACCGAGATAAGAGTTAGCTTTTAGTGGACGGCAAAAGAAAATCTTACCCTGGGAAGGGGGTTATTCGTAATGAATAGAAAAGGTTTTACGCTCGTCGAAATCATGATCGTCGTAGCCATTATCGCTCTTTTGGCCGCCATTGCCATACCGAACCTGTTAAGCGCCAAGAGAACGGCTAATACCGCAGCAGCCAAAGCCAACATTCGCGCTTTGTCCACGGCAGCAGAAGTTTTTGCTACCGGGCACAATGGCGCTTATCCGGTTGGGGCTGCCGCAATCGCACCGTATATTGCTCCAGCAACGGTTTTGTGTGCCAGTTCAGCAGCTGCTCCTGTCCAGGGATATGTTTATGATTGCTCTGGATTGCTTGCTACCGGGTATACTTTGACCGCTACTCCAGCAAGTGCGACAGCCGGGGATACGACATTCTCTGTAACTACCGGTGGGGTAATTACAGAGACGCCTTATGCTGCTCCCGCGCCGTAATTAGGGGCAGGTTTTAAGGTATCAGGATGGGGAAGAAAAGAAATTTTCTTCCCCATTTTTTTTATTGTTTTTTAAGAGTTATCCCGGAGTTTAGCAGCAAAAACTCCATCCGCCCTAATCACTTGCCGGGCAAGGGCTTATCTTTTCAAATTATAATAAAAAATGATTGCCAATCCTTAGCTTTGTGCTAAGATAAATAAAAATGAAAAGAAAGAAATCCGCCTTCACTTTGATCGAAATAATGATCGTAGTGTTTATCGTTTCGCTGTTATTGTCGATCGTGGCTTTGGAGGGGATAAAGCTGAGAAAGATGGCCAACGAAATGAATACCCAGGCAAACCTTAAGGCCATCGCGACGAGTTTTGAAATATACGCTTCCGCGCATACCGGGGTATATGCCCCGGCCGATGAAGATAATATGGAGTTCCTGGTCAAAGGCAAATATGCTACGGAGGATTTTATCACCGCCGGCCCGGTAGGGAATTACCGTTTTCAGCTGGGCGCCATAACCCCGGACGGATATGATGTCCGGGCGATCGCGGTTAATCCGGTGCTGGCGGACCACAACTACCAGATTGTCACCGGGGCAAAGCTGCTGCGCAGCGATACTTCCTCATCCGGAGATACGGATTTTAAGAATTTTAATTAAAGCTAAAACATGGTCAATCGTAAAGCCAGAAGTTTTGTGACTATTATGGTCGTGGTGGCGCTGAGCGCGTTATTATTACGCATGGTGGTCCACCGGATAGTCATTTATAATATCGTGCAGAACCAGTCCTTGGCGCAGGTCAATCTTAAGCTTTTCTCCACCGCCATGGAAAATTACGCCAAAGACAACAAGAATGTTTACCCGACCAACATCGACCTGTTGACCAAAAGTGACCCGCCGTACCTGGAGCGGGATTACCTGGCGGCCAACGCCGTGCGCGGTTATGAGTATGACTGTCAGCGCCTGGATGCTACCGGTTATAACTGCACCGCTTCTCCGGTCAATTGCCAGCTTACCGGTAAGACCGTATATGCGGTTTCTACGGGCGGGTTGATCATGGCCCAGAGTTGCGAGAAAGATTAGGGGAAGAGGATTTAATGAAAAATATTTTTGCTAAAATGCGGCCCCGCTCCAAAGAACGGTTCAGTTTCGGCCTGGATATCGGCACCCAGGCGGTCAAGTGCGTAAAGTTAAAATTCACCGGCAGCGCCGTGGAATTGGCGGGTTTTGAAATGCAGGAGAGCCAGCTTGACCCGACGGAGCTGTTAAGAAAAATAAAACACGACCAGGGGGCGGACCTGGTGAATATTTCTTTCTGCGGGGTGGCGACCGTTATCCGTTACGTTAATTTCGTGCGCATGAATAAGAATGAATTAAAAGGGGCGCTTAAATTCGAGGCGCAGAAACACATTCCTTTTTCGGTCAACGAAGTTAACCTGGACGCCGAGATCCTCAGGGATGACCTGCCGGAGAACAAGATGCTGGTTTTGATCGCGGCGATAAAAAAGGAAGCCGTCCTGCAAAGGATCAAGCTCCTGGAAAATGCCGGGTTAAGGCCCAATCTCATCGATATCGACTCCCTGGCTTTAGTCAACGCTTTCAGTTTTAATTATTCCAAGAGCGAATCCGGGGAGAATAAGCCCGAGGCCAACGGCCAGCCGGCGGGGCAGAACCAGAATCCGGAAGCCGGCGCGGCCCAGAACCATAAAACGACCTGTCTTTTGAATATCGGCTCGACGATCACCAACGTAAATATCCTGGATAACGGCCTGGTGCGTTTAAGCCGGGACATTCATTCCGGAGGGGGGAACTTTACCAAGAAACTGATGGATACCTTCGAGCTTGATTTTAAGGCGGCGGAGGAGTTAAAGGTCAATCCTCCCGCAGACAAAGCCGACAAAATTAAGTCTTCCGTGGAAAGCGTCCTGGCGAACCTGGCTTCGGAAATCCGCACTTCCTTCGACTATTATGAAAGCCAGAATACCGCCAGCGTATCGAAAATATTTTTGAGCGGGGGCGCCTGTAAAATAAACGGCTTAAAAGAAATGCTGGGCGCTTTTTTAGGGATCCCGGTAGAAACCTGGGACCCCTTTAAGCAAATCGTCATCCCTGAGTCCGTCGACCGGCAGAAATTGGATAAATCCAGGGAGCAGTTTAATGTCGCGGTGGGGTTAGCGCTGCGCTAAAAGATGATCGAGATAAACTTATTACCGGAAGAATTACGGGTCAAAACCAAGGGGCGCGCCCCTGAGGCGGTTCAGGTTGCCAATCCTCAGGTCTTAGCGCAGGACCAGATATTCGTTTACGCTATCGGTTTGGTTTTGGTCCTGTTTATTCTGGCGCATTTTTATTTTGTCGCGCTTTCCCTGTCCAGGAACGGCAAGCTGGCTTCTTTAAACCGCCGGTGGCAGGGGCTGGCGCAGCAAAGGAAAGCCCTGGATGAATTTAACGGGGAAGCTTCCCCGGCTGGAGGGGGGGATTCGGCGGTTGTCTCGCAGCTCTCCCGGCAGCGGGTGCTTTGGGCGCAGAAACTGAATATTTTAAGTTTGGAGCTGCCCTCCGGGGTCTGGTTTAACGATATAACCATTAACGCCAGGAGCATTACTATCCAGGGCTCGGTTATTTCCCTGCAGAAGGAAGAGATCAGCTTGATCGATAAACTCATGGATAGCTTAAAAACCGACCCGGAGTTTTCCAAAGATTGCTCCGGTTTTGAATTAGGTAAAATCCAGAAAAGGACCGTCGGCGGATACGATATCGCCGATTTCGTATTGACCGGGAATTTAAAGCCCAGATAGGCAAAGGATAAAATGGATTTGGCGAACCTTCAATTAGACAAGCAAAAGAAAATATTGATCGTAATCTTTCTCCTTTTCTTTGTCTATGCCGACAGCGCTTTCATTCTTAAAGCCCAGAAAGCGGGAATAAGGCGCGCGGAGACAAAAATCTCCAAGCTTAACGCTGACCTGGAGAACTTTAACCGCGGGCTGGAAAATATGCGTCAAGCCAAGAATGGCCCCCAGGGGGGAGAGAGAAAATCTTCTCCTTCAACCCGGATCGTCAGTGAAAGCAGGATCTCCGAGCTGCTGCAGGAGATTTCCCGGGCCGCCAATAAATACGATATCGCTATCACCCAGATCCGGCCGGTGCGGACGGAAGAAAAAAATAAGCTTGACCCCGGGCAGGGAAAACTTACGCCGATGTTGATTAACCTGGAAATGTCCGGTGATTACCATAACCTGGGAAAATTCATCCAGGCGGTGGAGGGTTCGCGGATCTTTATGCAGGTGGAGGAGGTGGATATTTCCACCCAGCTCCCGGATTACATGAAACAGAAGATCAATCTGGTCTTAAAAACCTATGTTACCAAATAAAAAATTTTCTTTCTGGCTGTTGATTTTATTTTGCGTGATCCTGGGCCGCGGATACGCCCAGGGGGAATTTGCCTACGACGCAAAAGGGAAACGCAATCCTTTTATCCCCCTGGTTACCCCTGAGGGCCGCCTGTTGAAGCTGGATAAGGAAAAGGAGACTACGCAGCAGGGGTTGAGCCTCGAGGGGATAATTTATGATAAACTGGGAAGGTCTTTTGCGATTGTTAACACCCAGGTAGTCGGCATCGGGGACATGGTGGGTGATTTTCAGGTTTTAAAGATCCTTAATAACAAAGTGATTTTCATCCGTAACGGGG
>CAINQO010000041.1 GCA_903852325.1 Candidatus Omnitrophota bacterium
AACAATGTATCTGCACGAACCCTTAGGTTACTTCCAACTTTTAATTAATTAAATCTGCTATAAGTATATATTATAAAAACATAAAATCAAGTAGATGCCCTCAAAAAAATCACGTTTTCATCACGTTTTTTACCTAAAGAGACATATATTATCTGTGATAATAAGTGAGACTGTGTGTGAATAAGTGTTTCTGTATGTCTTAGGGAAATATAGGGTTTAGTGCTGAATTGTGGACTTCGTGAGGGAATTTCAACTCTATCGTAAAAATTAATTCGGAGAGGCAGGGATTCGAACCCTGGGAGCCTTTCAGCTCACGCGCTTTCCAGGCGCGCGCCTTAGACCACTCAGCCACCTCTCCAAAGTCGCTCGCGAGACAGATTAGAGGGCTCCCTCCCCATGGGGAAACCCATGGTTTCCCCTCTGGCGGCCCCGCCAGCGGCGTGGCCTGTCACCCCTTCCTCTCGCAAAATGAAATTTAGTTTAGAACGAAAAAACAAAACCCGTAAGGTTCCCTATGGCGCCCGCCAAAAAACTGTGGCGGGCTGTCACCCCTTCCTAAACTTTTTAAACTTATATCAAATTTAAAATACTTATTTTCAGCGAAGCCGTGCTTTCCATAAGGAACAACTACGTTTCCCTATGGCGGCACCGCCTAAGGCGGTGTCTGTAACCCCTTCCTCTCGCAAAAATAGAATTAGCTTAGAACGAAAAACAACGGAGGCGGGAGGATTCGAACCTCCGATGGCCTTACGACCATTCCGGTTTTCGAAACCGGTGCACTCAACCAGCTATGCGACGCCTCCAGAGTCGCTCGCCAAACATATATCGGGGCTCGGCTCCTCCATAGGGGAAACCCATGGTTTCCCCTATGGCGGCGCGGGATTATAACTATTAGATCTCCCGCGCCTGTTACCCCTTCCTTAGCTTAAATTATTTATCACTGACAGTCCGCTTCGCGGATAGCTGTTAAAAGCACTTCGCTATCAATCGCTCGCCAAAGGTTGAAAATCGGTGGGGCAGAGATTCGAACTCTGGGTGGACTTACGCCCACAACGGTTTTCAAGACCGCCGCATTAGACCACTCTGCCACCCCACCAAAGTCGCTCGCCAAACAACTATTGGGGCTCGGCTCCTCCATAGGGGAAACCCAGGTTTCCCCTATGACGTCCGCCAAGTACCGTGGCGGACTGTTACCTCTTCCTTAGAGATTATAAAATATTTTCCCGGCTATCTTAACAATATCTTCCTGCGGATAGCTGAAAAACATATGGCACTTAAAACATAAACAGCTGCTTAAATGCCGCCTGTAAAATATTCTGGAATGTGGTAAAGGAAACATTGCAGAAATTAACAAAGGAAAATCTTTCAAAAATAAAACTGAGGCCTAGAGCCATGAGGCTCAAGTTTAGAATAAAAATGAAACAGGAACTAAAGATGTAATTGGCCTTAAGAAAATCCCCCTTTTTAGAGCGGATTGTTTTAGAAGCAAAAACCAGGTGCAGGATACCGGTAAACCCGATCAGGAAAAGCGCATATTGAATCAGCCAGCTGCCCCTGACCCAAAATGACAATATGCCGTAAATAATAAAAATAAAGATCGTATATATCGGCAGGAGGAAAGGCGCCACGTTGACCATGGGCTTGAAAAAACTGAAAGTTACCTCCATGAGCCGGTGCCCTTTATTGTAGATTACGGCCGGTTCCCAGATAAACAGATAAATCCCCAGGAAGCTGGCGACTCCGGAGTAAAAGATCCTCTGCAAACCCGTATCGATCTGGCTGAATTCATTAATAAAAGAAACGATCGTGGAGTACAACAGGGGCAAAAGGATAATTGCCAGAATAAATTTAAATATCCCGAAAAGTTTGCTGGTTAGCCCGGAGATTTTACTGGAAAAATCCCCTAAAAGCCCCCCGGCGCCTCCTTCATTGGCGGCGGGCTTCTCCTTCTCCTGGGGCTTTGCTGCCTGTTTATCAGGAAATTCTTTCTTGGCCATTTAAATACGGCTGCAGGACCTTAGGAACCAGGACCGAACCGTCCTCCTGTTGATAGTTCTCTAAAATAGCGACGACGGTACGGGCCAAAGCCACCCCGGAACCGTTTAAAGTATGCACGAATTCCACTTTTTTATTTTCTTTGCGGCGGAACCGGATATTCGCCCGACGGGCCTGAAAACCTTCGAAGTTACTGCAGCTGGACACTTCCAGCCATTTATCGGTTCCCGGCGCGTAAGCCTCCAAATCATAGCACTTGCTGGCGGAAAAACTTAGATCCTGCGTGGCCAGCATCACTACCCGATAGCGCAAGCCCAAAAGCTGCAGCACCGTTTCGGCATTAGCCACCAGCTTTTCCAGTTCCTCGAAAGAATTTTCCGGTTTTACAAATTTAACCATCTCTACTTTATCGAATTCGTGCACGCGGATCAAGCCTTTAGTGTCTTTGCCGTAAGAACCGGCCTCCCTCCTGAAACAGGCGGTATAAGCGGCATAACAAACCGGCAACGCGTCTTCATCCAGTATTTCATCGCGGAACATATTAGTCAGCGGGACCTCAGCGGTAGGAATAAGATAAAGATCGTCATCCTTTAATTTATACATATCCTCTTCCATCTTCGGTAATTGGCCGGTGCCCTGCATGGAAGCCCGGTTGACCAGAAAAGGCGGAAAAATCTCGGTATAGCCGTGCATATTCGTATGCAAATCGAGCATAAAATTGATCAGGGCGCGCTCTAATTTTGCTCCCCACCCCTTAAACAGGATGAAATTCGAACCGGTGATCTTGGTCGCCCGGTTAAAGTCCACGATATCGAGGTTCTGGCAAATCTCAATATGATTTAAAGGCTTGAATTTCAGTTTATTCTCTTCTCCCCAGGTACGCACGGTTTTATTCTGGGAAGGGTCCCCCACCGGTAAACTTTCATGCGGCACATTAGGGATATTGAGAAGCAGCTTGTTCAATTCCGCATCCTGCTCTTTTAGCTGCGCCTCCAGTTCTCCGAACCTGCGGGAGATCTCTTTCATTGAGGCAATCTTGGCCTTAGCGTCTTTTTTCTCTTTAAGTAGGACGCCGATCTCATCATTGGCTTTATTGCGCAAAGATGCCAGCTCTTCGTATTCGCTTAAGGCTTTCCGGCGCGCATCGTCAAGCTTAATGACGCTGTCGATATCGGTTTTTAATGCCCGGTTCTTGACCGCCTGTTTTACTAAATCCTGATTTTCCCTGATAAATTTTATATCCAGCATAAGATTTTAACCTTTGATTACCCCTAAGGGGCGCATCCGGCAGACTCTTTTTCCTATCCCGGCGTTATGTACCACATCCACCACATCGTTTACGTTTTTATAAGCGGCGGGGGCCTCTTCCGCTAAAGTATTGCGGCCGGAAGCTTTAACTATTATACCTTTAGATGCCAGTTCTTTCAACAACATATCTGAATTTATCGACCGGGAGGCGGCGGTACGCGATTGCAGCCTGCCGGCGCCGTGGCAGGTGCTGCCGAAAGTCTCCTCCATCGCCTGCTCCGTCCCCACCAGTAAATAGGAATTTCTTCCCATATCCCCGGGGATGATTACGGGCTGGCCGATTTTTTTGTATCTTTGCGGAATATCCGGATGGCCCGGACCGAAAGCCCGGGTCGCTCCTTTGCGGTGCACGCAAAGCATTTTTTCTTTACCGTCGATTTTATGTCTTTCGATTTTAGCGATGTTGTGGGCGACATCATAGATCAGAAACATCCCCAGTTTCTGCCAGGAAGAAGCGAATTCCCGCTCGAATGCCTGTCGGGCCAGATGCATCAGGCACTGGCGGTTTGCCCAGGCATAATTTGCCGCGCAGCGCATCGCTCCCAAATAAGCTTTTGCCTCATCCGAAGTAACCGGAGCACAGGCAAGCTGCCTGTCCGGGAGATTGATCTTATATTTTGCCAGCGCCTGGATCATCTTACGCGAATAATCCTCGCAAATCTGATAACCAAACCCCCGCGAGCCGGTATGGATCATCACCATTACTTGGCCTAAATCAAGGCCCAGCGTATCGCAAGCCTCCCGGTCATAAAGCTGGTCGATAACCTGCACTTCCAGAAAATGATTTCCGGAACCCAAAGTCCCGGATTGCGCCCGGCCTCTCTGAAAAGCCCGCTCCGAAACTGCCGAAGGATCTGCTCCGGGAATCTGGCCGTTTTCCTCCGTGCATTCGAGGTCTTCTTCCGTGCCGAATCCTTTTTCTACCGCCCAACGGGCGCCCTTAAGCAATATTTCTTTTTCTTCTTTTATCCCGACTTTTATATTCCCTTCGGAGCCAACCCCGGCGGGCACATCGGAAAATAAACGGTAAGTAAGCTTCTCCAGCCGGTCTTTAATATCATCGTACTGCAGATTAGTTTTAAGCAGCCTCACTCCGCAATTTATATCATAGCCTACTCCGCCGGGAGAGATTACTCCGCCCTCCTCTATATCGGTAGCGGCCACCCCGCCGATCGGGAATCCGAACCCCCAATGCACATCCGGCATGGCCAGCGAAGCTTTCAGGATCCCCGGCAAAAAAGCAACATTGGCCACCTGCTCCAGCGCCTTGTCCTGATAGATGCTTTTCAATAATTTTTCGCTGGCGTAAATTATGCCAGGCACCCGCATCCCCGGTTTATAACTTTTAGGAATCCGCCAGCGGTAATCGTCGATCTTTTCTAAAGCAAGGTCAGACATCTAAGATCACCTCTGCCTGCCAAAAAAGGCCGGTCTTGCCGACTTTAAGCTCATGGTAGGTCGCCGCTTTAATCTCCACATTTACCTTATAATTCCTGGCATCCCTTCCCAGGGCAAGCGCGTCGATGAATTTTTCGTTAACCCGGATAATTTTAACATCCTCAAAAATCAGGCCTTCCGCCGAGGACAAAGACAGTAATTCATTGACCCAGTTCACAAAAAGCTCTTCCAGATTATCTGCTTTCTGGGTGACGACAATTTTATGTTTTTCAGGATAAAGGAGTTTTTCTTTTTCGGCGGACACGCCGGTTATTGCCAGGCAGGCTTGCTTAAATAAACCCTTGAGAGTTAAGGCTTTGATCTTAAGCCGGATATCCGCGGTATGCTCTAATACTTCGTAGTTTTTCAACACTTTGTGGAAGGAGTGATTGTTTCGATGGAACAGATAAAAAAAGTGGGCCATGTTGGGGTCGAACCTGTCGTCCTCGCTAACGCTCGGACTCCCCAAGGGGCTCTGCCCCTATGGCGCTCCCCGCCACAAACCCTGGCGGGTAGCTGTTACCCCAACTACGCGGGGAAATTCTTTCCCCGCGCCCCTTTTTGGTTCGACGAAGCGGTTTAAAAATAAAGTGGGCCATGTTGGGGTCGAACCAACGACCTTGACATTAAGAGTGTCCTGCTCTACCAGCTGAGCTAATGGCCCGAATTGTTTTTAAAGTGCAATTATTCTAACTTAAATTTGCAGATTTGGCAAGCAGCGTTTTTGCAATGCTGGAAGCGGCATTAGGGTGTCTTGGGTTTCGGAAAGCTGTCCTGCGGCGCATAGTGCGAATAGTAAGTAGAATAATAATAATGGTCGGGGGAATTAATGGATACCTTATTCAAGAATGCGCCCAGCAGCCTGACCTTGGCATCTTTAAGGATTTTACAAACATGGGTAAAGGCGTTCCGGGAGGTTTTGCCGACTTCCGCCACCATGATTACTCCGTCCACCAGTCGGGAAACAATGATCGCGTCCGCAAGAATGGCCATTGGCGGAGTATCGATCAAGACAAAATCGAATTTTGCGCGCGCTAAAGTAAGCAGTTCTTTCATTTTATTCGAATCCAATAACTCTGAAGGATCAGGAGGAATCAATCCTCCGGGGATGAAACTCAGATGCTCAATACCCGTTTGCTGAATTACTTCCTCAAGTTTTGCCTGAACAGAAAGAAAGTTACTTAAGCCCACCTCATTCTCTTTGTTAAAAACAGTGTGCAGGCGCGGCTTACGCATATCCGCATCGACCAAAAGCACCCGCTTCTTATTCTGGGCTAATACAATACCGAGATTAACGATAGTAAATGATTTACCTTCAGACGGCCCCGGGCTGGTGGATGTATAAGCAACAAATCAGCTTTTAATTGAGACAACATCGATTCTTTCTTATCCATTTAATTGCTCCTACTTAGTCAAAAAGCACACCTATAAACTTGCTGATAACTTCTAATAGCCCTTTCTTTGAAATAGTCAATCTTGACCTAGCCCATTATTTTCTCTACTTTCAAGTGCAGATGGACGCCAAACAGGCGTAATCGGAGGCGCATCTTTGCTGTAACGAAACTGACCGCCTATCTCAAAGCCTAAGCGACGGTAGAAAGATAAATTCAACGGATTAGAAGACCAGGTCCAGACGGGAATATTTTCCCGATCGGTTTTTGCCAATATGTTTTTTAAAAGAAATGAGCCTATGCCTTTCGACCTTTTGCCGGGCAAACACCCGATAAACTCAATATAATAATGGTCTACTTTCGGCCTAAAACCCTCGATCCATTGCAAATATCCTTTCATTTTGGACAGGTTGCCAAGCATAGGTGGAAAATGACGCATCCCTTTACAATCAGGGCTATTGGATTGACGTATTAAATATATGAGCGCGGCAGCCGAACGATCTGAAGTTACCATAAACTCCTGGCCGCAAAGCGGTATTATTTTAAAATAAAATTTAAAAAATAAAACCGCATCGGACAAACGGGTAGCCTCCCTAGGCATAGCCCAGATATGCACCGGATCATCGGTATACGCCGCAGCCAGTATCTCGGCTACGCTGTCCGAAGCAGAGAAATCAAGGCGTTCAACAGACAATTTTTTATCATCCATCAGTTTATCTCCGGTTAATTTTTACCTTTTTGCATCAATTCCAGCAACTTTTTCCTATCCGCCTTTCCGGAAGAAGTCATCGGTAAAGCGTCTTGAAACTCCAGCGTCTCCGGAATCATATACTTCGGAAGCTGCTTAGCGCAGTACCGCAATATATCTTCTTTCTTTACCACGCTCTCTTTGGAAGGGACGATAACTGCCGCGATTCTATTGCCGATCAACTCGTCCGGGATGGGGACTACCACGGCACTTTTGACCAGGGGATGGCTGGATAAGACTGTTTCAATTTCTCCGATCTCTATCCGGTATCCCCGGCTTTTAATCATCTGGTCAACTCTGCCTAAAAATACATAGTTACCTTTATCATCTAACTTAACAATATCTCCGGTCCTGTAAATAAATTTATCTGCTTCCGGTTTTAACGGATTTCTGACAAATTTCTCCCTGGTCCTTCCAGGATCTTTCCAGTAACCGGAGGCGACTGTGTCCGCTTCGACATACAATTCTCCTTTTTCTCCGGCTGCGCTAATTTTCCTGCCGTTTTCATCCAAGGCAAATACCTCAAAACCTGGAAACGGTTTACCTATGGGAATGACAACCGCATCATCCGCAAGAATATCATTAACCGGAAAATAAGTGGATGAATTAGCTTCAGTTTGGCCGTAAATATTATAAAACTGCGCATC
>CAINQO010000042.1 GCA_903852325.1 Candidatus Omnitrophota bacterium
GATTTTAGCTATTTGCAAAACTATATTAACAGTATAAAATAATCATTGACTAGGATGAATATGGTATATACAATGATTGTATTCCAAATCAACCGCATCCTTTGTTGCTTCTCAGATTTAGCCTTGTTACTATAAGAAAACGCTTTCTTTGTAATTTTATTTAGTATTGATTTTGATGTTGTTTTTAAGGTATACTTTAACTGCGAGGTGAGTAAAATGAGGATAATGGAAAGAGATTCTTGGTAAAATTAAAATATATGTTTCTATAAAAAGGGCTATCTTTTAGAGATAGCCCTTTTTATTTATGCTTAAGGTTGTAGATCTTTAATATCTTCCCAGATTGATCTTAGATCGCGATCCGTCTTTGAATAATCCTTATTTTTGGGTTGAAGAGTTATGGCCCTTTGGTATTTAGAGATCGCTTCATTTTTGAAATTCAATATTCTATTCGCTTCTGTTTCCCCCTCCATTTTTAGAGTATAATAACAAGCCAAATTATAGCATGCAACATCGTACTTATTATTGCCTTTTATGCATTCTTCTAAGATTTTAATGGCATCATCTAAATTACCCAGGTGTCTTAAGGCCAATGCCTTAGCATTATAAGCCGACCAATGGGTATAATTTTCTTTAATTGCCATTTCTGCATATTCTAAAGCTTTTCCATAATCTTTTTTTTCTTGTAAATATGCTCTACTAATTTCTCTAAAAATTATAGATTTAATTTCGGTTGTAATTCCAGGGAAAAGAAGCGCTTTGTTTAAAAGTTTCATTACCACTGGAAAGACATAATCCCCATGTTTTTGCCCCATTAAAATTCTTGCCTTGTACAAGGGGACTTCATAGCTAAAATTTTCGCGTAAATCTTCTATTTCTTCCCAAGCTTCACTGTAGCGTTCATCTATAACAAAAATTTTCGCTGTTATAAGAGGTGCTTGTAAAGCGGCATTTTGTTTAAATATTTCATAGTCTCTATTACATTCTCTAAGGATATCTAACTTTCGGCCCCACCAGAAAATAAGATAGCCTACCAATATAGCAGTTATTGCCAAAAGAAGTGAAATGTATGCAATAGCAAAATTAGCACCATTAAGCATAGCCTCAAACATTGTTTTTGGTCCCATTCCTTTAATCGCTGCAGTGTTGGAAGCAAACAGGGGATTTAGGCATATTTTAATCAAAGGCCATGCGATGAATTGGAAATAATAAAGAGCTACTGTTACCAATAAAGCTATAACAATGTAAGTAATGCATTTTTTGAGGAAACTAAAGATAGGGCTATGTTCTAATATCCAAACGTTAAATTTGGTTTTCATTTTTTCCTCCTTTAAGTACAAGTCTATTATAGATAGGGGAGGGATCTTTTACAACTTGTTTTTACTGGCCTTGGATGCGTTTGGATGGTAAAACCAAGTTTCGCCTCTATTCATATTCTTATTGCTCCTTAAGGATAATCCATGTATAATTTATGTCCAAAGGTTGGTTTATTGGGCCTTAGTTTATTGTGAATAAAATTGTGAATGTAGCATGGCATTTTATGTGTAAATAAATAAACAACTCGACGGAGGAGCTATTCCTCTCGACGAGAGCAGGACTTTCCAATATATGCCGATGTAGCTCAGTTGGTAGAGCAGGACTTTCGTAAAGTCAAGGTCGGTGGTTCGATTCCACTCATCGGCTTAAATTCCCGCTTCAGGCCTCCTCAAGGGGTTGCCTAATGGTGCTTAAACACTCGTTTTATGGCTAGATTCCGCGAAGTTTTAAAAACCCGCAATTTTTTCCTGCTCTGGAGCGGGCAGATCATCTCCCAGCTGGGGGACAGGCTGGATCAGATGGCCTTAATCGCTTTTGTCTACCAGCGCGCTCCCGGTTCCCCCCTGCAAATCGCCAAAATCCTTTCTTTTACCATTATTCCGGTATTCCTTATCGGGCCGCTGGCCGGGGCCTGCGTGGACCGCTGGGACAGGCGCCGGACAATGTACATTTGCGACCTGCTGCGCAGTATCCTGGTTTTTACCATCCCCTTTTTCCTTTTTTACACCAAAAATCTGGTTCCGGTTTACCTGATCATTTTTATCGTTTTTTCCATCGGCAGATTTTTTGTCCCGGCAAAGCTTTCCATCATCCCTGAACTGGTAGAAAAAAAGGACCTTCTGATCGCCAATTCCCTGGTCAATACTACCGGAATGATCGCCGCGGTCCTGGGGTTCGGCGTGAGCGGGGTGCTGGTGCAATGGCTGGGGCCAAAGATAGGCTTTTACCTGGATTCCTTCAGTTTTTTAATTTCGGCTACTTGCATCTTTCTGATCACCAAGAAACTTACTGCCGCGGTGAAGTTCAGGGATGTCGGCAAGGATATCGTGGAAGTGATCCGCAAGTCGATGTTCCAGGAAGTAAAGGAGGGGGTGCTTTATTTTATCCGCAAAAAAGACATCCGTTTTACCGCCGGGATAATTTTCGCGCTTTGGGCGGCGCTGGGAGCGGTGTATGTGGTGGTGATCGTTTTTGTGCAAAAGGCGCTGCATTCGGCGACCAAGGACCTGGGGCTTTTGGTGATGTTCCTGGGGATCGGTTTATTCCTCGGTTCTTTGGTCTACGGTAAATTCGGACAGCGGATCTCTCATTATAAGGTCATTTTCACCTGCTTGGTGGCCAGCGGTTTGATGCTGGTTGTTTTCGCTTTAGGGATATACTATTTCCCGAATTTTATTATCGCGGCGTTCCTCTCTTTGAGCCTGGGTTTGATCATTTCTCCGATCATGATCGCTTCCAATACGATTATCCACAATGTCAGCGATAATGAGATGCTGGGCAAGATTTTCAGCTCCCTGGAAATTGTGATGCACCTGGGTTTTCTTCTGTTCATGTTTATCAGCAGTATGCTTGCCGAAAGATTCTCGCAAGTTCTGATTTTGGTCACTGTCGGCGGTTTATTGAGCCTGCTGGGGTTAGGCAGCCTGGTATTTAACCGCAAGGACAAATGGTTGAATTAAGGGAAAATAATGCCCGCATAAATTCTCCCGTGCTTAGGCGCTGCGGTTTGATCCTGGGATCCGTTTTTGCCGCCGCCGCGTTCTTTTCGGCGATGGGGCTGGGCAACCCCAAAACCTCTGATTCCGCGCCGCGGGAAAACCAGGCGGAGTTCCAGGAGGTTATGCCTGCAGCGGTAAAGTTTGTTCCGGTTAAGCCAGATAAAGAAAAAGAGGCGCTGTATTACAAAGCCTTTGACCGTGGGGATAAATTAACCGGTTTTGTATTTAAGGCTAGCGGCCGGGGATATTCCAGTGAGATTCAAATCCTGGCGGGGATGTTTACCGACGGTAAGCTTTGCGCGGTCAAGATCCTGTCTTTGCAGGAGACCCCGGGTCTGGGGATGCGGGTGGCGGAAAAGGAGTTTACCGGCCAGTTCGCACATCAGGATAGCGCGGATTTATCCGGGGTCAGCGCGATTGCCGGGGCATCGGTCTCCAGCCGGGCGGTGATTAATGCGGTAATGAAAAAGGCGCAGGAGATTAAAGCGCTGGTTGAGAATGGGAAATAATTTTACGCTTGCCGGCTTTCTGCGTACCCGTAAACAGGATCCTATTGCGCGGATGATGTGGACGGTAGTGCTTAGCCTTGTCCCTGCCGGGATTGCCGGAGTGGTTATTTTCGGCATAGCGGCTTTAAGGGTGATTTTAGTGGCGGCCGCCGCCGCGGTATTGGCGGAATTTATTTTTTGCGCAGGGTTTAGGAAAAAGATCACTATCCTTGACGGCTCCGCGGTAGTTACGGGGATATTGCTGGCTTTTTGCCTGCCGCCGGAAGTGCCGTTATGGCTGCCGGCTGCCGGGGCGGCATTTGCAATTATTATCGGTAAACAGGTTTTTGGCGGGCGGGGAAAGAATTTTTTTAACCCGGCGCTGGCCGGCCGAGTTTTTTTAACTGCCTGCTGGCCAAAATATATGTTTGTCTTTACCCTGCCGTTTAATTACGACAGTGTAACCAGCGCCACTCCTTTAGCGCTGCTTAAAGAAGGCAGGGTTTTCGGGCAGATCACGTATCTGGATCTATTCCTGGGCAAGCATGCCGGCTGCATCGGCGAGGTTTGTATCCTGGCGCTGTTAGCGGGAGCGGCTATCCTGTTGGCCAAGAAGTATATCTCCTGGTATATTCCGGTAACCTATATTTTTACTACCGGTTTTTTAGCTTATGTTTTCGGAGGGGGCCGGCTGTTCGGCGGCGACTGGTTATTTTCAATTCTCAGCGGAGGATTGATCCTAGGCGCGTTTTTTATGGCCACCGACTATGTGACCGCTCCTTTAACGGTTAAGGGGCAGCTGATTTTTGGTTTTGGCTGCGGCTTGCTTACTGCGGTGGTCCGGTTATGGGGAAGGTACCCGGAAGGCGTAGCTTATTCTATCTTGATGATGAACGCTGCCGTTCCTTTTATCAATCGTTATACAAAGAACAGGATTTACGGGACTTAAACGATGCAAAATACTATTCGGGATTTTAAATATGAAAGAGAGGCGGGATGAACCTGGTGGTATTTGTTTTCGGATACGCCGGTTAACCCGTATATTCAAAGATGTATTTTTTTGATCGGTTTAACAGTTATAGATTGAAATTCCGGGAAAAACTGGGTGTGGCTTCCCACAGGCAGGCGCTACGGGCGTTAAAAATGCTCTGTCTGCATCCTGGGCAAAGTAGCAGGCAGGGTTTGTTGAAGGTAAACTTGGCTCTGACTTACCGGTGCCAATGCGCCTGTCTGCATTGCTGCGCCGGGAAACAATCTAAATCCGGCGAAGATGAGTTGAGCGCTGGAGAAATAGAAGAGATAATCGACCAAATTTCCCATTTCCCCTCGGTAGCCACTTTAATTTCTTTTTTCGGCGGAGAGGCGTTGTTGCGCAGC
>CAINQO010000043.1 GCA_903852325.1 Candidatus Omnitrophota bacterium
AGGGTGATCTTAGAGAACAAATATTTTATTTCTTTTTGCCCGTTTGTTTCCCGTTTCCCTTTTGAGATCATGATCTTCCCTAAGCAGCACAGCGGGTATTTTTGCCACATCTCCAACGAGGAAACCGCCGCGTTGGCCAGGATCTTAAAGCAGACACTGGAAAAATTAAAAAAAGTATTTGTAAATTTGTCATATAATTATATAATTCATTCTGCTCCGATTAACGGGGACGCCGGGGTAGAATATTACCATTGGCATCTGGAAATCATGCCAAAGCTTACCCAAGTCGCAGGTTTTGAGTGGGGAACTGGTTTTTATCTTGATCCAACCTCGCCTGAATTAGCCGCGCAATATTTAAAAGCCGTAAAAGATTAATCAAAAAAAATACGCACTGGCCAAAAAGTACCGGCTGTCGATAACAACTAATATACGGAAAATAACCAACAATTTTAAAAGGAGGGAATCAAAATGGCAGTTAAAGTGGGAATCAACGGTTTTGGAAGGATCGGACGTTTAGTCGCCCGGGCGATTTTAGATAAAAACAGCAAGGACATTGAACTGGTGGCGGTCAACGATTTGACCGATGCCAAGAGCAATGCCTATCTGCTTAAATATGATTCCGTGCACGGACGCTTTAACGGAGAAGTTAAAGCGGTTGCCGATGATGTAATTTCAGTTAACGGCAAGGAAATTAAAGTTTTAAGTAAAAGGGATCCGTCGGAACTCCCCTGGAAAGACCTCGGAGTGGAAATCGTTATCGAATCTACCGGGTTGTTCACCGTCAAGAAGGACGGAGTAAATAAAAAAGGTAAAGAGGTAAAAGGCGCCGAAAACCATATCACCAAAGGCGGGGCGAAGAAAGTTATTATTTCGGCTCCGGCTGAAGGTGAGGATATCACCATTGTCCTGGGTGTCAATGAATCCAAATATGATCCCAAGAACCACCACGTGATCTCCAATGCTTCCTGCACCACCAACTGCCTTGCCCCCGTCGCCAAGATCATGCAGGATAAATGGGGGATCGTCAAAGGGTTGATGACTACGATCCATTCCTATACTAACGACCAGAAACTGCAGGATATGGCGCACTCGGATTTACGCCGTTCACGCGCTGCCGCGGTTTCCATGATCCCCACCTCTACCGGTGCGGCCAAAGCAATCTCTCTGGTTATCCCGGAATTAAAGGGAAAGCTGGATGGTTTTGCCATCCGCGTTCCGACCCCGAATGTGTCGATCGTGGATCTGACCGTAGCCCTGGCTAAAAAAGCCACGGCGGAAGAATTGAACGCTGCGTTTAAGGCGGCGGCCGAGGGCCCGATGAAAGGGATTCTCGGATATACTGAAGACCCGGTGGTTTCTATCGATTTTAACCACTGCACTTTAAGTTCCATTTTGGATGCCAAGTTGACCAAGGTGATCCAGGATGATTTCGTGAAAGTGCTGGCCTGGTATGATAACGAATGGGGTTATTCTAACCGGGTTGTGGATCTGTGCGAATATATTGTAAAAAAGGGTTTATAAAATAAAGGAAGGGTCCTTTTTATCTAAAAATAAAGAGGATCTTTCCTTAAGTTTTCCCGAAAGGATCGTGATGGCCAAGCTAACCTTACAGGATCTGGATTTAAAAGATAAAACGGTATTGGTGCGGGCGGATTTTAATGTGCCGCAGGATGCCGAGTTGAAGATTACCGATGATACGCGCATCCGGGCGACTCTCCCCACGCTGAAATATATCCTGGAAAAAGGGGCGAAGAAAATAGTGTTGATGAGCCATTTGGGCCGGCCCGACGGAAAAGTTGTGGCAAAGTACAGCCTGAAACCGGTAGCCGCGCGTTTAAAAGAACTGCTCGGCCAGGAAGTTTTATTCCTTAATGATTGTGTGGGCGAAGGGATAAAGAAGCAGATCGAGCAGGCAAAAGAAAAAGTCATCCTTTTGGAAAATCTGCGTTTCCATGCCGAAGAGGAGGCCAATGATGCCGGTTTTGCCAAGGGCTTAAGCGCCCTGGCGGATATTTTTGTCAACGATGCTTTCGGCACGGCGCACCGGGCACATGCTTCTACCGAAGGGGTGACCCATTTCCTGAAGTCCGCCGCCGGATTCCTCCTGGAGAAGGAGATTAAATATATCGGAGGGGCGGTAAGCAATCCGGAAAAGCCCTTTGTGGTGATTTTAGGGGGAGCCAAGGTCTCAGATAAGATCGGGATGATCGAAAACCTGCTGCCTAAATGTGACGCGATTATCGTGGGCGGAGGGATGTCCTACACTTTTCTGAAAGCCCAGGGCTTGGAGATCGGCAATTCGCGCCTGGAAAAAGATAAGCTGGAGTTAGCCAAAGCGATGTTAGCCCAGGCTAAAAAATTAGGCAAAGAGATCGTTTTGCCGGTTGACCACGTCGTGGCGGACAATATCGACCCGCAGGCAAAAACCGAAATCGCCGGTTTAAATATTCCTGCCGGCAAGATCGGCGTAGATATCGGCCCGCAGACCATCAAATTATTCGAAGAGAAATTAAAATCCGCCAAGACCATTGTTTGGAACGGGCCGCTGGGGATTTTTGAGATGGATGCTTTCAGTAAAGGGACCGAGGAGGTGGCTAAGTTTATTGCTAATCTTAAAACCACTTCGATCATCGGCGGAGGGGATACCGCTGCGGCGATCGCCAAATTTAAATTAGAGAACAAGATGTCGCATATTTCAACTGGAGGAGGGGCAAGCCTGGAGTTTCTTGAGGGAAAGACTTTACCCGGGATTGCTG
Source organism: Candidatus Omnitrophota bacterium (assembly GCA_903852325.1). GTDB lineage: Bacteria > Omnitrophota > Gorgyraeia > Gygaellales > Profunditerraquicolaceae > UBA6249. Next base: position 2,757 of record CAINQO010000043.1, read on the forward strand.
CGCTGACCGAAAAATAAGATGAGAAAACCGATCATTGCCGGAAACTGGAAGATGTACAAAACGATCAACGAAGCCATTGATTTAGCTAATGGATTGAAGCGGGAATTATTTAAACTGGATTTTGCCAAAGTGGATGTGGTTTTATGCCCGGTGTTCACCGCTTTAAGCGAAGTGGCGGAAGTTTTGAATGAAACGGATATCGGGTTAGGCGCCCAGGATGTTTATTGGCTTGATGAGGGGGCTTTTACCGGAGAGGTTTCCCCGGTAATGTTAAAAGACGCCGGCTGCCGTTACGTGATCATCGGCCACTCCGAGCGCCGGCAGTTCTTCGGGGAGACTAACGAAACGGTAAATAAAAAGATCAAAGCCGCCCTGAAGCACGGGTTGACCCCGATCATTTGCGTGGGGGAGAATTTGCAGGAAAGGGAGGCCAACAATACTTTTAAAGTCATCCAAAATCATATCCAGGGAAGCCTGGAGGGGATCAGCTCCCAGGATTTGCTCAAGACCGTAATCGCCTATGAACCGGTGTGGGCGATCGGAACGGGAAAAACCGCTACCCCGGAGCAGGCCCAGGAAGTGCACAAGTATATCCGCGACCTTTTGCGCAAAATTTACTCGGATGAGGCCGCCGAAAGCATCCGCATCCAGTACGGCGGAAGCGTAAAGCCGGAGAATATCGCCGAGTTGATCGGTAAGCCCGATGTGGACGGGGCTTTAGTGGGCGGGGCAAGCTTAAAGGTGGATAGTTTTAGCGCGATTGTTATTAAATCCAGCGAGGTCATAAAATGACGACATTATTGATCATTGTTCATGTAACTGCCTGTATCGTTTTAATCACCCTGGTTTTGATCCAGCGCGGCAGAGGGGCGGGCCTAGTCGAGAGTTTTGCCGGGGTGGAGTCGATGTTCGGGACTAAGACCAGCGCTTTTCTTACCCGCACAACCACGGTCATGTCGATAGTTTTTTTCATGACCTGTTTAGGGCTGGCGGTTTTATCGGTCAAACAAAGCAAATCATTGATGAGCCAGGTGCGCGCGAAAAAAGCGGCGACGGCAACAGTTTCACCAGAAGCAGCCAAACCGGCAGCAGTGAAAACCGAGCCCGCGCCAACCGAAGCTGCCCAAAGCGCAGCAGTGCCGGCCGTAAACTTGCCAGTGGAAACGGCTAAGCCGGATGCGGCAAAAGCGCAATAAAATTATAAATAAAGTCAATCCAGGGGACGCTCATGTTCTTTAAGAACAGGAGGGTCCCCTTTATTTTTGAAGATGAAAAATAAAAAATTATTCTGGATATTTGCCTTAAGCAGCGGGGTTTATTTTACCCAGGGGATCGAAGACCTGCCTTCCCAGGGGTTATTCTATTATCTTAAGGAGACCCTGAATTTCTCCGCCGATAAGATCATGCTTATCGGCAGCTTGACTACTTTTGCCTGGCTGGTCAAGCCTTTGATCGGCCATTTGATCGACCACTATTTAAGCAAGCGCGCCTGGATCTTTATTTCCCTGGCCCTGGACATCGTTTTTGTTTTATTTTTGGGCTTAATCCATTTGCCTTTGTTTATTTTGGTGGCGCTCTTGATAGTCACCTCCGGCAACGCGGCATTCCGCGATGTCGCCGTAGACGGGATCATGTGCGTGGAAGGCAAAAAATACCAGGCTACCGGAATGATCCAGAGCATCCAGTGGGTTTCCGTATTGATTGCCGGGCTGTTTACCGGGATCGGCGGGGGGTTCATCGCGCAGAAATGGGGGTACCAGGCGGGGTTTTTATGCCTGATCCCGGTTTATATCCTGGTCGGCCTGCCGGCATATTTTTATCAGGAAGAGATAAATGATAAAAAAAGCCTGCCGGTCTCCTCATTGCCGGCGGACTTAAAAAGGCTTTTTGAGGATAAGAAAATACTGATCATCGGCTTATTTATATTTTTGTATAAATATTCTCCTTCTTTCGGCACCCCTTTGTTTTTTATTCAAAGGGACAGTTTTAAGTGGAGCAAGATCTGGATCGGGACATTGGGGACCTTGAGCACCCTGTTCGGAGTGGCCGGCGCGCTGCTTTATTATAAATTCAGCCGGAAAATCAATATTAAGCGCTGGTTATTTTATTCGGTGATCGCCGGCGGCCTGACCACTTTAAGTTATTTATACTATACTCCGGTAACCGCGGTGGCCTATGATATTATTTACAGCCTGGTTGGAATGTTCATCTTTTTAATGGTAATGGATTTTATGGCCCGCCATTCGGTAAAGGGGCTGGAGGCAACTTCTTTTGCGCTTTTGTGCAGCGTCAACAACCTGGCGGGGGTGAGCAGTAATTTATCCGGGGCTTTCCTGCTTCCCCTGGTGGGGCTAAAATGGCTGATCATTTTATCGGCGCTTACCAGCTTTCTTTGTTTATTCCTGATCAATAAAATTGAATAACCCTGTGTATTGCGCGAATATTTCTATTGCCTTTTTATCGCTATTTTATATAATAAAGCGATGATGGATATGCTTAGGCCTTATATACTTAGCTTTATTCCGCTGTTTGTGGCCGTGGATGCCATCGCCAACATTCCGATCTTTTTATCGCTGGTCGAACATTCTTCCAAATCCGGCCGCAAGAAAATTGTCCTGGACGCGGTGGTGACGGCCACGGCGGTGGCGATCATCTTTATGTTTATCGGCAAATGGGTTTTTTCTTTGCTGGGGATCACTATCCCGGATTTCCAGATCGCCGGAGGGGTATTGCTTTTTGTTATTTCTGTGCGGCTTTTGCTGCCGGGGGCGCAGAAAAGTTTATTGGCCGGACCGCACGATAAGGATTTGGGGGTGTTCCCGTTAGGCACTCCCCTGATCACCGGCCCGGCGGTCCTAACTACGACCTTGATGATGATGAACAGCTACGGTACGCTGGTTACCCTGGTCGCGGTAGTCTTAAATATGTTTTTTGTCTGGGTCACTTTAGTCAAAGCCGATACGATCATGAGCGTGATCGGCCCTAACGGCACAAGAGCATTTTCTAAAATAATGTATATTTTATTGGCCGCCATCGCGGTAATGATGATCCGCCATGGCATAACCGGAGCGTTCCTAAAATGATGCGCAAAGTTTTAACTTTTATTATGGCCGGCGGCAAGGGGGAAAGGTTGTTGCCTTTGACCAAGGACCGGACAAAGCCGGCGGTCCCCTTCGGAGGGATTTACCGGATTATTGATTTTACTTTGAGTAATTGCATTAACTCGGGGCTGCGCAAGATTTACATCCTCACCCAGTATAAATCTGCTTCCCTGCAAAGGCATATCCGCTTGGGCTGGAATTTCCTTCCTTCGGAGCTGGGCCAGTTTATCGAACTGCTTCCCGCCCAGCAGCGGGTGGGGGATTCCTGGTATGCGGGCACGGCGGACGCGATCTTTCAGAACCTTTATACCCTGGATATGGATAAACCGGATGAAGTTTTGATCCTGGCGGGAGACCATATCTATAAAATGAATTATTATTCGATGATCGATGTGCACCGGGAGCGTAACGCCGATTTAACCGTGGGAGTGGTCGAGGTAGAAAAGTCAAAATCCCGGCAGCTGGGGGTGGTGGAGACGGATGTCGAGGGAAGGGTAACCGGTTTTCAGGAGAAGCCTGCTAATCCCAAGACTATTCCGGACAAGCCGGACAGGGTTTACGGCTCTATGGGGATTTACGTATTTAATCAGTCGGTACTGATGAAGGAGCTGCTGGAAGATGCCAAAAACAGCAAGTCTTCCCACGATTTCGGCAAGGACATTATCCCTCAAATGTTAAAGAAAGGGATGAAGATCGTCGCTTATAATTTCTGCAATGAATTCAAGTGTGAAGAGTACTGGCGGGACATCGGGACGATCGACGCTTATTATGAAGCGAATATGGAGTTGATCCAGGTCAACCCGGTATTTAACCTTTATGACCAGGAATGGCTGATCCGGACTTTTCAGGAGCAGTATCCACCGGTGAAAACCGTGCACTCCGGGGATAAAGAAGAAGGCCGGGTCGGGTTGGTCCTGGATTCGATCGTTTCGGAAGGCTGTGTGGTTTCCGGAGGCAGGGTCCAGCGTTCGATACTTTCCCCCAATGTGCGGATAAATAGTTTTTCCGAGGTTTACGATTCGATCCTAATGGAAGGGGTACAGGTCGGCCGCCACGCTAAGATCAAACGGGCGATCATCGATAAAGACGTGCATATCCCGCCGGGAATGATCATCGGTTTCAACCAGGAAGAGGATAAGAAAAAGTTTTTCGTCAGCGAGTCCGGGATCGTAGTCGTGGCTAAGGGGACGGAAATTAAATAGCCAATAGAGGGTAGGTAGTATAATAGCAGGTAGTATTTAGGAAAAACAATGATCAGGAAAGCCAAGATAAAAGATATTAAGCAGATCCAGGAACTGATCGGCTATTTTGCCAGGCAGGATGTGATGCTGCCGCGTTCCCTTAATGAGCTTTACGAGAACATCCGGGATTTTTGGGTTTATGAAGAGAACGGCAAGCTGCTTGGCTGCGCCGCTTTACATATTTCCTGGGATGACCTGGCGGAGATCAAGTGTTTAGCGGTGGCCAAGAACAAGCAGGGAAAAGGGCTGGGCCGGGACCTGGTGTCCGCCTGTCTGGCCGAAGCCCAGGTTATGGGGGCCGAAAAGATCTTTGTCCTCACCTACAAGCCGGAATTTTTCAAGAAACTGGGTTTTAAGAAGATCAAGCATGAGGCCCTCCCGCATAAGATCTGGGCGGAATGCATTAATTGTTGCAAATTCCCCGATTGCCAGGAAATCGCCCTATTAAAAATCTTGTAAAAATAAAAGAATATG
>CAINQO010000044.1 GCA_903852325.1 Candidatus Omnitrophota bacterium
AAGCATGATCGTAAACATCGTGTACATAATAACCCCCTTTTTTTATCTATTCTCCAGCATATTACATCGTTTATCAAAATAAGTCAACGGCAATTAATTTGCCCTATAATTTAGCGTTATTTTATCCTTTATTTTTTCCTTCCCGATGCCGACTTAAGTTCATCGACAAATTCTGGATTGGCCACCATCCCTAAGTTTTCCGCATCATGCACATCGCTCCAGGCCCGGTCATAATCTTTGGCCATAAAATAGCTAAAAGCCCGGTTATAGTAAGCTTGGGCGTAACCGGGGACTATTTTTACGGCCTGGGTATAGTCGGCGATCGCCTGGTTAAAGTTTTCCTGGCTTCCGTAAACAGAGCCCCGGTTATGATACGCCAGACCGCGGTTATTGTAGGCGGCGGCGAAATCAGGGTTTAATTCTATCGCTTTAGTAAAATCGGCGATCGCCTGGATAAAATTGCGCTGCTTGGAATAGACCAGACCGCGGTTATTGTAGGCTTCGGCAAAATCGGGTTTCTTTTCAATCGCCTTGGTATAATCAGAAATAGCCGCAGGCAGGTTACCCAAGTCATAAGAAGCAGCGCCGTGCTTAAAATATTCCTCCGCCGACTCCGCGCGGGCATTGGTTAAGAATAACCCTGTGCACAAAACAAAGATCATCAAGATACGGCTGTAAATGTTCATCATCCTTCCCCCCCCCTCTCAATTTGCTGTTGGTATATTTTATCACAAATTAAGGATAAATTTAAACGGAAATAATTATTTTTCTTCTTGCCTAACCGGTTAATCGGGATTAGAATGGCGCTAAAGAAAGGGGAAAAAAATGAAAAAAACTATTTTGTTGTTAACCGTGGCTTTATTGTGGAGCTCCTGCGTTTACGCAGCAAATATCAGCGATATCTGGCAAAAGCTGGATCAGGTCACCAAGGAGTTCATTATCATCGGCTACAAAGAAGGGTTGCGGGACGGCTTAGCAATAGCCAAACAATCCGATGGGATGGAACCCGCGGCGATAAATGAAGTAGAAACGCACCAGCACGTAGTAGACGGCAAGGCATATAAGAATGTGTATTCAATCCACCTGAAATCAATTGTCTCTGAGCTGGATAAATTTTATGGCAATAAGTCTAACGGCGGGATCCCTTTAGATTACGCTATTTTATACGCGGTCCAAAAGCAGAACGGGGTTTCCGAACAGGAACTGCAAAAAGACCTATCCGGGTCTAAAAAAGCCGCGCTCGACAACAAAACAGATAAATAATCTTAAGTTAAAAACGTTTAGATTTGGAATTAATGCGCGTTAATGCTGGGCGGAGTTCCAGGTTAACCTGGTTTTAATTGCCACTTTGGGATTTGTGGCGCGGTCTTTCCAAAGATATGGTTTAGAAGTATCATAAAGCCCTGCCAAACCGATATCTACTGAAGGACCTGCGGCTGAACCTGCGGCATTGATCAGTACATAAAAACCGTTGGTCGGGTTAGTAACCGGCATCGACCCGTTAACAAAACCGGAAATGATCCTGGTGCTGCTGGTCAGATTTTCTGAAGCATACGCGCCACAAGATCCTGTTCCGATGGGAGTACAGCTTGTACTCAGGGTGTTGCCGGTCAAAGTATAACTGATCCAAACATCATCATTAAAATTAGCTGGAGTAATAGAGGTTACGGGAACCTGAAGCAAGCTAGAGTCCACTCTTACCTGAAAACCGTTTGCCAGCACCTGAATCGGAGCATTACTTGCATTTCCGGAAGCCACCTGCACATATTTACTCATATGCTCGATACAATAAGCCAGGCTGTTTTGCACCTTAGCGCGCCGGTCCGCGCTCATTACCTGGGAATGGCTGAAAGTTTCCAAACTATAAAAACTCAGCACCATTATGCCTACGCACATAACGCTAACCAATAATTCCACCAAAGATATGGATTTTATATTCTTAAGCCGCGATTTAAAGAGCCCTGAAGATCTCTTATTATTAAACATGGGGTGTTTAAGGAGACGGTTCATTCCAATTCATGGTTGAGGTTACTTTGCGCACGACGTTACCAGCAGTTACGGTAACATTTGAAACGGTGTGAACTTCGTCAAATATACGGTTATTAATGTTTTGCGAAGACGCTGCCCTGCTCCCCTCCCTAAGGTCATTGTTTGAACCATTCCAACCATAGGTGGCATCAGTATTCCAGGAGCCATACATTACCTGGGTTTGCAGCGGATCAAGGAATAATTTACCCAATTCCGCGCTGGTCATCCTCTCCCGGTTATGCGTGATCAGTTTTCCGCCGGCAATAAAAACACTGGTCAACCCGGCAATAACCAAGGCAAACACCACCAGGGAGACAAGAATCTCCACTAAGGTAAAAGCGGTTATTCTTTTCATTTTAACTAGTTGCAATATCCGCCTCCTCCATTATTGCAAGCCGGAGTTGACGATGAGGCTGCCGAAAAATTAATCTGCCAAAACCTTGATTTGCCGCCAGTTGTGGTACGGGTAGCCTTAGCAAATTCCGATCCTGCGGTAGAAGAATCCAAAAGAATAGTCCAATTAGAGATAGGAACGGGGGAAATGCTTAACTTTAAATTTGTATTTATGGAGCCGGCATTAGCGGTTGTGCTATTATCTATGGTGCCCGAAGAAGGATAATAATTCCCATGCTCCATGACATAGGCCCTTTCCGCCATCTGGATAAGCTGCAAAATAGATTCGGCTTCCCGGTTAGCGGCTTTTTCCTTCATATTAGTGAAAGAGGCCATGCCCAAACCTGATAACAGGGCCGTAATCACTACCACCGCCATAATTTCCATTAAAGTGAAACTACTCTTTTTAAGCGGCTTTTTAATTATGCGGGATAAAACAGGAACAATCACGTGGCGATGGATGAAATGAAGCGGTTGATTATCGGTTAAGGACAATTTTTGTCTGTCCCAACATTGGTGCAAACTGGCTCTTCATTCGCAAAATTATGCTGCCAATTTCTTCCGCTGGCAATATTACGGTCTTCTTTGGCAAATCCGGTGCTTTCTGTGGGGCTGCTAACGGTAACTGTCCAGTTAGTACCCGGACTGTTAGTACCCGGACTAGGCAGGCTTAATTTCAAATCGGTATTTATATCTGAAACAGTGGGAGTTGTAGTGTTCTTATAGGGATAATAAAATCCCTCTTCCAGCCGGTAAACTTTTTCTGCCGCGCGAATAAGCGCCAGGTTGGCCTTAGCTTCCCGGTTCATAGATTTTTCTTTGATTTTTGTGTAATTAGGCCAGGCTAAAGCCGCCAGAGTGGCGATGATCACTAAAACTACCAAAATTTCTATTAGAGTATATCCCTGTTTTTTAGGCATATTTAGCTGTATTTTCTAATCGAGCTGCTTGTAAATTTAGCTATATCTTCCGATTAAAAACGGGTGCAAGCTAACCTTTGATCAGGATTTTTAAGGCTTTTGGGCTTTAGCCCGCGTAATCGCGCGGGCTAAAGCCTTTTGAGCGCATAAAACATTGAGCGTTAATTAACAGCCAACTTGCGGTAAACTAGTTAGAATCCCGCGCTTCCGCCCCAAGTGCCGCTGACATCCAAGGTCTTAGTCCAGGAGCCCATAGTTCCGTTTTGCGCTTTTCCACCTGAGGTACATCTGGTAGCCGTGCACAATCCTCCCGTATTACACGAATAAGAGAAATAGTGTGTGGTCGAACAGGCTGTGGGAGCGCTGACCCCTAGAGCAGGCACATCCACATAGGTCCCTAAATCGTAATTATTGGCTATTTGTGCACCTCTTAAAGTACCCAAGATCATCCTGGCTTCGGAAGCACGGCCCCTTTCCACTACTTTATTATACTGGGTCAGGCCAATGCTTGCCAATATGCCAACAATGATGACAACAATAATTAGTTCTACAAGAGTAAAACCTTTTTTCATATTAGAATCCGGCGCTTCCGCCCCATGTGCCGCTGACATCCAAGGTCTTAGTCCAGGAGCCCATAGTTCCGTTTTGAGATTTGCCGCCTGAGGTACATCTGGTAGCCGTGCACAAACCAGCAGTAGTACAGGAATAAGAAAAATAGTGTGTGGTGGTGCAAGCGGTAGGTGCGCCTACGCCAAGTCCGGGCACATCTAAATAATTTCCGCTTTCATTGTTTTCAGCGACTTCCCCGCTTCTTAAGGTACCCAGGATCATTCTGGCTTCGGAGGCACGGCTTCTTTCAACAACCTTGTTGTACTGAGTCAGGCCGATACTGGCCAAAATTCCGACGATGATGACAACGATGATCAACTCTACAAGCGTAAAACCTTTCCTCATGTTACCCTCCGTTTTTTGGGTGACTCAGTTATTAATAAATATCCTCAACGATAAAATTATAACATTTAAATGTTATAATTGTCAACAAGTAATTATCCGCTGATTTTTGCTAACTCGAATATCGGCAAGAACATACCAATGACCATCGTTCCGATGGCGCCGCCGATAAAGATAAGGACAAACGGCTCGAACATCGAAATAAAACGCGCCAGGAAGGTATCGCAATATTCCTGGTAAAAGGAATTTATCCTTTTAAACATCTGCGGCAACTCACCGATCTCCTCTCCGATACTGACCATCTGGATGACCATTGGTTCAAAAAAACCGCTGCGCTCCAAAGAGTCGCGCATCGGTTTCCCTTCGCGCACGTCATCTTTGATCTTGCGGATAATTTCCGCCATGATCAGGTTATTCACGCTGCGCCCGGAAATTTCCAAAGAATAAAGGATAGGTACTCCCGATTCCAAAAGGGTGGCCATTTCAGAAGAAAATTTTTCGATATTAAAAGCCAAAAAAAATTCCCCAAAAATCGGCATCTTGAATTGGAATTTTTCGAAATTGATCCTGCCCACCTTAGTG
>CAINQO010000045.1 GCA_903852325.1 Candidatus Omnitrophota bacterium
GAGATGTATTATATGCTGCAGAGCTCCAAAAGCCTGAAATGGACGGCGGCAAACGTATTGGGGACCAAGCTAAAACTTTTGTTCTGATCTCCGGCAGGCCTAATCTCCCTTGACCCCTCCTGTTTACGGGTATATAATCCATTCATAGTTTCTTTGTTTTTTATAGTCGCGATTGAATAAAAATTCGCCAGAATTTGTTGTTTACCGGGAGGATGAAAATGGACGAAATACTGGAAATTTTAGAGAAGGACGGCAGGGCCAGCGTTGAAGATATCGCCAAGATGATCCACAAGAAGCCGGAAGAAGTAAAAAAAGCGATCAAGAAGTATGAAAAAGAGGGGGCGATTTTAAAATATAAAGCGGTAATCAATAAGGATTTAATTCAAGACAGCCAGTCCGAAGTCCGGGCGCTCATCGAAGTCAATATCCTTCCCCAGAAAGACCTGGGTTTTGAGAAGATCGCCGAGCGTATTTATTCGTTTCCGGAGGTCTCCAGCTGTTATCTGATCAGCGGGACATATGATTTATTAGTGGTAGTGGAAGGCGAGAATCTGCATACGGTTTCTAATTTTGTGGCGGAGAAACTTTCCTGCCTGGAAAACGTGCGCGGCACCGCTACCCACTTTTTACTGAAAAAATATAAGGAAGACGGAGTGATCTTAAAACACCGGTCGGAGAATAAGAGGATCGCGATATCCTATTAGTCTTTGGCAGTGAGAATGCAGGTTAGAGAATGGAAATATCCAAAGTAGTCGAAAAAATGCAGCCTTCTGGGATCCGGGCTTTTTTTGACCTGGTCCTGGGGATGAAGGAGGTTATCTCCTTGGGGGTAGGGGAGCCGGATTTTGTCACTCCCTGGCAGATCCGCGAGGCAGGGATCTATTCCCTGGAGCAGGGGTTTACCAGCTACACCTCAAATAAGGGGCTGTATAAACTGCGCCTGGGGATAAGCCGTTTCCTGAAAAATAAATACGGCCTGGAGTACAGCCCGGATGAAGAAATACTGATTACGGTGGGGGTCAGCGAAGGATTGGACCTGGCGCTGCGCACGATCATTAACCCCGGCGACAAGATATTGATCCCCCAGCCCAGCTATGTTTCTTACGGGCCGGTGGCCGAGCTTGCCGGCGGGATTCCGGTTTATATCGATACTTCAAAAGACGGCTTCAAGCTTACGCCCGGACTCTTAGCAAAATATATCGATAAAAAAACCAAAGCCATCGTTTTAAATTATCCGACCAATCCGACCGGGGTTTCCTATCGCCGGGGGGAATTGGAAAAGATCAACAAAATCTTATTGAAACATAAGGTGCTTTGTATCAGCGACGAAGTTTACGGGGACCTCACTTATGATTTTGAGCACGTCGCTTTCCCGACCCTGCCCGGGGCAAGAAAAAATACGCTGTATCTTAACGGGTTTTCCAAGTCTTACGCGATGACCGGCTGGCGGGTGGGTTTTGCCTGCGGCCCGAAAGAGATCATCGCCGGGATGACTAAAATTCACCAGTATACGATCATGTGCGTTCCGATCACCGGCCAAATGGCGGCCGCCGAAGCGCTGGTCAGCGCCAGACGTTCCGTGGAACAAATGAAACGGGAATATAACCGCCGGCGGGAATTCATGCTTGCGGAACTGAATCTTTTGGGGCTCAAATGCGCCAAACCCCAGGGGGCATTCTATCTTTTTCCTTCGATCAAAAGCACCGGTTTATCCTCTTTGGATTTTTCGCGCAAGCTTTTGGAAGAAGAGAAAGTAGCGGTTGTCCCCGGGACGGCTTTTGGCCCCTGCGGGGAAGGGTATATCCGGATCTCTTATGCTTCCAGCATGGATAATCTGCGGGAAGCTTTAGTCAGGTTAAAACGTTTTATAGAAAAGGGGTAACGATGGCTGCGGCTAAAAAAGATAATTTCACCATTTATGTAAAACAGATCGAAGCAATTTCCAAAGTGGCGAATTTGATCACTTCGGGAATGTACCTGGAGGAGTTGTTGCGCCTGGTGGTGCAGGTTACCGCGGAGATCATGAATTCGAAAATTTCCTCTTTAATGCTGCTTGACCCGGATAAAAAAGAATTAGTGGTCAAGGCGACCCAATCGATATCCGAAGCATATAACGGCAAACCGAATATTCATCTGGGGGAAGGGATCGCCGGGGTAGTCGCGCAGACCAATAAGCCGATCTGCGTTTTGGATGTAAAAGCCGACACGCGTTATTTAAATCAGGATGTGGCTAAAAAAGAAGGTTTGTGTTCCCTGGCCTGCGTTCCGTTGGCCGTAAAAGGGAGGGTGATCGGAGTTTTGAACTGCTATACTTCCAAAAAACATAAATTTTCCAAACACGAGCTGGACCTTTTGACGGCTTTGGCCAACCAGGCGGCCCTGGCAATCGAGAACGCGGAGCTTGACCTGCGCGCCCGTTCCGCGGAAGAGGCCTTGACGACCCGTAAGCTTATCGAGCGGGCAAAAGATATCCTCTCCCTGGACGCCGGCATCCCTTCTTCGGAGGCTTACCGCTTGATCCAGAAACAAAGCATGGATATGCGTAAATCCATGCGCGAAGTAGCCGAAGCGATTATCCTGGCAAAAGATATCCGAAGCAAGAAAAATGAAAAATAAAGTTTTGCTGCGCGTAGCGATAGCGCAGATCAATTCCACAGTCGGCGACCTAGAGGCGAATGCCGCTAAAATCATCAGCTATACCCGGCAGGCAAAAGATTCCGGCGCCCAGATAATCTGTTTTCCGGAACTAGCGCTCTGCGGATACCCCCCCGAAGACCTCCTGTTAAAACCAAAATTTATCCGTGACAATACCGCCGCTTTAAAGGACCTGGTAAAAGGCATTGACCGGGGGATAGTGGCCGTGGTTGGTTTTGCCGACGGCAATATTAAAGAAGCGTACAATGCCGCCGCCGTAATTTATAACCGCCAGGTCAAAGGGGTTTACCGGAAAATCTTTCTCCCCAATTACGGGGTTTTTGACGAAAAGCGTTATTTTTGTCCCGGGGATAAAGCGCTGGTCTTTTCCCTCGGCGATTTTATTTTCGGGGTGAATATCTGCGAGGATATCTGGGAAGCTTCCGGCCCGACCCGCCGGCAAGCCGCCGCCGGAGCAAAGCTGATCCTGAATATCAATGCCTCGCCGTATTATGCGGGCAAAAGGAAAAAGAGGCAGGAAGTGATCGCGCAGCAAGCCAGGGTTAACGGCGTATTTGTGGTTTATACCAACCTGGTGGGCGGACAGGATGAGCTGGTTTTTGACGGCCAAAGCATGGTTGTGGATAATAAAGGTAAGCTTTTGGCCCGCGCCAGGGCGTTTAGCGAAGATTTATTATTTTATGACCTGGAGCTTCCGGCAAGCCGCGCCAGGGGTTCCAAAAAGGTAATTAAACTTTCTGCCGGTTTATCCGCGCCCAAAAAAGTTTTAGCGGCCAGCGAACAGCCGCCAGCCCTGGAACAGGAAGCCGAGGTTTACCAGGCGCTGGTTTTGGGGTTGAAGGATTACGTGCATAAGAATGGTTTCGGTAAAGTGATCATCGGTTTAAGCGGAGGGGTAGACTCTTCCCTGGTCGCCACCCTGGCCGTTGACGCTTTGGGCAAGGAAAATGTTACCGGGGTATTTATGCCTTCCCGCTACACCAGCACCCAGTCGCAGGAGGATGCCTCGGGCCTGGCCAGGAATTTAGGGGTCAGATTTATCACTCTTTCCATCGAACAGATATTCAGATTTTATCTTTTGGTGCTTGAACCGCATTTCGCCGGCCGGGAAAGGGATATTGCCGAGGAGAACCTCCAGGCGCGCATCCGGGGAAATATCCTGATGGCTTTTTCCAATAAATTCGGCTGGCTGGTTTTGACCACGGGAAATAAATCCGAAATGAGCATGGGCTATGCCACCCTGTATGGAGATATGTGCGGGGGGCTTGCGGTGATCAAAGATGTGCCTAAAACTTTAGTCTACAAGTTAGCCAGGCACAGAAATTCCCTTGGCCTGGTGATCCCCGAACGCGTATTTTCCAAGGCGCCCACTGCCGAGTTGAAGTTTAATCAAACCGACCAGGATACCTTGCCTCCTTATGAGGTCCTGGACGGTATCTTGAAGGCATATGTCGAAGAGGATAAGGACATTACTCAGATCATCGCCTCGGGTTTTGACCCGGAGATGGTCCGGAAAACCTCCGGGGTAGTCGATAAAAACGAATATAAGCGCCGGCAGGCCCCTCCGGGGATCAAGATCACTCCCAAAGCTTTCGGCCGCGACCGCAGGATGCCGATCACTAACGGCTACCGCGGTTAAAATATAATTTAAGTTACCAACTCTAGTTCTTTTTTACTTGTATTGGTGTAAGGCTCGCAGAGAAGCGAAAAAAACATTGGCGTTCCAAGATAAGGAACGCCATTTTTATTTTTAAACAGTTATCCTAGACGCAGGCGTCTTTTTTTGATCCTATGACGGAGAAAAAAAGGCGCTTTTTTATTTTATTAACCAAATGTGTAATTAGTTAAAAGAAGGAGGGCAAAGATGGCTCAAGGGGATATGACTTTGGTTAAGCCTAAGCTCGGTTTATTAGGCGCCACGATGAACGCAATGGCTTTGATTGCTCCGGGAGCGTTTTTGTGGATTACTTATCAGTTGCAGGCTGCGGCTACCGCGCCAAGCGGGGCTTCGGTTGCCAGCGACATTTGGGCAGGGATCGTGCTGGCCTTGACCGTATGTTTTTTAACCGCACTCTCCTATGCGCAGTTGGCAAAAATCTATCCGGAAGCAGGTTTTGCCAGCTGTACTTATTTCGCCGAAAAAGCCTTTTTGGATGCGCGTAAGGAGAAAGTAAGCGGCCCGACCTCGATAGCGCGTTTTGCGAAACTGGCTACCGGATGGGCGGCGCATCTTTTTTATTGGGTTTATCCGGGAGTAATGGTGGCGATGATGGCCACCCTGATCGGATATATTTATAACCAGTTTACCGGCCAAACCCTGCCGCTATTAAACATGACTGTTATCTGCGTAATATTTACGGTAGTGACCGGTTATGTCGCCTACCGGGGCGTAACCGGATCAACGGTTATTGCTATCTGGATCAATATTATTCAATGGGTTACTTTGGTGATCTTTACGGGCTTGGCGATCTGGTACCGCCTGGCTAATCCCCAGCATGCCACGCAGTGGGTATTTAGCGGAGGATTGGATATAATTAAACCGCACTCCTTGCAGGGTATCCTGGTCCAGTCGACGATAGCGATTTTAATTCTCGTGGGTTTTGAAAGCTGCACGGCTTTGGCCGCCGAAACCAAAGATCCCAAAACCACCATTCCCAAGGCGATCATTATTTCACTTATTGTTCAGGGGGTGTTTGCTTATCTGTTCCAGTATTTTGGTGCCGGATTGATGCTTAGTGAAAAGCTGGCTAATGCCGCAGGGGCAACCGGCATGGCTGCCGCCGCCGCTTCGGGGGCTCCCATCGGTGACTTGGCTAAACTTATCGGGGAATCTTTAATTCCCGGCCTGGGATTCGGTTTAATGATTACTATGGCCATTACCGTGGCGATCGCGGTGATCGGAACAACCTTAAGCTGTATGAATACGGCGATGCGGGTATCTGCCGGCATGGCGGAAGACCGGGAGCTGCCTTCCGCATTAAGCTTTATTCATCTAAAACATATTACGCCGCATGTTTCACTGGCAATGTTGATCCTGGTTACTTCGGTAATCGGAGCTATCGGCGTGCGTTCAGTAGTAGGGCTTTTTGGCATTACCCTTGCCTCAAACCTGGGGACTTTTATACTCTACGGGCTTACCTGCATCTGGACGATCGTTGCTTTTAAAAATAGGGAGGATTTTAATCTTTTAAAGCACGGGATTATCCCCGTGCTGGGGCTGATCGCCAATGTGGTGATGACCGCTGGGATCCTTTATTTATATATTATCGGCAATGCCGATGCCAAGGCGGAAGCCACGATCTGTTTTACTATCGCCGGAGGCTGGGCCTTGATCAGCGTTATCTATGTTGCGGTAACTACCGTGCGTAAAACTTACCGCTTAAAGATGGTTTCCGGGATGATCCGTCCGGAGCAGCTCAACATAGTCGTGCAGGCGCTGAAAGAAGATGATTGTATTTTAGGGATGACGGTGACAAAAGTTAAAGGATTCGGCCGGCAAAAAGGTCACCTTGACGGTGAGCCGCAGAACGATATAATCAGTTTTATACCGAAAATAAGGCTGGATGTCGTAGTTAAGGAGTGGGATGTCCCGCAGATAATGGATATTATCGCCGAAGCGGCGCGCACCGGCAATGTCGGTGACGGCAAGATCTTCGTGACCGATGCCTCGGAAGCGATGCGCATCCGCACCGGAGAAAAAGGGATTTGGGCGGTATAAACAGGCAGGTGAAATGATGAAAAAGATAGAATGCATTATCCGTTCGGAAAAACTGAAAAACCTGACCGATTCGCTCCTGGGGGTAGGGATCGGGGGGATGACCGTGAGTGAAGTGCGCGGTTTCGGGATGCAGAGTACGCGGCCGGAGAGTTTCCTGTTTGTGCATAAAACTAAAATCGAGATTTATGCCCTTGATGATCAGGTAAACGAAATCCTGGCGGTAATTTTAAAAGAATGTTTTTCCGGAAAAGCCGGTGACGGCAAAATTGCCGTGATCCCGCTGGATAACTGTATCCGTATCCGCACCAAAGAGAAGATGGACAAAGCCATTATTTAAACGGAAGGAGAAAAACGATGGAAAAGTTTTATAGAAGGTCTAAAGATATCGTAAGCAGCGGTATGGTAATAATGCTTTTGGGGCTGTGTTTTCTCGGGACAAATATTGCTTCTGTTTGGGCAGATGATCCTAGTGCGGCGGCGGCTGTTCCCGCGCCCGCGCCTACCTCTTCTCTCGGGCTGTTAATGAGCATGTTGGATAAGGCAGGGTTGGCTAAGCCTTTAAGCAATGCCGGGATCAACCTTTACGGTTACGTCCAGGCGGGTTTCTTCCATGACTTCACCCGTCCTCAAAAAGGGGGAGCAACATTTATGGGGTACAACAGCTTTAAAAATAGTGGCGTTCTTGACAAAGTGAGTTTGAACATTGAACGTACCGTTGATCCCACGAAAAAACAATTTGATTTGGGTTTCCGCCTGGAAGGGATTTATGGCTCGGATGCCGCTTTTGTCCACTCCAACGGGATGTGGGCTAAACAGACGGGTCATACTCAAAGCGATCTTATCCAGGCCTATGTGGATATCGCCATTCCTAACCTGCCGGCAAAGATCCGGGTAGGTAAATGGATCGAGTTAGCCGGTTTTGAGCAGTTCGATGCCAACATTTACGGCGCTTTCGGCGATCCGTCCAGGGCATTGTATTCCTATAGCTACCAGTTTCTCTTTGCCGAACCGGTTACGCAGTCCGGTGCTTTTGCTACCTATGTATTTAGCCCGCAATTGACGATTGACGCGGGGATGACCCGCGGATGGAACCAGTCGACGCGGGATTCTAACGGCACCTCAGACTTCCTGGGCCGCCTGATCTTTACCCCCAATGACAAGACCACGGTTATTTTTGTAATGACGGAGGGGCCGGAATACCCGATTCTCGTAGGAAACAATGTCCCCGCCGGTGACAATAAAGATTGGTGGACCGCTTTGGACCTGGTTGTTACGCAGAAAATTAACGATAAGTTAAGGTTTGGCTTGGGCATGGATTACGTGCGGGCCCAGAAGATTCCCGGTTTAGAAGAAGGGGCTAAACAATGGGGCGGCGTGGCGGGTTATGCCAGCTACGCGTTTAATCCGTATTTAACGCTAAATAGCAGGTTGGAATGGTATCAGGATGCTGCCGGCGGTTTCTCAACCGGTGCGGCAACCGGAGCCAATTATTATGCTTCTACGGTAGGGGTGGCGATTAAACCGTTCCCGAATAATAAGTTTTTATCTAACTTGCTGTTCCGTCCTGAAGTGCGCTACGACTATTCTAATAAACCGGTTTTTAACAGCAACGAGCACAACCAGTGGACATTCAGTATGGATACCATTTTTACCTTTTAGCATGAGCTAACCGATCGGCCGTAATTTAATAAGTACATATTTTAAGAGGGAGGATGCTATGAAAAAGATCGAAGCGATAATTCGTCCCGCAAAAGTGGGGGATGTTTGCGCGGCTTTAGCGAAAATTTGTAGTCCGGGGATTATGATCACCGAAATCGAAGGCCACGGAAGGCAATGCGGAATAAAGCAGGAGTTCCGCGGAAAAACCTACAAAACGGAACTGCTTAGTAAGGCTAAGCTGGAAATTATTGTAAATGATGGAGATCTGGATAAAACCGTTAAAGCGATCCGCGAAGCCGCCTTTACGGGAAAGGTGGGGGATGGCAAGATTTTTATTTATCCGGTAGACAATGCCATAAGGATCAGCACAGATGAAAAAGGGGAGGCGGCAGTGTAGCGCCGGGGCTGCCCGGCAGAAGAGCTTTTGAGCTTGACAGGGGTATTTTTTGTGCTATATTTTCTTGATTAAGCTCAATCCCTTTTCGGGCGGTATTGACACCTGAGAAGAGCGAAAAGCCAGGTTTTCGATTTTTAATAGTCTCGGGGTGGATATCCGGAAATTTAGATTAGGTGTTATTCAACCTGAGCCCAACAACCGACCTCTTGAGAGCACGGTTCAAGAGGGGATCACCAGAGGACGTACACTCTGGTTTTTTATTGCAAAAAAGAATGCGCCCGTTCTTTGATTAATGCGGGACGCAGGGAGATGATCGTGGAACAAGTACCTTGGTATACAAAAATAAAAAATCTGGTTATGGGCGGCCCGCGGAATGTTCAGGACCAGCACATTTTTCATAATTTATCCCTGATCGCTTTTTTTGCCTGGGTGGGGCTGGGCGCGGACGGCTTATCCTCCTCCTGTTATGGACCCCAGGAAGCATTTCTGGCGTTAAACGGGCACACCTACCTGAGTATATTCGTCGCCATCGGCACCGTATTGACCATCTTTATTATCTGTTCCAGTTATTCGCAGATCGTTGAACTTTTCCCTCACGGAGGAGGCGGATATTTGGTGGCCAGTAAGCTGCTTTCTCCGACCCTGGGGATGGTTTCCGGCTGCGCCCTGCTGATCGATTACGTATTAACGATTACGGTTTCAGTGGCCAGCGGGGCTGATGCCATCTTCAGCTTTCTGCCTCCAGAGTGGCTGGGCTACAGGCTTAGTTTTGCGATTTTTATCGTGTTGATCCTTATTTATTTAAACATGCGAGGGGTAAAGGAATCGGTTGTCCCTTTGATGCCGATTTTTCTTATCTTTGTGGTGACCCATGTTTTTATCATTATTTATGCGATCGCCAAACACGCTTCCAATATGCCGGCCCTGGCCGTTTCTACGGTGAGGGATACTCAGGCTACCCTTTCCCAGGTGGGTTTTTTCGGTTTATTATTTCTGGTCTTGCGCGCTTACAGTATGGGCGCCGGTACTTTTACCGGGATCGAGGCGGTAAGTAACGGGGTGCCGATTTTAAGGGAGCCCAGGGTGCAGACGGCAAAAAAGACCATGCACTACATGGCCTGGTCCCTGTCTTTTGTTGTCTTAGGGTTGATGGTGGCCTATTTACTTTTCCAGATCACTCCGGTTGAAGGCAAGACGCTTAACGCCATACTTTTTGAGTCGGCTACCTCAAACTGGGGCTGGGGGAAGATTTTTGTATTGGTCGCTTTATTTTCCGAAGGGATGCTGCTTTTTGTCGCCGCGCAAACCGGGTTTTTAGACGGCCCCCGGGTATTGGCGAATATGGCTGCCGACCGCTGGTTTCCCACCCGGTTTGCCAGCTTAAGCGACCGTCTGGTGATCAAAAAAGGGATATTGATCATGGGCGGCCTGGCTGCTTTACTCATGATCCTTACTCACGCCTCGGTAAAATTCCTAGTCGTCCTTTACAGTATTAACGTATTTATTACTTTTGTCCTTTCTCAGAGCGGGATGGTACGCCACTGGTGGAATTACCGTAAAAAAGCCAAAGAATGGATAAGAAAGATACTGATCAATGGTGTCGGGTTAATTTTAAGCTTTTTTATCCTGATTTCGATGGTGATCATGAAGTTTACTGAAGGTGGATGGATTACCCTGTTCATTACCTCTATACTGGCTGTTTTAGCTATCCTGACGAAAAGGCATTACTATGAAATCTCCAAGCAGCTGCGCCGGCTCAACAGCCTGGTCAGGAGCGTGGAATTCCAGGAAGGTATCGCCAGCGGCGCTACCAGCGTTCCTCCGTATGATCCTAAATCTAAGACTGCGGTTTTAATGGTCAATGGTTTTAACGGGGTGGGGCTGCATACGCTTTTTGGGGTAATCCGGCTGTTCGGAGGGGTATTTAAGAATTTTATTTTTCTGGAAGTGGGGATGGTGGATGCGGGGAACTTTAAAGGCGTCACCGAAATGGAAGGCTTAAAGACCCAGGTGGATACGGATTTAAAACGCTACGTGAGTTTTATGAACCAGCAGGGTTATTTTGCCAAAGGGGTATCGGTGATCGGGGTAGATGTGGTCGATCAGGTGGCCCAGATCACTCCCCAGATCGTCGCAGAGTTCCCGAATGCGGTGTTTTTCGGCGGCCAGCTCTTATTTACCAAGGATTCCCTGTTTGCGCCGTTGTTCCATAACTACGCGGTATTCTCGATCCAGAAAAAACTGTACAGGCAGGGTGTCCCTTTTGTGATTTTGCCGATCAGGATTTAAGTTAAAGAATAGAATTCATAACCATAAATCCTATTGACAAATCCTTAAAATGTGGTAATCTTTAAGTAATACAGCGTTGTAGCAAAGACAGTGAAGTCTTCTGGCAGTAATATCGCCCAGAAGGCTTTTTTTTCGCCAAAATTGGCGAAGTTCCGGACTAAGGCGTCCTTTATCCAAAGAAGTAAACACGGGTAAAGGATTTTTTATTTTAAGGGGACTATAAACATGAGTTTTGAAGAGTTACACCAAAAATTATCGCCGACCATTAAAAGGATCGCCTACCGGCTAAACGGGCATTACCGGTCTTTTAGCCATGAAGACCTTTACCAGGAGGCAACTATCCATCTTTGGAGTAATTTCTGTAAAGGTGTCCTTAGCGATAAGACCGACAGTTATATCCTCCAGGGTTGTTATTTCCACCTGAAAAACTATATCCGCAAGGTAAATGAGCGCTCCAATGTGATCAGTATTGACGCGACATTAAGCGCGCATGAAGATTCTACCGTTGAGGATGTCCTGGGCCAGTATTGGGCTTGTGATGATTGCCGGAGCCAACTGCACGATAAATTTTTAGTGCAAAGCATCAGGAATAACGGTTTTGATCCGAAAGAAAAAAGGCTGCTGGATTATTTCAGCCAGGGGTTAACCACCAGGGATATCGGCAAGCGTATGGGGATATCCCATGTCAGCGTAGTGAAGCTGATGCAAAAGGTCAGGGTCAAGGCCCGCAAGCATCTGGATAAAATTTAGTTACCAGATCCGGGTATTTTTTACTTGTACTCTTGTAATAATCTAAGTCCCCTTTAAAAAGGGCAGACACAGTGATGTGTAAGATGTAAACATAGGCGTTCTAGAGATAGAGCGCCTTTTTATTTTTCCCGGACCCAGCGGGTTTTATGAAGGCGGTATCTGATGATTGACGGAAAACTGATCGATAAATTGAGCCAATTAAAGGAAGCCAGGGGATATACTTTATATGATTTATCCAGAAAGCTGGATATTCAGGTCACGACCATTGAGCGCTGGTTTAAGACCAAACGCATCAATAAGGTTTACGCGCAGCTGGTTAGGGATAAGTTAAGTATTTAAAGCGATTAACGGGGAAAGGTCTTTTTGTTTAATTTTTACACAATTGGATAACCAAGAGTCAAGTTAAGTACTCATTTAAAGGAGGGAGAAATGAATTCAGGGGATACAGCTTGGGTGTTAATCTCATCGGCACTGGTATTGCTGATGACTCCGGGTTTGGCCTTTTTTTACGGCGGGATGGTCAGGCGGAAAAATGTGTTGAGTGTTTTGATGCAGTGCTTCATTATTATGTGCGTTTTGAGCATCCAGTGGGTTCTGATCGGATACAGCTTATCTTTTCACCCGGGAAACGGATTCTGGGGAGGATTGAAATGGATGGGATTGAACGGGGTAGGCTTAGAGCCTTACGCGGATTATGCCGGAACGATCCCGCACCAGGCATTCATGGCCTTTCAGATGATGTTCGCCATTATCACTCCGGCGTTGATCATCGGGGCGTTTGCCGAAAGAATGAAATTTTCCGCATTTTTAATTTTTACCCTGCTCTGGGCGACTTTTGTTTATGATCCTTTGTGCCACTGGGTTTGGGGAATGGGCGGCTGGTTAAGGAACCTGGGGGCTTTGGATTTTGCCGGGGGCACGGTCGTGCATATTAACGCCGGGATCGCCGCTTTGGTTACGGCGATAGTTTTAGGAAAACGCGCTAACCTGGATAAGAACATCCCTACTCCGCACAATATGCCTTTTGTGGTGTTAGGGACCGGTTTATTGTGGTTTGGCTGGTTCGGTTTTAATGCCGGAAGCGCTTTGGCCGCTAACGGATTGGCGGTAAATGCTTTTGTGGTAACCAATACCGCCGCGGCCGCCGCCGGTTTAAGCTGGGCGTTGATCGAGTGGATGCGTAACGGCAAACCGACGATCTTCGGGGTTTGTTCCGGGGCGGTAGCCGGCCTGGTGGCGATCACTCCTGCCGCCGGATACGTGAATGTAGTTTCGGCGCTCATTATCGGTTTTTTAGTCAGCATGATCTGTTTTATCGCGGTTACCGTAATCAAGCCTTTATTCGGTTATGATGATTCCCTGGATGCTTTCGGCGTGCACTGTGTCGGAGGGATGTGGGGGGCTTTGGCTACCGGGCTGTTTGCTTCCAAGCTGGTCAACCCGGCAGGAAGCGACGGTTTATTTTTCGGCAATCCTAAACAGTTCCTGGTCCAGCTGGCCGCGGTTTTAGTTACCGTAGCTTATACCAGCGTAGTCACTTTTATAATTTATAAGCTGGTAGACGTTTTTGTCGGAGTAAGGGTGGATGAAAAAACAGAAGCGATGGGCTTGGATCTTACTCAGCATCGCGAGAGAGCATATACCGTACTAGAGTAAAAGGCAGGCAGCAGTTAGCCGCGAGTAGGTAGGAAAATTTAAGTGGAGGATAAGATGAAATTAGTAATCGCGATTATTCAGCCTTATAAGCTTGAAGAAGTTAAAGAAGAGCTGTATAAAGTGGATGTCAATTTGATCACGGTCAGCGAAGTCCTGGGGCATGGCCGGCAAAAAGGGGTGACGGAGGTATACCGAGGTTCTAAAGAAACCGGCAACCTTCTGCGTAAGGTGCGCCTGGAGATCGCGGTGAACGATAATTTCCTGGAGCCGACGATCAAGGCGATCGTTAAGGGGGCTAAAACCGGGGAAACCGGGGACGGAAAGATCTTTGTCCTGGATTTAAAAGAGTGCATCCGCATCCGGACGGAGGAGCAGGGAAGCCAGGCGATCGGATAGATAAAAGATCCTTCGTCTGTAGATAAAAGATTATTGTGGACTCAGGATAAATTTTGCTTCGCAAAATTTAATTTAAGTTACCAGAGTCGGTGTTTTTTTACTTGTATGATTAATGTAAGCACGGGGTAGTGTTTTACATTAATCAAAGCGCAATGACGGCGCCGATATGGTTATTTAAAGTAACCGTAAAGGCGTTTTTTTATTTATCCTAATTTTACACAATTGAATAGTCAATTGTGTAACGCACAAAGGGGAGGAAGATGATTAATCAGGCGGATACGTTATTTGTTTTGCTGTCGGCGGCGTTTGTGATGTTAATGACCCCGGGACTTGCTTTTTTCTACGGCGGCATGGTGCGGCGCAAAAATATCTTAAGCGTTTTAATGCAGTGTTTTGTGGCTTTATGTTTATTGTCTTTGCAGTGGATCCTTTTCGGCTACAGCCTTTCTTTTGCCCCCGGCAGCGGATTCTGGGGCGGCTTGAGCTGGTTTGGTTTAAACGGCGTGGGGACAGCTCCTTACGCGGGTTATTCTGCGACTATCCCGCATGAGGCGTTTATGGTTTTTCAGATGATGTTTGCCGTAATTACCCCGGCTTTAATTATCGGAGCGTTTGCCGAAAGAATGAAATTCTCGGCTTTTTTGGTTTTCACTCTGCTCTGGGCGACTTTTGTTTATGATCCTTTGTGCCACTGGGTCTGGGGTGAAGGCGGCTGGTTAAGGAATCTGGGAGTGATGGATTTTGCCGGGGGGATCGTGGTGCACACCAGCGCCGGGGTCGCCGCTTTAGTGACGACCATTGTCATCGGCAAAAGAAAAAACTTGGAACATACCCCTTCCCCGCATAACCTGCCCTTCGTCGTTTTAGGCACCGCGCTTTTATGGTTTGGCTGGTACGGGTTTAATGCCGGAAGCGCTCTGGCGGTTAATGGGATCGCCGTGAATGCTTTTGTGGTTACGAACACCGCCGCGGCCGCCGCCGGGTTAAGCTGGGCTTTATTGGAATGGATCCGTAACGGTAAACCGACAGTCTTCGGGATAGTTACCGGTTCGATTGCCGGTTTGGCTACGGTAACCCCGGCATCAGGGTTTGTCAGCCCGATTTCGGCGATCATTATCGGGATTGCCGCAAGCATCGTCTGTTTTATCGCGGTGGCGGTGACCAAACCGCGGTTCGGTTATGATGATTCCCTGGACGCTTTCGGAGTGCACGGGGTCGGGGGCATATTGGGTACGCTCTTAACCGGGGTATTGGCTTCTAAGGTGATTAATCCGGCCGGAGCTAACGGATTATTCTATGGTAATCCTAAGCAGCTGTTGATACAATTGATCGGAGTGGCGGTTGCCGCCGGCTATACTTTCCTGGCCACCTTTGCTATTTATAAGCTGGTGGATATTTTCTTTAGAATGCGCGTCAGCGAGAAGGATGAGCTGGTAGGGCTTGACCTCACCCAACACAGGGAAAGAGCGTATACTATCTTAGAGTAAGAGTAGTTAGTGGGTAGCAGAGAGCGTGTAGGAAAATCTAAAAGCGGAGGACAAGATGAAGCTGGTTATCGCGATCATTCAGCCGTATAAATTAGAAGAAGTTAAAGAAGAATTGTATAAAGCGGAGATCAACCTGCTGACGGTCAGCGAAGTCCTGGGACATGGCCGGCAAAAAGGGGTAACGGAAGTTTACCGCGGGGCCAGGGAAACCGGAAACCTGCTGCGCAAGATCCGTCTGGAGATCGCGGTGAACGATAATTTCCTGGAACCGACGATCAAAGCGATCGTTAAGGGGGCTAAAACGGGTGAGACCGGGGACGGAAAGATCTTTGTCCTGGATTTAAAAGAGTGCATCCGCATCCGGACGGAGGAGCGCGGAAGCCCGGCGATCGGCTAAAATCAGGTTACCAGAACCCCCGTTTCTTTACTTGTAATTAAGAGAGAACTGAGGCGTTCTGGATTTTAAAGAATGCCTCTTTTAATTATCGGGGTTTATGGTAAGATAGGTAATCATTTTTTAAGACCATATCACGGAGGAGAAAATGAGCATAAGACAGGAAGTTTTATTCAAAATTAAAAGCACGGAATTAGAAAAGATCGATGCGCCGAAAAAAACCTCTTCTTATTTC
This sequence comes from Candidatus Omnitrophota bacterium, assembly GCA_903852325.1. Taxonomy (GTDB): domain Bacteria; phylum Omnitrophota; class Gorgyraeia; order Gygaellales; family Profunditerraquicolaceae; genus UBA6249. The sequence continues at coordinate 15,637 of CAINQO010000045.1, forward strand.
GGAGTAAATACTTTCAGCACGGAAACGATGCAGAAGCATATCTCCAAAAGCACCTTTGAAGCATTTAAAACCTGGATGTCCGAAGGCAAAACCATTACTTTAGCGCAGGCAAACGAAATCGCCGACGCGATGAAGGAATGGGCGATGGCTAAAGGCGCAACCTATTATACGCACTGGTTCCAGCCGATGACCGGGCTTACCGCGGAAAAACACGATAGCTTTATTTCGATCGTTTCTCCGGGAAAAGTGATCGAGAAATTCTCCGGGAATAAATTGATCCAGGGTGAGCCGGATGCTTCCAGTTTTCCTTCCGGAGGGATCCGTTCCACCTTCGAAGCCAGGGGTTACACTGCCTGGGACCCTTCCAGCCCCGCATTCATCATTGAAAGCAAGCTCGGCAAAACTTTATGTATCCCCACGATATTTATTTCTTATCACGGCGAAGCGCTGGATAAAAAACTGCCGCTTTTACGCTCCGATGAAGCTTTGAATAACGCCGCCTTAGGCCTGGTCAAGCTTTTCGGCCACAAAGGGGTAAAGAAAGTATTTTCCACCTGCGGCCCGGAGCAGGAATATTTCTTGATCGATAAAAATTATTATAATTTACGCCAGGATCTGATCTTGACCGGCCGCACCCTGGTCGGCGCTCCCAGCCCTAAAGGCCAGCAGTTAGAGGACCAGTATTTCGGCACGATCAAGGAGCGGGTAGTAAATTTCATGTTTGAGGTCGCTGAGGAAGCCTATAAGTTAGGGATCCCCTTGATGACCCGGCACAATGAAGTTGCCCCGCACCAATACGAATTTGCTCCGGTATTTGAGGAGTCAAACATCGCCGCCGACCACAACCAGCTGCTGATGGAAATAATGAAAAAGGTAGCTTTAAGGCACGGGATGGTTTGCCTATTGCATGAGAAACCTTTTGCCGGGATAAACGGCAGCGGAAAACACCTGAACTGGTCCCTGGCAGATAATTTAGGAAACAACCTGTTGAATCCCGGTCAGACCCCGGAAGATAATCTGCAGTTTTTAGCGGTATTGGCCGCGGTTTTAAGGGCGGTTTATCTGCACGCAGATTTATTGCGCGCTTCCGTTGCCCTTGCCGGGAACGAACACCGCTTAGGAGCCAATGAAGCTCCTCCGGCGATCATCAGCGTGTTCTTGGGGGAACAATTGACCTCGATTTTAAACATGATCGAGAAGGGGGTAAAGTCCAAGGTTTCCAAAAGCGATATTATCGATTTAGGGGTTAACCGTTTGCCTAAGTTCAATAAGGATACCACCGACCGCAACCGTACCTCTCCTTTCGCTTTTACGGGAGCCAAGTTCGAATTTCGCGCGGTCGGTTCATCGCAGAACATTTCCACTCCTATCGCGGTGATCAATACGATCATTGCCGAAAGCCTGGATTATGTCGCCGAACAGATCAAGAAAGCCGTTGCCAGCGGAAAAGACTTTAACGCCGGGGTGCTGCAGGTAATCTCCAAGATCGTTAAAGAAACCAAGGATATCCGTTTTGAAGGGAATAACTATTCCGAGGAATGGCTCAAGGAAGCCACCAAGCGTGGTTTACCGAATATCGCTTCGACCTATGCGTCCCTGGAGGCTTTAACCAAAAAAGAGAATATCGCCCTTTTTGAGAAATATAAAGTTTTTTCTAAAGAGGAGCTGGTCGCCCGTTACCATATCTGGATCCATATGTATGACCTTACCCTGGAGATCGAGGCCAATACTTTGATTGAAATGGTCAATGCTTCGATCGTGCCGGCAGGTTATAAATATGAACAATTATTGGCAGGCAACCTGGATGCTTTGGTAAAATTGCAGAAAGATGCCAGCTTAACTTTGGACAGCGCGGCGTTGAAAGACAAGAAGGAGCATTTGGCCGAAATAGTCACCAAGATCTATTACGTGCGCAGAAATGCCTCGGAAATGGTAAAACTGCTGGAAAAGGCAGGGAAAATGGGAAGCGAAGAAAAGGCCGAGCTTTATTTCAATGAGCTTAAGCCTTTAATGGAACACATCAGGAAGCACGTGGACCAGCTGGAATGCGTAGTTTCCGACGATGCCTGGGACCTTCCCAAGTACCGCGAGATGTTGTTTATAAAATAATGTAAAATGGGGCCAGATTTATTTTTCAATAGCTAACTGCTGGAAAATAAATCTGACCCCATTTAAAAGTTAAGAGCACAACGTAGTGCTTTAAAGATAAAAGTTGAACAGGGGCGTTCACTTTGGCAAATATATTTTTTGCCATTGTGAGCGTCATTTTTTTAAACAGCGGTGCATAAAAATTGAGCAAATCATGCTGACGATCCTCATTACCGAGAACGAAACTGAAATTAAGGAAGCGCTGGCCAGGATCTTAAAACAGGAGGGGTATGCTTTATCCTCCGATAGCCAGGGGGAGGTGATCCGCCTGGTAAAAAAAGACTGCATCCGCGACCTGGCTTTCATTAAAGATAAAGCCATCGAATTAGAAAATTCTTTGTTTCTTGAAAAAAAAGGTGTATTATATAAATCCGTTTTAGAAGCAGTGGAAAAACCCCTACTGGAACAGACACTGGAGCGCTGCGAAGGCAACCAGCTTAAAGCCGCCAGGATTTTGGGGATAAACCGCAACACCATGCGCGCCAAGATAAATAAATTGGGGATCGACGTATCGAAATGGAAAACAAATTCATGACACCGGTAAATTTGCCGCAAAAACAGGGTTTATATGACCCGCAGTTCGAGCATGACTCCTGCGGGGTGGGGTTTGTTTGTAATATTAAAGGTAAGCAAAGTAATGAGATCGTTAAGCAGGGGTTGGAAGTTTTGCGCCGCCTGAGCCATCGCGGGGCAACCGGAGCCGACCCGAAGACCGGGGACGGAGCCGGGCTGCTGATCCAATTCCCGCATGAATTTTTTGTTTCCGCCTGCGCCAAGGATAATCTTGTCCTGCCCGCGGGAGGAGAGTACGCTTCCGGCCTGGTATTTTTACCCAAAGATGCCAAGGAGCACCAATTTTGTAAAGAAACCTTTACCAAAATTATCGCTGCCCAGGGGCAGGTATTATTGGGCTGGCGCAAGGTCCCGGTGAACAATGCCGATATCGGCCAAAGCGCCAAAGACAGCCAGCCGGAGATCGAACAGGTTTTTATCGGTAAAAACAAAAAAGTAAAAGATCTTTTGGCTTTTGAGAGAAAACTTTATATCATCCGCAAGCAAGTTGAAAACATTATCCGCGCCAGCCGGATCAAACAAAAATCATTTTTCTACATTCCCAGCTTATCCAGCCGCACCTTTATTTATAAAGGGTTGCTTACTCCCCAGCAGGTGGAAAATTTCTTTACGGATTTAAGTTCCCCGAAGATCAAGAGCGCCCTGGCGTTGGTGCATTCGCGTTATTCCACCAACACTTTTCCCACCTGGGATCTCTCCCAGCCTTTCCGGTTCATCGCCCATAACGGGGAGATCAATACCCTGCGTGGCAACATTAACTGGATGCGCAGCCGGGAGAGCCTTTTGAAAGATCCTTTATTGGGAGCGGAGCTTAAGAAAATACTGCCGGTGATCGTTCCGGGCGGAAGCGATTCGGCGACCATCGACAATGTTTTTGAGCTCCTGGTTTTATCCGGCAGGAGCCTGCCCCAGGCGATCTCCATGCTGATCCCGGCTGCCTGGCAGCAAAATAATTTACTTTCCAAAGAGGTGAAGGCCTTTTATCAATACCACAGCTGTTTGATGGAACCCTGGGACGGCCCGGCGGCAATGGCTTTTACCGATGGTCAAAGTATCGGCGCCGTACTGGACCGCAACGGCCTGCGCCCCTGCCGTTATATTGTTACCAAAAATGATTTTGTGGTGATGGCCTCTGAGGTTGGGGTCCTGGATATCGATCCTTCCCAGATCCTGCATTCCGGCAGGCTGGAGCCGGGGAAAACTTTTTTTATCGATACCCTTGTCGGCTGTATCGTCCAGGACAGCCAGATCAAAAAAGACCTGGCTAAAGCCAGGCCTTATGAGCAGTGGGTGAAGAAAAATATTTTGGAGTTAGACAGCTTGCCGGCGAGGTCTTCCGTAAAGGCCGGGGAAAGATTGGATGCCTTTACCCAGCTTAAAGCCTTCGGATATACCCGGGAAGATTTAAAAACCATTATTAATCCGATGGCGGAAAACGGGCAGGAACCGGTAGGTTCAATGGGCAATGATACTGCCCATGCCGTGCTTTCGGCAAGGCCGCAGCTTTTGTTCTCTTACTTTAAACAATTGTTCGCCCAGGTAACTAATCCCCCGATCGATCCGATCCGGGAAGAATTGGTGATGAGTTTAGCCAGCTACCTGGGGCCGCAGGAAAATATCTTAAGTGACGGCCAAAAACATTGCCATAAATTACTGGTCAACCGGCCCATCCTTACTGACGGGGAGATCGCCAAGATAAGCAAGGTCAAGAAAAACGGTTTTAAGACAAAAACCATCTCTTTGCTTTTTGACGCCCCGCTGGATACGGCCAAGGTTGATTTTGAAAAGATCTTGAACAAGATTTTCCGCCAGGCAGAATCGGCCATCAAGCAGGGTTATACATTTGTAATTTTAAGCGACCGGGGAGTGGATAAAGATTCCGCCGCCCTGCCCAGCCTGTTGGCGGTTTCCGCCCTGCACCAATATTTAGTGCGCCGTTCCCTGCGCACCCGTTTAAGTATAATTTTGGAGAGCGCCGAACCCCGCGAAGTAAATCATTTTGCCCTGCTTTTTGCCTACGGAGCCGACTGCGTTAATCCTTACCTGATCTTTAAGGCTTTGGAATGGCAGGTTAAGGAAAAAACCTTGAACCTGGAGATCGAAAAGGCTAAAAATAATTATATAAAAGCGATCGATAAAGGGATATTAAAAGTGCTTTCGAAAATGGGGATCTCTACGCTGCAAAGCTACCGGGGAGCCCAGATTTTCGAAGCGGTCGGGTTGGGCCAGGAAGTGATCGATAATTATTTCAGCGGTACGGTTTCCCGTATCAGCGGCGTTTCCTTGGCGGATATCGCCCGGGAGACCCTCATGCGCCACCGGGAGGCTTTTTGCCAGAGGCCGCCGAGCGAGAATTTAGCTGCCGGAGGAATTTATCAGTGGAAACGGGACGGAGAGTTCCATCTTTGGAACCCGGACAGTATCAGCGCGCTGCAGGATGCGGTGCGCAATAACGATGCCGCTAAATATAAGCAATTCGCCGCTTTGATCAATGATCAGTCGAAAAATCCGGTAACTTTGAGGAGCTTGTTAAAATTCAAGCTCCAGCCGCCCGTTCCCCTGGAAGAAGTGGAATCCACCCAGGAAATCATTAAAAGATTCGCTACCGGAGCGATGAGTTTCGGTTCGATCAGCCGGGCTACGCACGAAACCATCGCTATCGCGATGAACCGGTTACAGGGCAAGAGCAATACCGGAGAAGGCGGGGAAGACCCGGCGCGTTTTGTTCCTTTGGCTAACGGTGATTCTGCACGGAGCGCGATTAAGCAGGTCGCTTCCGGCCGCTTCGGAGTGACCACGAATTATCTGGTTAATGCCGATGAACTGCAGATCAAGATTGCCCAGGGGGCAAAACCCGGAGAGGGCGGGCAGCTTCCGGGGCACAAGGTAAGCGCGATCATTGCCCGGACCCGCTATACTACACCGGGAGTGACACTGATCTCCCCGCCGCCGCACCACGATATTTATTCCATCGAGGACTTAGCGCAGTTGATCTTTGATTTAAAGAACGTAAACCCCAAAGCCCGGGTGAGTGTAAAATTAGTTTCCGAGATCGGGGTGGGGACGGTTGCCGCCGGAGTGGCCAAGGGACATGCGGATATGATTTTAATTTCCGGGCAGGACGGAGGGACCGGGGCATCTCCTTTGAGCTCGGTCAAGCATGCCGGCCTTCCCTGGGAGCTGGGGCTTTCTGAAACGCACCAGACCCTGGTTCTAAATGATTTAAGGAGTAGGGTAAGGCTGCAAACCGACGGGCAGATGCGCACCGGCCGGGACGTGGCGATCGCCGCGCTTTTAGGGGCCGAAGAGTTCGGTTTCTGCACCGCGGTGCTGATCGTGCTGGGATGCATAATGCTGCGGCACTGCAACCTGAACAATTGCTCGGTGGGTATCGCTACGCAGGATGAGATTTTAGAAAAAAGATTTACCGGCAGGCCGGAATTTATTATGAACTATTTTAACTTTATCGCCAACGAGCTGCGCCAGATCATGAGTGCTTTGGGAATAAGAAAAGTGGAGGAGATGATCGGCCGGGTGGACCTGTTGGAATTGAACCGGGAGATCCTGCCCTGGAAAGCCAAAGCGATTGATTTTTCCAAAATTCTTTATAAACCGCAGGTGCCCGCCTCGGTAGTGACGCATTATAGCCGCCAGCCGCATCAGGGTAATGATGCTGCCGCCGTCCTTAACGCCAGCGGCGAATACGGCCAAACCATCGATAAGATCCTGGATCTAAAACTTATCGAGTCGGCTAAGGCGGCCTTGGCCGGAGCTACCCCGGTGGAAATTGAGTTAAGGATCGATAATGTAAACCGGACTACGGGAGCGATGTTGAGCGGGGAGGTTTGTAAAAGGTTCGGGGAAAGCGGCCTGCCGGAAGATACGATCCAATGTAATTTTAAAGGGGTCGCCGGCCAGAGTTTCGGGGCATTTTTAGCCAAAGGCGTTACTTTTACCCTGGAAGGGATGGCCAATGATTATGTCGGCAAAGGAATCTCCGGAGGTAAAATTATAATTTATCCGGATAAAAGAGCCGACTATAAGCCGGATGAAAATATTATTATCGGCAACACTACTTTTTACGGAGCGATTAACGGGGAGGCGTATATCCGGGGAGTGGCGGGAGAAAGGTTTTGCATCAGGAACTCCGGGTTAAACGCGGTAATCGAAGGGGTGGGAGACCATGGCTGCGAATATATGACCGGCGGCAAGGTGGTGGTCCTGGGGGCAACCGGCAGGAATTTCGGCGCCGGGATGTCCGGCGGGATCGCTTACTGCCTGGATGAAGCCGGGGATTTTCATAAAAAATGCAACCTGGATATGGTGGTATTGGAAAAAATAGATGAAGCGGATAAGGGGGCGATCAAGAACCTGTTGGTTAATCACCATAAATATACCCAAAGCCCCAAAGCCAGGGAGATCCTGGATAATTTTAATAAATATGCGCACTCCTTTATTAAGGTAATGCCCTTAGAGTATAAGCGGATACTGGAAGAAAGGAAAATAGCCAAGAAAGCGGAGTCGGGAGAGTACACGGATGGGTGATCTAAAGGGATTCTTGAAAATTAAAAGGCAGCCGGCTAGGTTCCGTCCGGTTTGCGAAAGGGTAAAAGATTTCGCAGAGATTCTTCAATTGCGGTCGGAAGCCGAAGATAAAGAGCAGTCCAGCCGCTGCATGGACTGCGGAACGCCTTTTTGCCATTGCGGATGCCCGATCGGTAATTATATCCCGGAATGGAACGACCTGGTTTTTGCCGGCCGTTGGGAAAAAGCCCTGAGCTTGTTAAGAGAGACCAATAATCTGCCGGAAATTACCGGCCGTATTTGTCCGGCACCTTGTGAATACGCCTGCGTTCTGGGGATTAATGATGATCCGGTGACGATCCGCGAAGATGAGCTGGCGATTATCGAACATGCTTTCGGTAAAGGGTTGATCAAGCCCCGGATCCCGCAAAAAAGGACCGGCAAAAAAATCGCGGTAGTCGGTTCCGGCCCGGCGGGATTATCCTGTGCCGACCAGCTCAACAGCGCTGGGCATAAAGTAGTGGTTTTTGAAAGGGATGATGCCGTGGGAGGGATATTGCGTTATGGCATCCCGGAATTTAAATTAGAAAAAGAAATTATTCAGCGCCGGGTCAGGATTTTACAGAAAGAAGGGATAGAGTTTAAAGTCAATGCCAATATCGGTATTGACGCCAAGACTAAAGACTTAACCAGGGAGTTCGACGCGGTCTGCCTGGCTTGCGGATCGCGCTCCCCCCGCGATTTGAATATTCCGGGCAGAGAACTTTCCGGGATCCAGTTCGCCATGGATTACCTGATCCAGTCGAATAAACGGATCGGCGGCGTAAAAATTCCTGCGGATAAACTGATCGATGCTAAAGGTAAACGGGTGGTGGTGATTGGGGGAGGGGATACCGGGGCTGACTGCGTGGGGGTGGCGCACCGCCAGGGGGCCGCCTGCATTATGCAGATCGAGATCCTGCCCAAGCCGGCAACCTGCCGCACCCAGGATTATCCCTGGCCGAAGTACCCTTTATTGCTTAAATCTTCCACCAGTCATGAAGAAGGTGGGAAAAGAGATTGGTCCATCCTGACTAAGAAATTTATCGGTTCAGCCGGGAGGGTGAATAAGCTTTCTTGCGTAAAAGTGGAGTTTAACAAAGACGCGGCCGGTTGTTCGCTGATGCAGGAAATTGCCGGTTCTGAATTTGAGATCGAAGCGGATCTAGTGATCCTGGCCCTGGGTTTTTTACACCCGGAGAAAAAGGGATTGCTCCAGGAGTGGAAACTGGAGCTGGACCAGCGCGGCAACGTCAAAACCGACGCCAAATTCATGACCTCTAAAAAAAGCGTATTTGCCTGCGGGGATATGCACCGCGGACAGTCCCTGATCGTCTGGGCGATCGCCGAAGGCAGGCGGGCGGCCCACGCCATAGACGAATATCTGATGGGATATTCCAGCCTTCCTAAGTTATAAAAAATTATTCTTTTTAAAAAATTGATGTAGAATAGGCGTATACGGTTATTCCCTTTTAAGCCTTAAACAGGAAAGGAAGTAATAATGAATATCGGTGAATTGATCAAGGTCGGCGGTTTTACGATGATCGTGCTTTTAGGCTCTTCGGTATTATCCATCGCGATTATTCTGGAAAGGCTGATCGCTTACCGGGTTAAATCCCGGATCAAACGCAAAGAGTTCATGTTAAAGGTGCGCCAGGAGCTGAAAAAAAGCAAATTAATTCCGGTTACGGAGATGTGCAAGAACACTAACGCCCCCTTTGCCCAGGTGGCTTACGCGGGCCTAAGTTTCTTTGACGCAAGCGAAAAAGAGATCTCCAACAACATGGAACGCCAGATCATTATTGAAACCACCGTCCTTGAACGGTTGACCTCGATCATCGGGACCATCGGAAGCGTTTCGGTTTACGTCGGTTTATTCGGCACGGTCCTGGGGATAATCCGCGCCTTCCATGATATTTCCGCCAACGGCTCCGGAGGGATAAGCGTAGTGATCAACGGTATATCCGAAGCGCTGGCCTGCACCGCCGCCGGGCTTTGCGTGGCGGTCCCGGCAGTCGTGGCCTACAATTACTTTATGAAAAAAATAGACGATTTTATTAAAGATATGGAGTTAGCTGCTTCGGAAACCATGGACCTGATCAGCGCGATAAAGAAATGAGATCTCCCGCCAAACAGCAAAAGTTGATCGCGGAAATCAATATTACCCCTTTTACGGACGTGATCCTGGTGTTGTTGATCATTTTTATGATCACTACCCCGCTTATCCTGCAGTCAAATATCCGGGTGAACTTGCCCAGTTCTTCCAGCGGCCAGCCGCAGGAGCAGACCCTGCAGATCAGCGTCATGGTCACTAATGAAGGAATGGTTTATCTGGATAACAAGCCGATTTCCCGAAAATCCCTTAAGACGGAAATTACCAGGCTGCATCAAGCCAATCCGGGGCTGGAAGTCATCCTCTTTTCGGATAGGATGGTCAGATTTAAGGACCTGGTGGCGCTTTTGGATATTTTTAATGAATTAGGCATCAAAAATTTAAATATCGCCACCAGAACAGAATAGGGCTAGCGCTTTAACCCGATTGTTTTTAACTGTTTATAGCGTAAAACTTCCCGATTCCCGAAAAGTTTTTATTTTTTCCCTTGACTTACCTGAATTTGGAATTTATAATCTTTAGACTATCTGCGGGTAAATAACCTTTGGAAGAGAAGACGCCAGAGAAATGCGTTCTCTGGCTATTTTTATTTCACCCGGGAACCCGTAACCCTGTAGGCCTAAATAACCGATTATGACCAAAGAATTGACCTTATTCCTAATTATCCTCATCCCGCTGACCGGGGTGTTTATCCTGCCCTTGATCAGCCGGGTTTCCGCTTCCCTGAGAAATTGGTTCTCTTTCGCGGCGATTCTTTTATCCGCGGTGTTTTCCTTCCTTTTGATTCCTTCTATATTTAAGGATGGAGCAGTGACGGTGTTTAAGAGCCTGCCTTTCGGGTTTAATCTTGCGTTGACCGCGGATAGCCTGGCTATTTTTACGGCTGCGGTGGTGTCTTTGATCAGCGCGCTCATCGTATTATTTTCCTTTGATTATATCAGCCACTACAAACACCAGGATGAATATTACCCGATGGTGGTTTTGTTCCTGGGGGCGATGATGGGGCTGGTATTCTCCGCGAACCTGATCTTACTCTATATTTTTTGGGAGATTACCGCCATTACCAGTTGGCGGCTGATCGGGTTTTTCCGGGAGAAAGAGCATGTTTTACGCGCGGATAAGGCGTTTTTGGTTACGGTTTTCGGTTCATTGCTCATGCTGATGGGCTTCCTGAGGATCTATCAGGAGACCGGCTCTTTCGACCTGTTCACGATAAAAGAAGCGGTCAAGTTGCATCCGATCTCCAATCTTACTATTTCCTTAATTTTAGCCGGGATACTTTCCAAATCGGCGACCCTTCCTTTTCACACCTGGCTTCCGGATGCCGGCGTGGCTCCTTCTCCGGTAACCGCGCTTTTACATGCGGCGGTCCTGGTGAAGATAGGAGTTTATGTTTTTGCCAGGATTTTTGTCGCCACGATCCCCTTAAATCTGCCCTGGCAGACTATTGTCGCGGTGATTGCCGGGGCCAGCGCCCTGGTCTCCGCCGGAGCAGCCCTGGTGGACACGGACTTAAAAAGGATAATTGCTTATTCGACGGTCAGCCAGATCGGTTTTATCTTCCTGGGCTTTTCCCTGGGTAATGAAATCGGCGTTGCCGGAGGGGTTTTGTATATTTTGATGCACGGTTTGGCCAAAGCCGGGCTTTTCTTATGCGCCGGCATAATCGAACAAAACGCAAAAACCAAAGATGTGCGCCATCTTGGCGGGTTATTTTCTTCCATGCCGATAACCGGAATTTCCTTCTTGTTTTGCGCTTTTTCCGTGATGGCGATTCCTCCTTTCGGGGGATTTTTCAGCAAATATATGATCATCTCCGGAACATTCCAGGCCGGGCACCGGATTATCGCCACGGTATTCTTGTTCGGGGCATTTTTAACGGTCCTGTATCTTTTCCGGGCTTTTAATCTGGTGTTTATGGGCGAGAAAAAAAGCCCGTCTACGGTTGCAGGAGAAGGCTCCCGGCTGATGCTGGCTTGCGTGGCGGCCTTCGCTTTATTATCTTTACTCGGCGGTATTTTTATCCGGTTCCCCAGCGCGCTGGCTTTAATCACGGCGCAAAAAATGCTTTTATAAAATGCAAACTTCCTTAATCGTATTTATCTTTATGCCGTTTGTCCTGGGACTGGCGGCTTTTCTGCTGCCTAAAGCGGCGCGCGGAATTTTAGTTCTGGCGGCGGCAGTGGCTAACTTTTTGTTCGCCGTTTCCATATTCCACAAAGAAGCGATGATCACCATCCCCTGGGCAGGGGCGGGGATGGATTTTTCACTGCGTTTAAATCAATTCAGCGGATTTATCCTTTTGGCTGCCGCGTTTTTCAGTTTGCTTATCGTGATTTATTCCCTCAGTTTCTTTAAAGGAAAAGATAACGCCAAACAATTTTATTTGTATTTATTGATTTCTCTTTCCCTGGTTAACGGGGCGGTCTTGGCGAATAACCTGATCCTGCTGCTTTTCTTTTGGGAAGGGTTGCTTTTGACTTTGTTCGGCTTGATCGCCATCGGAGGGAGAATGGCATTTAAAACCGCCACCAAAGCCTTCCTTATCGTGGGAGTATCCGACCTGTGCCTGATGGCCGGGATCGCCCTCACCGGTTACCTGGCGAAAACCCTGGTCATCTCCGAGATCCATCTTTCCCTGGGAGGATTAGGCAGCCTGGCGTTTATACTTTTGGCGATCGGAGCGGTTTCCAAGGCCGGATCAATGCCTTTTCACAGCTGGATCCCCGACGCGGCAGAGGATGCCCCGCTTCCGTTTATGGCTTTTTTACCGGCTTCCCTGGAAAAACTGCTGGGGATTTATTTCCTTGCCCGGATCAGCCTGGAGATGTTCAAGCTTGAGCCGGAATCCTGGTTGAGCGTTTTTTTGATGATCCTCGGGGCGGCAACTATATTTTTGGCGGTAATGATGGCGCTGGTCCAGAAGAATTACAAAAAATTACTTTCCTATCACGCGATCAGCCAGGTGGGTTATATGGTCCTGGGGATCGGAACCGCTATCCCCATCGGGATTGTCGGCGGGCTTTTCCATATGCTTAACCACGCTTTATATAAAAGCTGCCTTTTTTTAACTGCCGGCAGCGTAGAAAAACAAGCCGGGGCCACAGACCTGGAAAAACTCGGGGGCTTAGGCAGGAAAATGCCTCTGACTTTTGCGGCCTTTACCGTGGCGGCGCTTTCTATCTCCGGGGTACCGCCGTTTAACGGGTTTTTCTCCAAAGAAATGGTTTATCATGCGGCCATGGAAAGAGGGATGATCTTTTATGTCGTGGCGGTAGTCGGAGCTTTTCTGACCGCCGCTTCTTTTTTAAAATTAGGGCACAGCGCTTTCCTGGGAAAGATCCATCAGGAGCACAAGGCCGTCAAAGAAGCGCCGGCGGCAATGCTTGTGCCGATGGCGGTGCTGGCGTCAACCTGTATTATTTTCGGGATTTTTAATTATTTACCGCTGAATAATTTTATCCAGCCGATTTTGGGGGCCAGGTTAGCCGGCAGGAGCTTCGCGGGTTTTTCCGCCAACTGGTTCCTGGTGATCATCACTCTTTTGGTTTTAACCGCGGCCCTGGTGCACCACCTTTTAGCGGTGCGGTTTTCCGGGAGCGCGCTTAAGGCTGCCGACCATATCCACCATGCCCCGGGACTTTCCGCATTATACCGCTGGGCCGGAAAAAAATATTTTGACCCCTATGTGGTCGGGCTTAAAATTATTGACGGCCTAACTTTGGTGCTTTTTAAGATCGACCGGGGGATCGATTGGATATACAGTTCTTTGGTTACGCGCCTGGCTTTGAATTTTTCCAAAATGATCCGTAAAATGCATACCGGTTATTACGCGGTATATATTTCCTGGTCCCTTTTAGGCGCGGTAATTGTCATGTTTTTTATGTTCAAGTAAACTCTTTCTTAATATAAGGAAAAAGAAGTCATGCTTTCATTATTTATTCTGGCCCCGCTTTTTTTATTATTCGTTTTAAACCTGCCTTTAAAGCCGGTAAATAAAGCCTGCTTTTGGCTGGCCGGGGTTTTATTGTCCGCGCAAATATTAATGGCGCTGGGGCATGCTTTGTGCCCCTGGAGCCTTTATCCGGACAAGCTGGGTTTATTTTTTGTTTTTAACCTGGTGATGGATAATTTGACCCTGGTGATGCTTCTGGTCATCGGGATCGTTTCCCTGGTTGCGCTTTTTGTCGGTAAAAGCACCATCATTCTGGAAGAACAAAGGTTTAATTTTGTCAGCCTGGTGCTGGCCTGCGTTATCGGAATGAACGCGGTGGTGCTGGTCAGAGATATCTTTTCTCTGTATATTTTTATCGAAATTACTTCCATCGCTTCTTTTGTCCTCATTGCCCTGAAAAAAGATAAGCTGGCGATCGAAGGCACCTTTAAATATCTCATCATGTCGGCGGTGGCTACCGTATTTATGCTTTGTGCCATGGCTTTTTTACTGTTGGCCGCCGGAGACCTGTCTTTTGCCGCCGTGCACAGCGCTTTTTATAACCCGGCAAATGCCGGATTGCTTAAATGCGGAGCGGGTTTATTTTTGTGCGGCCTGTTGATTAAATCGGGAGTGGCCCCTTTCCACGGATGGGTGCCGGATGCTTATTCTTCGGCGCCGGCAGGGGTCTCGATCCTCCTGGCCGGGATAACTACCAAGGTCGCCGGGGTTTATGTGTTACTGCGGCTTTTCGGTTCGGTATTTATCCTGAACGCGCAATTCCAGAACATTCTTTTATTCGCCGGAGCGTTCTCCATTGTTATGGCGGCGCTGGCCGCTTTAACCCAGGATGATTTTAAGCGGATGCTTGCATATTCAAGCATCAGCCAGGTCGGCTACATTATCCTGGCTTTGGGCTGCGGCACCCCGCTGGCTTTTGCCGGAGCGATATTCCATTTCTTTAACCACGCTATTTTTAAATCACTGCTTTTTGTCAACGCCGCGTCTTTGGAAAAAGAATTCGGTTCGACCAATATGAATACCTTAGCCGGCCTGGGGAATAAATCTCCGGTAACCGGTTTTACTTCCCTGATCGGAGCGCTCTCTACCGCCGGTATTCCGCCTTTTTCCGGCTTCTGGAGCAAGCTGATCATTATCCTGGCTCTTTTTAGCGCGGGCAGGTTCGTTTACGGGGGGATTGCCCTGTTAGCCAGCATTCTGACCCTGGCTTATTTTCTGGCCTTCCAGCGCCGGGTTTTCTTCGGGAAAACCGAGTCTACTTTAAGCAGCGCGGGAACATCCTGGGCCTTGCGGTTCTGGGAAATCGCGCTGGCGTTAATCACCGCCGCCAGCGGAGCGGTCTTTGTTTTAGTGCACAATAACTGGGTATTGCCTTTAAAGGCGATCTTTTGGTAAAATGCTTATAAATTTAATTCTTCTTTTTGCTCTGGTTCTTGCGGCGCTCTGGACGGTAACTACCCCGCGGCTTATCCGCGCTATCGTCGGACTGGCGATTACCAGCGCGATCCTTTCGGTGATCATGTATCAGCTCAGTTCTCCGCTGGCGGCGGTTTTTGAGCTTTCGGTTTGCTCCGGGCTGATCTCGGTTATCTTTGTCGTGACCATAAGTTTTACGCGGCGGGTCAGCAAAGAAGAGCTGCTGGTGCGCCGGAAACAAAAAATCATTAAATACTGGTACCTGCCGGTTATTCTCATCGCCGCCGGATTATTATTGAACCATTATTTACTGGCGAATTTAAATTCCTCGGTTTTGCCGGCGCAAGAGGGGGATGTCCGGAACCTGATCTGGAACTCCCGGCACCTGGACCTGTTCGGCCAGGCGGTCATCCTGTTAGTGGGGGCACTGGGAGTGGTGGTTTTGTTTAAGGAGCCTAAAAAATGAGCGCGCCTTCAATGTATCTCTTTGTATTTTTCGGGATCTTTTCCGCCCTGCTTTTAATTACCGGCATTTATTGCATGCTGGTAAGTTTTAATCTGATCCGCATAATTATCGGATTTGAAATTCTGGTTAAAGCGGCAACACTTTTGATCATTTCCGCCGGGTATGCCTGCGGGAAAAGCGCCCTGGCGCAGGTGATGGTGATCACGCTGATCGTCATCGAGATCGTGGTGATGGTGGTCGCCGGAGGGGTGGCGCTTTGGGCATTCAGGCACAATGATAATATCGATCCCAGGGAACTGGGCAACTTGAAAGGTTAAGATGCTGCAAGAGATCCTGCTTTCTCCTCCGGGAGCTTTTATCGTGATCCTTATGGCGGTAACTATCGCCGCCAGGTTCCTGGGCAAATTTGCCTCCGGCAAACGCAGCGACCAGGGTGATTCCAAAAAGGCGTATGCCTGCGGGGAGGATTTCCAGGGAAGCGTGATCCAGCCGGATTACAGCCAATTTTTTCCGTTCGCTTTTTTCTTTACTATTTTACACGTGGTGGCGCTGGTGATCGCCACGGTGCCCGCCGAAACTGCGGGGATGCTGGCCATGGCGCTGGTTTATGTGTTTGCCGCGGTCATCGGCCTTTTAATTTTACTAAGGAAATAACATGGGAATGATTTCTAAAATAATCAACTGGTCGCGCCTTAAATCACCCTGGGTTTTGCATTTTAATACCGGCGCCTGCAACGCCTGCGATATCGAGATCATTGCCGCCCTTACCCCCAGTTATGATCTGGAACGTTTCGGGGTAGTGCTCAAAGCTACTCCGCGCCACGCCGATGTGCTTTTGTGCTCCGGCCCGGTGACCAAGCAGATCGAAAGCCGGTTGGTGCGGATATACGAACAGATGCCTGAGCCCAAATTCGTGGTGGCCATCGGCAGCTGCGCCTGCAGCGGAGGCGTGTTTAATGGCTGTTATAACGTGGCCGGGGGAATAAATTCGGTGATCCCGGTTTCCGCGTATATCCCGGGTTGCCCGGCCAGCCCCAAAGCGATCATTGACGGGGTGGTGAAACTTTTGCGCAGCCTGGAAACAAAAGAACGTAAATCCGGAGGCAAAAAATGAATGAAGAACAGATAAAGCAGGAATTGGAAGATAAATTTTCTTTCCTTAAAGACGCGGTCAGTATTACACGCAAGGGGCGGATTTTCGCGCAGGTCCCCTTGGATAAATTCGAAGCGGTATTTGCCCACGCGCTGAAGAAGATGAATTTCACGGCGCTTTCGGCGGTTACCGGGCTTGACCGCGGGGACGGTTTTGAAGTGATCTATCATCTTAACCGGGATGGGGCAATCGTATTGAATTTAAAAGTACTTTTAGAAAAAGAAAATCCACAGGTAAAAACCATCACTGGTTACTGCCCCAGCGCCGATATTTACGAAAGGGAGCTGATGGATTTATTAGGGATCAAGGTGGACGGGCTTGCCCCGGGACAGCGTTATCCGCTTTCCGATGACTGGCCCAAGGGAGAGTATCCGTTACGCAAGGATTGGAAAGGGCCGACCTCGGCCAAGGAGGCGCAAAATGCATAAATATGGAGATGTAATTGTCCCGATCGGGCCGCAGCATCCGGCATTAAAAGAACCGGAGAGTTTTTTGATCACTCTGCGCGGAGAGAAAATAACCGCTTCCAGCGTCAGGTTAGGTTATAATCACCGCGGCATTGAAAAGGCCTGCGAGGAAAGAACTTATACCCAGGGAGTTTACCTGATCGAGCGGGTTTGCGGGATCTGTTCGCATTCCCATTCTACCGCTTTTGTGCAGGCAGTGGAGGAGATCGCCGGAGTGGAAATCCCGGCGCGCGCTAAATATATCCGCACCCTGATCGCTGAGCTCGAGCGCATCCACAGCCATCTTTTATGGTTAGGGGTGGCCGGGCATGAGATCGGTTTTGATACCCTGCTGATGTATACCTGGCGGGACCGGGAAGTAGTGATGGACCTGTTGGCCAAGCTTACCGGTAACCGGGTAAATTACGGGATCAATACTATCGGCGGGGTCAGGCGGGATGTCAGCGTTAAGCAAAAAGAAGAAGTTTTAAAAGCGATCGACACGCTGGAAAAACAGACAAAATACTACATTGATCTGGCGACAAAAGAAACCACCCTGCTTAAACGTTTACAGGGAGTGGGGGTTTTATCTCACGAAGACGCCATAAGCTTAGGAGCGGTGGGGCCCACCGGCCGGGCATCAGGGATCGCCCGGGATACGCGTAAAGATGATCCTTACGCGGCCTACGGGGAATTAGATTTTAAAGTGATCAGCGTAGATAACTGCGATGTTTACGGCCGCACTCTGGTGCGTTTGGGGGAATTGATCGAGTCCTTCAGCCTGGTGCGCCAGGTGATCGCCAAAATCCCGGACGGGCCGATTACCGTCAGGGTTCCGCGCAAGATCCCGGCGGGAGAGGTGTTGAGCCGCTATGAAGCGCCGCGCGGGGAGGATGTGCATTATGTGCGCTCCAACGGCACGGAAAAACCGGACCGGGTAAAAGTAAGGGCGCCGACCCTGGCGAATGTGCAGTCGGTTTCCAAAATGCTTGAAGACCGGTACCTGGCGGATATGCCCATCGTGATTGCCGCCATCGATCCCTGTTTTTCCTGCACCGACAGGTTGATCGCCCTGAGGGATACGCAGACAAAAAAAAGTAATACCGTGATCTGGGAAACGATCCGGCTCAAAGGGATAGAGTGGTATAAACAGCAGGGGGTAGATTTTACCGCCTTGAATAAAAAATTATCCAAAAAATTACACCTATAAAAGTGCAGATAAACTCTAAACTCAAAACACTAAACTCTAAACAAATCCAAAATCCAAAACCTGAAACCCTAAGGTTTCGTTTGGAATTTTGGATTTTGAGTTTTGGGTTTGTTTAGGATTTAGGGTTTAGGATTTAGGGTTTTTAAAAATTATGCTTAAAGCATTATTTCAAATTTTAATCTTTCCGGGAGTGTTGTTTCTCTTTGTCTTCGGCCTTTGCGGCGAATTTATCGACCGGAAGCTTTGCGCCCGGTTTCAAAACCGGATCGGGCCTCCCTGGTTCCAGCCGCTGGCGGATTTTATTAAGCTGGTCAGTAAAGAAGAGATTATCCCGGAAGAAGCGGATATCAAAGTGTTTAAGTTGATGCCTGTCTTGGCCCTTACCGCTTCATCGGTCTCTATACTTTATATCCCTACTCTGGCGGAGAGATCGGCTTTTTCCTTTAACGGGGATGTGATCGTGGTTTTATACCTTTTGACCCTGCCGACATTTACTTACTTTCTCGGGGGCTGGTATTCCCGGGGGGTTTATTCGATGATCGGAGCGGTGAGAAGCTTGACGCAGCTATTTGCTTATGAGGTGCCGCTCTTTTTAGTTATTTTAGCTTCGGCGTTGTTAGCCGATACCTGGTCGTTAAGCGGTATGGTCGCTTTTTACAGCCGCCACCTGGGTTACTGGTTTTGCAATATTATCGGGTTTGGCGTGGCCCTGATCTGTTTCCTGGGCAAGCTGGAGAAGGTCCCTTTCGATATCCCGGAAGCGGAAACCGAGATCGTCGCCGGAAGTTTTACCGAATATAACGGAAGGCTCCTGGCGCTTATCCGCACCTCTTTTAATATCGAAATGATCGTCGGGGCGTCTTTGCTGGCGGCGGTGTTTCTGCCGTTCGGCCTTAACCTGTGGCCGGCGCTGATCTTTCCTTTCTACCTGCTCCAGGTATTGTTTATTATCGTGATCATTACTTTCCTGCGCCTGTTGTTCGCGCGGCTGCGCCTGGACCAGATGATCAGTTTTTGCTGGCGATTCCTGGCTCCTTTGGCGTTCCTGCAGGTCATTCTTAACCTGATTTTTAAGGCGGTGCTCCCAAGATGAAAAGGCCCGGTAAGATCGCAAAGCTGCTGATAAAGACATTTTTTAAAAAACCGATCACCGGGAATTATCCGGCGGACGGCTCGGGAATGCCGGAGGGTTTCCGGGGAAAGTTAAAATTCAATCCTTCCGCCTGCATCGGCTGTAAAATGTGCATGCGCGACTGCCCTTCGGGGGCAATCGAGATCAGAAAGACCGGGGAGAAACAATTTGAGGCGGAAGTTAATTTAGCCAGATGTATCTATTGCGGCCAATGCGTAGATTCCTGCCTGAAAAAAGCCCTGGAAATCACCGCCGACTTTGAACTTGCCAAGCTGGATCCCGCCCAGCTTAAGGTTATCCTGAATGCCGCAAATAAAGAACAGCCTAAAGCATAATCTTAGAACAGCCAAAAAGATCGCCATCCTGGGCGTCGGTTCGCCGCTGCGCGCCGATGACGCCGCCGGCCTGATCATTTGCGGAAAACTTAAAAAAATTTTCAAGGAAAACAAAAAAAAAGGGCGGGTCAGGGTTTTTCTGGGAGAGACCGCTCCGGAGAATCTCACCGGCCAGATAAAAAAATTCAAGCCTACACATCTTCTGGTGATCGACGCAGTTGACCTGGGCCTGGCTACCGGAACGGTGAAGATGGTCAATCTGTGCGCCGAGGACCGGGTTTCTTTTTCCACCCACCGGGTCCCGGTCGGGATACTCCGGGATTACCTGCACCAGTCTATCGGCTGCGAAACTTTTCTGCTGGGGATCCAGCCCGGGTCTACGGAATTTTGCGGGAAGGTGTCGGCGCAGATCCATAAATCTTCCGCAGCCGCCTGTAAAGAAATAGCCCAAGCGCTTAAGGATTTTATTTAATCCCCGGTTGGAAATCCTTGGGTTTTACCCGGAGGATTTCCTGAGGGGGAGGAAGCCCGGACTTTAGTCCAGGGGCTTCGCAGACAAAGGAAACAGTTATGTGTTATACCATACCGGCTTTGGTGGAGGAGGTGCGTAAGGGGGTCGCCACGATCTCATATTTCGGCGAGCGCAAGCAGGCCTACTGCGAATTCGTCAAGCTTTCTCCCGGGGATTACATCTACGCGCAGGGCGGTTACGTGGTCGAAAAAATCTCACCCGCGCAGGCGCAAAAAACCCTGAAAGCCTGGAAAGATGTTTTTTTCCAGCTAAGGAAACTGGATGCCGAGTCGGCGGCGTTAAAAGCTAATGACAACAGCTCCGACCTTAAATTGCAGCGGATCCTGGAGAAAGCGCGGAATAGCGGCAAGCTTTCTAAAGCGGAAGCGCTGTTCCTTTTGAGGCTTAAAGACCCGCAGGCGCAATTCTTGCTGCGGCGTACCGCTAATTACCTGCGGCAAAAGTTCCACAATAATTCCTGCTGCGTGCACGGGATCCTGGAAATATCCAATATTTGCGTCAGGCAATGCGCTTATTGCGGGATCTCCGCCCCCAGCGGCCCGGTGCGGTACCGGATGAGTGTCGGGGAAATAATCGCGGCGGCCGGGGAGGCAGTGAATAAATTCGGTTTTAAATCCCTGGTTCTGCAATCGGGGGAAGGGTGCGGTTATACGGTCGAAGAGCTGGCAGAGATCGTCAAAAAGATAAGGCAGCGGTTTCCCGTGCTTATTTTTATCAGTTTCGGGGAGGTCGGCATCCCGGGATTGCGTAAGCTGTATGCCGCAGGCGCCCGCGGGCTTTTGCTGCGCTTTGAAACTTCTAATCCGGCGCTTTATAAAAAGATTCATCCCGGAGATACTCTGGATTCCCGGATCAAGCATTTACAAGCCGCTTACCGGATGGGATACTTGATCATCACCGGCGGACTGATCGGGCTTCCCGGATCCACGGAAGCAGATTCAGTGAATGATATCAATCTGGCGGCCTCCCTGCACGCGGAAATGCTGAGTTTCGGCCCGTTTTTACCGCATCCGTTCACCCCTCTGGCTAAGCACCCGGCGCCTTCCGAAGAAGCAGTGCTGGGGGTTTTGGCTCTGGCCAGGATAATCTTTCCGGCCAAAACAAAAATCCTGATCACTACCGCTTATGAAACGCTTTCTCCGCAAGCCAGGCAGAATGGTTTGATTTCCGGGGGCAATTCGATCATGATCAATGTCACCCCTTTAAAATACCGTTCCCTCTATACGATTTACCCTCACCGTGCCCACGCCGATCAAACCGTCGCCCAGCAGGTCCGGGAAGCGCTGGCCATGCTTAAATCCTTCGGGCGCGGACCGACGGATTTGGGAAATTAAAACCGCAAGGATTACAAAGAGTATTTGACAAGTAAACAATTTATGATAGCATAACTTATTATCAGCCTACACAGAGGTAGCGGTATTGAATAGCACGGCGACGTCTTAAATCCAAAATTGGATATATGACGTCATTTTTTTATTGGGGACTTATGCCCAAAGAAGAGTTATTTAAAGGGATAAAAGTCGTCGGTTTTGTCACTTTCATCCCGTTCATGCTGGCTGCCGGGCCGCTTACCGGTTATTTCGTAGGCACATTTTTAGTCGGGCGTTTTCATCTGTCTTCTTATTGCGTGATTTTAGGGGTTATTCTTGGTTTCCTGGCGGCGGTGACCGAAGTGGTCAAGATCGTCAGGGCAATAATCAGGGTGAATAAAAAATGAGCGAAGCAGGGGTACCGGAATTACCGAATATTTTGGGGTTGCTTAGCGCCAGGTTTCCGGGCAACAGTTTTCTTAAGTTCATTTATCACTGGGAAAACGTGAGTTTTTCCCTGATTATTGTCCTGGTTTTGAGCGGATTCTTTTTCCTGGCCTGCCGGAAAAGAAGCATCGTCCCGGCAAGGATGCAGGCGCTGGCGGAGTTGATCGTCGGCGGAATGGATAGTTTTGTCTGCGGGATCATGGGCCCCCGGGGTAGGAAATTCACTCCTTTTATCGGCACCCTGTTCATTTATATCCTGGCGATGAACCTTTCCGGGTTGATCCCGTTCATGAAAGCCTCTACTTCCAGCTGGTCGACGACCCTGGCGCTTGCTTTATGCGTATTTTGTTACGTGCAGTATACCGCGATAAAAGAATTAGGATTTTTGGGTTATCTCGACCATTTGGCAGGGAAGCAGCGCGGGGCATTGGCTTTTACGATCATTATGCCGTTATTCATGCTGGTTTTACATATCCTTACCGAATTGATCCGGCCGATCAGCCTTTCTTTGCGTTTGCGCGGCAATATGTGGGGGGATGAAACTTTGATCGCCTTGCTTGCCGGGTTCGGGATTAAGGGTTTGCCGCTTTTGCTTTTTAATATGTTGATGGGGGTTTTAACTTCGATTGTCCAGGCTTCGGTTTTTTGCCTGTTAACCACAATTTATTTCGCTTTGGTTTTGGAAGAGCACGAAGAAGAATCTGCGGAACAAGGGGTATTACCGAAATAGGGGTGTATTTTTTTAAGGAAACTTTCGCCTCAGAAGCTGCGTCAAAATTCTCTGGAATTTTGACGCATTCGGCGAAATTAATTCGCAGACGGCCTGGCGGCCTACGACTTACGTCGCTGGCGCTTCCGTAAGTCGTCTGCTCATTAAGGAGGAAAAAATGGATTCAAAAGCAATAATGGATATCGGTGTAGCGGTGGCTCTGGGCGCGGCGGCTTTTGCCTCGGCAATCAGTTTAGGGATCGCGGTGGCGGCGGCAATGGGAGCGATCGGCAGGCAGCCGGAGGCATCCAATAAGATCATGACGAACATGATCATCGGCTGCGCCTTCATCGAAGCGATTACTATTTATGTTTTGGTATTTGCTTTTATGTACGCCGGTAAATAAAATTTAACGGGTAAGGTCAAGCCAGGGAGTGGTTTTTCTAACCTTTGCGGCTGGACTAATTTTTCGGGGGCTTAAGTCGTGGAACTGTTAAAGATGCTCAGCGGCAGTGAAATTCTGGCGCAAATCGTGAGTTTTTTCCTGCTTTTGTTCTTGCTCCGGGTTTTTGCCTGGAAAAAGATCCTGGGGCTTTTGGATCAGCGCAAGGAAAAGATAAGCTCTGAGCTTGGGGAAATCGAGAATACCAAACAGGAGATCACCCGGCTGAAGGAGGATTACGAGTCTAAGCTCTCCACGATCAGCGCGCAGGCCCAGGCAAAGATCGACGCGGCGATCGCCGAGGGCAAAGAACTCAATGCCCAGATGCGCAAAAAAGCCCACGAGGAGGCGCAGGATATTATTACTGACGCCCGCAAACAGGTAAAATACGAGGTCTCCAAGGCCCAGGAGCAGCTTAAGGAAAAAATCGTGGATATTGCCCTGGGGGCAGCGCAAAGTCTGATCCAGGAAAAGCTCACCGGCGAGGCGGACCGCAAAATCGTCGAGGAGTTCATTGAAGAGGTATCCAGGGATGATCAGAAATAAAGTTTTAGTTTCCCGGTACGCTGAGGCATTCTTAAATTTTTCCCGCGCTAATTGCGGGACGGATAAAGCACTGGTCGATCTGGCCGCGGTGAAGAAGATCCTCCGCGATAACCCCGGGCTTAAAGACCTGATGGATAACCCGGAGATCTCTTATCTCGAGAAGTGCGCGATCATCGACGAAGTGGTGCGGGACGGCATCTGCGAGGATATCCGTAATTTCCTGAAACTGCTTTTGGAAAAAAAACGTTTTGATATTTTACCGGACGTTGCCGAATACCTTCGCGTAAAATACAGCCACCAGGGGCAGCTGGACGTGGTGCTGAAAACCGCTTTCCCTTTGGAGCTGGAGCTGATCGAAAGGATCCAGGAAGCTTTAAGAAAAAGGTTTAAACAGAATTTACGGTTTTACATAGATTTGGACGGGAGTTTATTGGGCGGGGTGCAGGTGGTGGTGGGGAATACGATCCTGGACGGCTCGATAAAAAAACGGCTTTTGGAATTAAGGGGCAGGCTAACCGCCCTGGAAATGGGTTGATCCGCCCGATGATCTTTAAGCTTGCTTAGGAGAATACAAAAATGGTTTTAAGGCCGGAAGAAGTTACTTCAATAATCGAAAAAGAATTAGAGAAATATAAGTCCCACTTGCACACCGAGTCTATTGGTACGGTCATCCAGGTCGGCGATACCATCGCCAGGATTTACGGGCTGGATGACGTAATGATGGGTGAGTTGGTGGAATTTTCCGACAATATCATGGGAATGGTATTGAACCTGGAAGAAGATACCGCCGGGGTGGTAATTTTCGGTACCGATAATCCGGATAAAAATATCCGCGAAGGGGATATCGTCAAGCGTACCGGCAAGATCGTCCAGGTGCCGGTAGGCGCGGCGCTGGTCGGCAGAGTGGTTAACGGCTTGGGCCGGCCGATTGACGGAAAAGGCGCGATCAATACGCAGAAGTTCCGTCCGGTTGAATCCAGCGCTCCGAATGTCGTCGAGCGCCAGCCGGTGAACCAGCCTTTGCAGACCGGGATCAAAGCGGTTGACGCTATGACTCCCATCGGCCGCGGGCAGCGGGAATTGATCATCGGAGACCGCCAGACCGGAAAAACCGCCATTGCCCTGGATACGATCATTAACCAAAAAGGCAAAGACGTTTATTGTATTTATTGCGCTATCGGGCAGAAATTATCCAGCGTGGTGGCGGTAAATGAAACCTTGAAGAAGTACGGGGCGATGGAGTATACCACTATTGTCAGCGCTTCCAGCCGGGCTTCCGCCAGCCTGCAGTATCTGGCGCCTTATTCCGCCACGGCGATGGCCGAGGAGCTGATGTATTCCGGAAAACATGTCCTGGTAATTTATGATGATCTCTCTAAACACGCCCAGGCTTACCGCCAGCTGTCCTTATTGCTGCGCCGGCCTCCGGGAAGGGAAGCTTATCCGGGAGATATTTTTTACCTGCATTCCCGGTTATTGGAGCGCAGCGCCAAATTAAATGATACTTTGGGCGGCGGCTCAATTACCGCGATCCCGATTGTCGAAACCCAGGCCGGGGATATCTCCAGCTATATCCCCACCAATGTCATTTCGATCACTGACGGACAGATCTATCTGGAAAGTGATTTATTTTATGCCGGTATCCGGCCGGCGGTAAACGTGGGTTTATCCGTTTCCCGTGTCGGAGGCAAGGCCCAGAGTAAAGCGATGCGCCAGGTAGCCTCAAAATTAAGATTGGATTTGGCGCAATACCGGGAATTGGTAACCTTTACACAATTCGGTACGGACTTGGATAAAAATACCCGTGCCCAGCTGACCCGCGGGGAAAGAATGGTGGAAGTCTTAAAGCAGTCCCAGTATGAACCGCAGGAGACAGCCAAGCAGATAATCATTATCTATGCCGGAACAAACGGCTATTTGGATGATTTACCGGCGGCGGCGGTTAAAAAATTTGAGCAACAACTGGATGTCTTTATCGAGAAAAAATATCCGCAAATTCAGGCAGAGGTCGTCTCGAAAAATGATTTAGACCAAAGCTTAAAGGAAAAATTGGACGCCTTGCTCGCGGAGTTTAAAAAAGAATTTTTAGCCAATCCTTAGACAGCCGGGGTTTAAATGTCGCAATCGATCAAACAGATAAAAAACCGCATCCGCAGCGTAGAAAACACCAAAAAAGTGACCGGGGCGATGCAGATGATTTCGGTAGTTAAGCTCAACCGGATCCAGGCGCGCCTCCTGGCGCTGCGGCCATACGCGGCGAGATTAGAGAATTTGATGCATGATTTGGCTAATGCTTCGGGAAGGGCTCCCTCCGGATATTTCAATCAAAGGGAGGATGTGCCCGGAAGTATCCTGGTGCTTTTTGCCGCCGATAACGGATTATGCGGGCTGTATAACCAGAATGTAATGAGCTTGGCCCAGGAGTTTTTGGAGAAAAATAAAGCCAAAAAAATCAAATTGATCTTAATCGGGCAAAAAGGAGCAAGTTATTTTAAGAATAGGCCCGTGGAAATACTGAATACCTACACCGGATTGAACGGAAAATTCGATCCGGATTTTTGCGATAAAACCACGCAGCAGTTAAGTGATTTATTTTTAAGCGGCCAGGCCGGATCGGTTCATCTGGCTTATACCTATTTTAAAAATTCGTTGATCCAGAAACCGGTGCTGGAGCAGTTTTTGAGCATTCCACCCCGGCCGGGCAAGGCGATCGAGTATATCGCGGAGCCGGATCTGGCAAGCATCCTGGCAGACCTGATTCCGCAGTATCTTAAGGTTAAACTGCAGCTTGTTTTGCTGGAATCCTTGACCAGCGAGCACGCGGCCAGGACTGTTTCAATGAAGACGGCTACGGATAATGCCAAAGAACTTTTGGACGGGCTGGTGCTTTTCAGGAATAAAGTCCGCCAGGCAGGGATTACCCAGGACATTTTAGAGATTACTTCTTCAGCAGAAGCTTTAAGAAGCGGATAATAAATTAGCATTAAATAAATATATGGGGGTGCCCCCCTAGCGGAAGTGCGACAATCGCATCCGTTACTTAACATAAAAACTAATGGAGCACTTATGGCAGAAGGAAACGTACTTCAAATTATCGGTCCCAGCGTAGATATCCGGTTCCCGGAAAACCAGGGGCCGCAGCTTTTAAACGCGATCAAAATTAAAGAAGGCAGTATTGACCTTACCCTTGAGGTCGCCCAGGATATCGGGGACAATACCGTGCGCTGCATCGCGCTTGGGTCTACGGACGGGCTGGTTCGCGGAATGAAGGCTACCGACACCGGCAGCCCGATTACCGTGCCGATCGGTAAACAAACCTTAGGCAGGATCTTCAATCTTTTGGGGGAAACCATTGACGGAAAAGGGGAATTGGAAAATCCTCAAATGCGCAACCCCATCCACCGCGGTTCTCCGAATTTTGAAGAGCAGCTGCCGATAGAAAATATTTTGGAGACCGGCTTAAAGGTCATCGATTTATTAGCCCCGATCCCTAAGGGCGGCAAGGTCGGTTTATTCGGGGGCGCCGGCGTAGGCAAAACTGTAATCGTCATGGAATTGATCCGCACCATTGCAACCGAGCATGGCGGGGTGTCGGTTTTTGCCGGTATCGGAGAACGGACCCGCGAAGGAAATGAGCTTTGGTTGGAATTAAATGCTTCCGGCGTGGTAAAAAACAGCGCTTTAGTCTTCGGGCAGATGAATGAACCTCCGGGTGCCCGCTTGCGTGTGGGTTTGTCCGCGCTCACCATGGCGGAATATTTCCGCGACCAGGAAAGAAAAGATGTGCTGCTTTTTATCGATAATGTATACCGTTATATTCAGGCCGGTTCGGAGGTTTCTACGCTTTTGGGCAGGATGCCTTCGGCGGTTGGTTATCAGCCCAATCTTTCTACGGAGGTCGCCCAGCTTGAGGAGCGGATTGCTTCTACCCGGGACGGCTCGATCACCTCTATCCAGGCGGTTTATGTTCCGGCCGACGACCTGACTGACCCGGCTCCGGCGGCGGTGTTTGCCCACCTGGACGCAAAAATCGTTTTATCCAGGCAAATCGCCGAGTTGGGAATTTATCCGGCGGTAGACCCCCTGGATTCAAACTCCCGGATCATGGACCCGCGCCTCCTGGGGGAGGAGCATTATAACACCGCTTTAGCGGTGCAGAAAATCCTCCAGCGTTATAAAGACCTCCGGGACATTATTTCTATCTTGGGGATCGATGAATTATCCGATGAGGACAAGTTGACCGTACAACGGGCGCGTAAGGTGCAAAGATTTTTCTCCCAGCCGTTTTTTGTGGCGGAAAATTTTACCGGTACCCCCGGCAAGTATGTAAAGTTGGAGGATACGATCAAGGGGGTAAAAATGATCATCGAGGGACAGGTGGATGCGTTGCATGAACAGTCTTTTTACCTGGTCGGTACGATCGAGGAAGCGATAGAGAAAAATAAGCAGCTGTTCGAGAATAAATAATATGTTCACTAAATCTTTTCAGGTAGGCATTTATTCCCGGGACAAGGTAGTATATGAAGGAAAGGTTGTCTCTTTGACCGTGCCCTCGGTATGGGGTTATTTGGGGGTTTTGGCCGACCACGCCCCGATCGTGGCTAAGCTGGTGAACGGTAAGATTACCGTACGCACCCCAGAAGGCGGCACCACCGCAATCGACTTATCCTCCGGAGGATTCCTGGAAGTTTTGCAGAATCAGGCGACCATTCTTTTAGCGTAATAATTAAAAATATACTCTTGACAAGCAGTGAGGTTTTTGGTATATTTGTGTTGTTATTGTGAAAAATAGAACAATATGATTACCAATAAGAATTGCATTATCCGGCTTTCCCGGTATAAAAACGCTCTTTATAGGCTGCAGGACCTGGGTTTTGTGAAAGTTTTCTCAGATAACCTGGCGGATGCCGTGGGGGGGACCGCCTCCCAGGTGAGAAAAGATTTTTCGATTTTCGGTATCAGCGGGAATAAAAAAGGCGGCTACCAGATCGATTCGCTGCTGGAGAAATTAAACAGTATCCTGGGCAAAGACCAGCTGCAGAAAGTGATCGTGATCGGAGCAGGGCATATCGGCAGCGCCCTGATGCGTTACCGCGGGTTTGAAAAAGAAGGGATAAAGATAGTCGCCGGATTCGATATCGACCCGGCCAAGATCAACCGTTCTAACCCTGTTCCGGTTTATCCGTTAGAGGAAGCCAGGGCTTTTATAAAGACCAACCAGATCCGCATCGCGATCCTGGCGGTTCCGGATATCGCCGCCCAGCAGGCCGTGGATCTGATTTGCGCGGCGGGGATCAAAGGGGTGTTGAATTTTGCCCCCCTGGGGCTTAAAACCCCCGAGGGAAGTATTGTCAATAACGTAAATTTAGAGATCGAACTGGAAAACCTGATTTATTTCGTCAATGTGGCGGAGAAGACCCGCTAAAGCTAAGGAAAAATAAAATGATCGAAGAAAAAAAGAGCATGCAGGAAGAGGTCGCCAGCCTGGTCGAGAAGTGGAAGGATAAAGAAGGGAATTTGATCATGATCCTGCATGAGCTGCAGAATTATTACGGCTATGTCCCGCGCCCGGCGGCTTTGGAGCTTTCCCGGGTTTTACATGCCCCGCTGGCCAGGATCTACGAAGTGATTACCTTCTATAATTTTTTTAAACTGGAAGCTCCCGGCAAACATACGATCTCTTTGTGCCTGGGGACCGCCTGTTATTTAAAAGGTTCGGCTATCCTGCTGAATGAAATTAAAACCCTGCTGAATATCGAGGAGGGGCAAACCACCAAAGACGGCCTTTTCCAGCTGGATGTGGTCCGCTGCCTGGGTTGCTGCGGGCTGGCTCCGGTGATCAAGATTGATGATAAAATTTACGGCAAAGTGCAGAAAAACCAGGTAATGGGGATCCTTTCCGAATACGCCGAACATAAACCAGAGGTATAAAATGGGAAAACTTACGCCAAAAGATTTGGAGAGAATAAAAACGGCGCACGCCGATGACGGTAAAGACTGGATCAAAGTCGGGATGAGTACCTGCGGGATCGCCGCCGGGGCGGATAAAGTATATGCGCTTTTTGTCGAAGAGATCAAGAAAAGAAACCTGAATATCCAGGTGAAAAAATGCGGCTGCCAGGGGATGTGTTATTCCGAGCCGTCGGTAGAGGTGCGCGTCAAAGGCCTGCCGGATGTGATTTACGGCAAGGTGGATAAAGAAGGGGTAATCAAGATTTTAGATAAACATGTGTGCGGTAATGCGCTGGTAAAAGATTCCATCTACGAATTAAGGACAAAGAGGTAAATTAAAATGGGCGCCAAGATCGTTTTTATCAAAGATACCGCTGTAAACCAGGATACGACCCAGGATTTTTATGTCCACTTTTCGAACATCCTGCGCGAAAACGCATTGGAGGGCAAGGTTCAGGTGGTCAGGGTCGCCGATATCGGGATCTACGGCCAGGGGCTGGTAGTCAAGTTTCCCGAAGAAAATATAATTTATGCCAATGTGCAGGAAAAGGATCTAAAAAATATCGTCGATAAGACGGTCAGGGACGGTCAGGTGATCAAGGAATTATTATACCAACCCGAGCCCAAACAGCTGCGCATTGTTTTGCGTAACTGCGGGGAGATCGACCCGGAAAATATCGACGAATATATCGCCAAGGACGGTTACCGGGCTTTGGCTAAGGCAATCAATGATTACCAGCCGGAGCAGGTGATCGAGGAATTGAAAAAAAGCGGCTTAAGGGGGAGGGGCGGGGCGGGATTCCCCACTTGGTTAAAATGGAAGTTGACCCGGGAGACCCCGGAGGCGCAAAAATACGTAATCTGTAATGCCGATGAGGGAGATCCCGGAGCGTATATGGATCGCGGGGTGCTTGAGGGAGATCCGCATTCGGTGATCGAAGGATTGATCCTGGCCGGATACGCGATCGGAGCTTCCAAAGGGTATTTCTATGTGCGCGCCGAGTATCCGCTGGCGGTGGAAAGGATCGAAAAGGCTTTAAAACAGGCTTACGACTGCGGATTTTTGGGAAAAAATATTTTCGGCAGCAGTTTCAGTTTTGAGGTCGATATCCGTTTAGGGGCCGGGGCATTTGTCTGCGGCGAAGAAACCGCGTTGATCGCTTCCATCGAAGGCAGGCGCGGGACTCCCCGTCCGCGGCCGCCGTATCCTTCGGTAAAAGGTTTATGGGGAAAGCCCACGGCGATCAATAACGTCGAGACTCTGGCCAATATCCCCCCGATAATTTTAAAGGGGGGCGCCTGGTATGCTTCCATCGGGACCGAGAAATCAAAAGGCACCAAAGTGTTCGCGCTCACCGGAAAAGTGAAAAATTCCGGGTTAGTGGAAGTGCCGATGGGGATCACTTTAAGAGAGATTGTTTTTGATATCGGCGGAGGGATGTTTTCCGGTAAGGGGTTAAAGGCGATCCAAACCGGAGGGCCTTCCGGAGGGGTCATCCCGAAAGAATATTTAGACACCCCGGTAGATTATGAAAACCTGCAGAAGCTGGGTTCGATCATGGGCTCAGGCGGAATGATCGTCATGGATGAGGACGATTGCATGGTGGATATCGCAAAGTTTTACCTGGGTTTTTGCGTGGATGAATCCTGCGGCAAATGCGTGCCCTGCCGGATCGGCGGGTATCAGATGTTGAATCTGCTGAATAAAATTACCGAAAGCCGGGGGGAACTTACGGACCTGGATAGTTTGAAGCGGATTGCCGTAGCGATGCAAAAAGCCTCCCTGTGCGCTTTGGGCCAGACCGCGGCAAACCCGGTAGTTTCCACGATCCGCTATTTTGAGGAAGAATACAAGGATCACATCGTCAATAAAAAATGCCGCTCGCATAAATGTAAGCACCTGCTTAATTACAACGTGATCCAGGAAAAATGCAAACGCTGCCGGGTTTGCGTAATCAACTGTCCGGTTAACGCCATCGAGGGAGACAAGGAAAAAGGATTTTTTGTCGACCCGAAAACCTGCGTGCGTTGCGGTAAATGTTATGAAGTCTGTAAATTCAATGCTATTTTTAAGGAGTAATTAAATGGTTAAAGGAAAGATCAATAATATAGCGGTGGAGGTGGATGAGGGGGTATCCATTCTGGACGCGGCTAAAAAAGCCCAGATCAAGATCCCCACCCTTTGTAAGCACCCGGACCTGCCTCCCGGCGCCGGATGCGGTCTATGCATTATCAGGATCAAGGGGACGCCGAAAATGCTGCGCGCCTGCTGTACGCCGTTAGAGGAGGGGATGGAGATCACTACCCATGACCCGGAGATCGTTGCGGTGCGCCGCACCGTGCTGGAATTGATCCTTTCCAACCACCCGAATGACTGCCTGCAGTGCGGCAGGAACAACAACTGCGAGTTACAGACGCTGGTAGCGGATTTCGGCATCCGCCAGGAGTCTTTTCAGAAATTCCTGCCGGATGTGCCCAAGGATGATTCTACCCGCACGATCGTGCTTGACCCGCAGAAATGTATCCGCTGCGGAAGATGCGTTAAAGTCTGCCAGGAGATGCAGAATGTTTGGGCGCTTTCATTTTTGGAGAGAGGTTTTTGCACCCGGATTTCCCCGGCCGGAGATATAAAGCTGGCGGATTCTCCCTGCATCCGCTGCGGCCAATGCTCTAACCATTGCCCGACCGGTTCGATCGTGGAGCTGGATGAGACGGCAAGGGTTTGGGAATTATTGCAGGACCAGGATAAACATTGCGTGGTCCAGATCGCTCCGGCAGTCAGGGTAGCGATCGGGGAAGCTTTCGGCTATCCTTTGGGAACGAACTTAACCAAGAAACTTTACGCTTTACTTCGCCGGCTGGGATTTAAAGCGGTTTTCGATACGAATTTCGGCGCCGACGTGACGATCATGGAGGAGGCCAATGAATTTATCCAAAGGTTGCAGAAGGGTAAGGGCCACCTTCCCTTGATCACTTCCTGCTGCCCGGGTTGGGTGGATTTTATGGAAAAATTCCATCCGGACATGATCGATCATTTTTCCAGCTGTAAATCCCCGCATGAAATCGTCGGGGTTTTATCCAAGACCTATTACGCGGAAAAGAATAATATCGATCCTAAAAAGATCGTGGTAGTTTCGATCATGCCTTGCACGGCGAAGAAGAATGAGATCATCCGCAGTGAAGAGATGTATGCTTCCGGCAGCCAGGATGTGGATGTGGCGCTGACTACCCGGGAATTAGCCAGAATGATCAAGCAGGCGGGGATAGATTTTGTAAATCTGCCGGATGAAAACCCGGATCATTTATTGGGGGATTATACCGGAGCCGGGGTAATTTTCGGAGCAACCGGAGGGGTAATGGAGGCGGCATTAAGGACCGCTTACTTTTTACTTAACGGCAAAAACATGGAAAAGGTCGAGTTGAACCAGATTCGCGGCCTGGACGGGGTGAAAGTTTCCGAGATCCCGATCAACGGTAAAAGGATCCGCGTCGCGGTTGCCCACGGTTTAAATCACGTGGAGTATGTGTTGGACCAGGTCAGGGAAGCGGAAAAAAATAATAAAGAGATGCCTTTTCATTTTATCGAAGTCATGGCCTGCCTGGGCGGATGTGTCGGCGGCGGCGGGCAGCCTTACGGGGTAACCGATGAGCTGCGGGCAAAACGCGCCGCGGGAATTTATCAGGATGATAAAAGCTCTAAACAGCGCTGTTCACATGAAAATCCTTTTGTGCAGCAGCTGTATAAGGAATTTTTAGGGGCGCCTTTAAGCGAGAAAGCGGAACACCTGCTGCATACGCATTACCATGCGCGGCCGGTTTACGCTAAATAAATTAATCCTGCGCTAAAACGCGCAGCAATATATTCCTGCGGTAAGGAGCTTTGGCTCTGAATCCAAGGGGGATAATAATTTAGAATCCCAACCTTTATGCAGGAGAAATTGCAAAATAGAGGTTGGGATTTTGCTTGCGGAAGCACATTGGCGCGATTCCACTATGCGTCAGGTGTAGTCAACCACTGTCTATGGAGGCTAATATGGAGAAGCGTCTAGGTTTTGTCGGGATGATCGTGCATAACCGTAAGAAAACTGCGCCTCAGGTGAACAAAGTATTAACCGAATTCGGCGATTTGATTATCGGCCGGATGGGGATCCCGCATGTCAAGAGGGAGCACAGCGTGATTGTGGTGATCGTGGATGCTTCTACCGATGAATTAGGGGCAATGACCGGGAAGCTTGGAAAGATCGAAGGAGTTTCGGTGAAGTCTGGCTTAAGCAAAGACGAAACCTGCGCGGCGCTGGGGAAGAAGGAATAAATTCGCCTAACCTTAAATTAAAGATGAAATATATAAATGCGGAAAAGATAAATAATTTATTGACGGATGCGGCTAAATTTGACCGTCGCCGATTAGATCAAATTTTGGACAAAGCCAGGTCGCTTAAACGTTTGACGCTTGCGGAGTCTGCGGCGTTATTGTCCGTTAAGGATCCGCAGGACCTCCAGAAAATATTCGCCGCCGCCAGCTTCGTTAAAGATGCGATTTACGGCAGGAGGGTAGTATTGTTTGCTCCGCTTTATATCAGCAATCTGTGCGCGAATAACTGTCTTTATTGCGCGTTTAAGGCGGATAATCTGGCGCTTAAGCGTAAAGCGCTGGCTATCCCGGAGATCGGAGAGCAAGCCGAATGGCTGCTCAAGCGCGGGCACAAAAGGATACTCATGGTGTGCGGAGAAAAGGCTCCCGCAGGCAAATCCGGGGTCAGCTATTATACGGAAGCGGTGCAAGCCATATACAGCGCCGGAAGCGGTAAGGATAAAATTAAAAGGGTCAATATTAATTGCGCGCCTTTAAGTATCGATGAATTTAAACAGCTTAAGGCCAGCGGCATCGGGACTTATCAGATATTTCAGGAGACTTATCACGAACAGACTTACCGCCTCATGCATCCGTCCGGCCCCAAAAGCGATCCGGATAACCGGATTACCGCGGTTGACCGCGCCTTTAAAGCCGGGATCGACGATATCGGGATCGGAGCGCTTTTTGGTTTATACGATTACCGTTTTGAAACTTTGGGCCTCTTGAGCCATGTCGAGCATATGGAAGAGGAGTTTAAGGTCGGCCCGCACACAATTTCGGTGCCGCGGATTGAACCGGCAGAGGGTTCCTTGATATCGCTTAATCCTCCCTGTAAAATTACCGATGAGGAATTTAAAAAAATAGTCGCGGTCCTAAGGCTCAGCGTGCCTTATACCGGGATCATTATGTCTACCCGGGAGAACCCGGCTTTGCGGGACAGCCTGCTGAGCCTGGGGGTTTCCCAGGTCAGCGCTGGATCCAATACCTCTCCGGGAGGATATTCCGCGGCCAGGGCCGCAGCCGGAGGGCAATTTTCTTTAGGGGACACCCGCAGCCTGGATGAGATCGTGGGAACCCTTATTGCCCATGATTACATTCCCAGCTTTTGCGCCGCCTGCTACCGCATGGAGCGGACCGGGGAAAGTTTTATGGAACTGGCCCGGCCCGGAACCATTAAAGGTAAATGCAATATGAATGCCTTGATCACCTTGCAGGAGTATCTGTATGATTTCGCCTCCGCGCCCGTTAAGGCCGCCGGGCAAAAGATGATCGACCGTTATTTTAAGGCGCTGGCGCCTGCGGACCAGGAAAAGCTTAAGATTTTTTTTGCGCACGTAGCGCAAGGTAAAAGGGATGAGTATGTCTAAGCCCGAGGATATTTTAAACCGGATCTATGATCAGGCCTTGCCGGAACCGGCTGACCTGGAGCAGGCCTTGTCCTGGGATAAACCGCAGGAGCTTGAGCGGTTATTTAATTTTGCCGATACGGTAAGAAAAGAATACTGCGGGGACGGGATCATCCCGCGCGGAATAATCGAATTTTCCAATTTTTGCGATAAGGAGTGCTCTTATTGCGGTTTAAATAAAAATAACCGCAAGCTTGGCCGCTACCGGATGAAAGCAGAGGAGGTGCTCAAAAGCGCCGGTCATTTATTTTCTTGCGGGATCAGGACGGTGGTTTTGCAATCCGGGGAAGACCCGGGGAGCGATGTTTCCTGGCTGGCGGAGATGATCAAACAGATAAAATCGCAGTTTGCTCTAAGCATTACCCTTTGCGTCGGAGAGCGTCCTTTCCAGGATTACCGGCGGTGGAAGGATGCCGGCGCGGACCGGTATCTTTTAAAAATAGAGACTTCTGATAAGGAATTATACCGGCAAATGCATCCGGGAATGAGCTTTGAGCAGAGGATCGGTTGTTTGGATGCTTTGCGCGAATCAGGGTACCAGGTGGGTTCGGGAAATATCGTGGGATTACCCGGCCAGAGCCGGGAAAGCCTTGCCCGGGACATTTTGTTTTTTAAACAGAATAATTTTGACATGATCGGTATCGGCCCGTTTATCGCGCATCAGGAAACCCGGCTGGCCGGCCAGCCCAAAGGCCAGGCGCTGCTTACTTTAAAAGTGCTGGCGCTGGCCCGGATTGCTACCCGCAACGCGCATTTACCGGCGACCACGGCTTTGGGCAGCCTGGGAGAAGATTACCGGCAGGAGGGTTTAAAGTGCGGAGCCAATGTTTTAATGCCGAATTTTACCCCGCTTCCCTACCGCAAGCTTTATGAGATCTATCCGGATAAAAAATGCGTCAATGAACCGGTGGGCGCCTGCAATTTCTGCATGGAGCAGATGGCCAAACAGATCAACCGGTTCATCGATTATACTAAAGGCGATTCTTTAAAATTCAAAGGAGTAACGTTAAATGTATAGGACACCCGCAAGCAACCGGCTGCACATAGGGATATTCGGAAAAAGAAACACCGGCAAATCCAGTTTGATCAACGCGGTCACCGGGCAGGAGGCGGCGATTGTTTCGGAGATTGCCGGCACGACCACCGACCCGGTATATAAATCCATGGAAATTATGCCCATCGGCCCCTGCATGCTGATCGATACTGCCGGGATCGATGATGTGGGGATCCTGGGGGAGGAAAGGGTCAAGCGCACCCTGGTGGTTTTAAGAAAAACCGACCTGGGGCTGATCGTAGTTTCCCCGGATACGACCATCGATAATTTTGAAGAAGAATTGATCGGCACGCTGCAAAAGAAGAAACTGCCGTTTTTGTTTGTGATCAATAAATGCGAATTACCCGGTAATGCCGCGCAGGATTATCTGGAAAAAAACAAACTCCCCTTTATCCGGGTCAGCGCCAAAACCAAGCAGGGGATCGAAGAACTTAAATTAAAGATCATGGAGATGGCTCCCGGGCACTGGTCCCCGGTCCCGCTAGTCGGTGATATTATCAGCGCCAAAGACGTGGTGATCCTGGTTTGTCCGATCGATAATGCCATGCCGCAGGGCCGCCTGATCTTACCGCAGGTGCAGGTGATGCGCGATTGCCTGGATAACAACGCGATGGCTTTGGTGACCAAGGAAACGGAATTACTGGACTGTCTTAAGGCGTTAAAAGCCAAGCCGCGCCTGGTGATCACCGATTCGCAGGTGTTTGAGGATGTCCGGGATATGCTGCCCGCCGATATTGCGCTCACCTCATTTTCTACGGTTTTTGCCAGGCATAAGGGTGACCTTAACGCTTACATCCGCGGGGTATACGCGTTGGAAGGGTTAAAGGACGGAGATGAAATTTTAATTGCAGAAGCCTGCACGCACCATGTGCAGCCGGAAGATATCGGCCGCTCCAAGATCCCCAGCTGGTTATTGAATTATACGAAAAAAGAACTGCATTACGAAGTAACCGCGGGAGGGGATTTTCCGGAAGATTTACGCCGCTATAAATTGATCATTTCCTGCGGCGGCTGCATGGTCAACCGGAGGGAAATCCTGCACCGGATCCAGAAAGCCAAAGACGCGGGGGTGCCGATCACTAATTACGGGGTTTTAATGGCGTATCTGTCCGGGATCCTTGAGCGAGTGATCGCGCCTTTCCGGGGAGGCCTGGTTGAGATTGATACGCCGCAGTTTGACAAAGTCAGGGGAAAGTAGTATAAACAAGGGGACGGTTCTCTTTTAACAAATCTTATCAAAGAGAATGGTCCCCTTAATTTAAGACAAAAATGAAAATTCTTGCCAAAGAAATAATCGCCGATTACTCCGGGATCAAAATTATTCAGTTAATCGTGGAGGCCCCGGAGATCAGCCGTAAAGCCCGCGCCGGCCAGTTTGTCGTGATAATGGTTAGCGAAAAAGGGGAAAGGATTCCTTTGACCATTGTGGAGGCGGATGCGCAAGCCGGCAGGATAAAACTTATTTTTCAGGAAGCCGGTTTAACTACCCGGGTTCTGGGAGCCCGCAGCGCCGGAGATGATTTATTCGCTTTGCTTGGACCGTTGGGGCACCCCACGGAAATTAGCAAGTATGGAAAAGTGATCCTGGTTGCCGGAGGAGTGGGGATCGCCGAGATCCTGCCGGTTGCCCGGGCATTAAAGCAGGCCGGTAATCAGGTAATCAGCATCCTGGGAGCAAAGAATCAGGCGCTGCTTATTTTAGAGAAGGAAATTAAAGCCTACAGTGATGAGTTTTATCCGGTAACCGATGACGGCTCGAGTGGAAAAAAAGGTTTTACCACTGATAAGCTTGAAGAGCTTTTAAGTCAGGGTAAATATGATTTGATTTACGCGGTCGGCCCCATTCCGATGATGAAAAAAGTATCCGCGATCAGCCAGGCCGCCGGGGTCAAAATCCTGGTTTCCTTGAATGCGCTGATGGTCGACGCCACCGGGATGTGCGGCTGCTGCCGGGTAACCGTAGGCGGGCAGGTTAAATTCAGCTGCATTGATGGCCCGGATTTTGACGGCCAATACGTTGACTGGGAGGAACTGGCCAAAAGAAATCAGGCCTACAATCAGCAGGAAAAACATATCTGCAGCCATTTTCCTTCAGCGAAAACCCCATGAAAAAAGAACCGGTAAAAACCAGGGAGCTTGATCCGCAAGTCAGGACGGGTAATTTTCAGGAGGTGGTTTTGGGTTACTCCGAAACAGAGGCTTTGGCTGAGGCCTCCCGCTGTCTGCAGTGCGCTAAACCCCTTTGCGTCGGCGGCTGCCCGGTGAATATCGAGATTAAAAAATTTATTTATTATATCCAGCGCAAGGATTACGCCCGGGCGTATTTTACGATCCGGGAAAGGAATAGCTTTGCCTCTATTTGCGGCAGGGTCTGTCCGGCGGAATACCAGTGCCGCAAGGCCTGCGTCCTGAACAAGAAGCAGCAGCCTTTTGCTTCTAGCGAAGCGATCAATATCCATTTTTTGGAGCGTTTCGCGGGAGATTACGGGAAGGATAACCGCCTGGCGGTTGCCTCCGAGAAAGAGGAAAAATTTTCTGAATTTAAGGTAGCGGTAGTGGGTTCGGGACCGGCGGGATTATGCTGTGCCGGGGAGCTGGCGCGTAAAGGGATCAAGGTAGATATTTTTGAAAGCTTACACAAGCTGGGCGGGGTGCTGCGCTACGGGATCCCGCCTTTCCGGCTTCCGGCGGAGGTCCTGGATTTTGAAATAAACCTGCTTAAGCAGCTGGGAGTAAATTTTACTCCTAATTTTCTCGTGGGGAAAGCCAAGTCGATCAAAGAATTATTTGCCGACGGCTATTCCTGCATTTTTTTGGGGCTGGGAGCCGGGGTCCCCTCATTCTTGGGGATCAAGGGAGAGAACCTGAATAATATTTATTCGGTAAATGAATTCCTTACCCGGGTGAATCTGATGTCCGCTTATAAATTTCCGGAGTTCCATACGCCGGTAAATATCG
This sequence comes from Candidatus Omnitrophota bacterium, assembly GCA_903852325.1. GTDB lineage: Bacteria > Omnitrophota > Gorgyraeia > Gygaellales > Profunditerraquicolaceae > UBA6249. The sequence goes on from CAINQO010000045.1 coordinate 54,857, forward strand.
GCAAGCATGTTTTGGTTGTCGGCGGCGGAAACACGGCGATGGATGCGGCCCGGGTGGCGCTTAGACTGCAGAAGCTTAAAGGGCTTGTCCCGGATACCACGGTTGTTTACCGGCGCACAGAAACAGAGATGCCTGCCCGCAGACTGGAGATCGAACATGCCAAAGAAGAAGGGATCAAATTTGAATTTTTGACCCAGCCGAAAGAATTTGAGGGAGATGAACAGGGTTTTGTCAATAAGCTGTCCTGTTTGCGGGCCAAATTAGGGGAAGCGGATGCCTCCGGACGGCGGCGGCCGGTGATCCTGGAGGGAAGCGATTTTTCCCTGGATTGTGATTTATGTGTGATCGCCGTGGGTTTAAAGGCCAATCAGATTTTAATTAAAGAAACCGCGGAATTAAAGATCAACCAGGACTCCGATATCGTCGTTGACCCGGAAACCATGGAAAGCTCGATTCCGGGAGTTTATGCCGGAGGGGACATTGTCGGAGGGGAAGGGACGATCATCGAGGCGATGGGAATGGCTAAAATTGCTGCCCGGGCAATTATCAAGAAACTCGCCCCGGTTTAAAAATTTGTTTTTATCCCTCGAGTGATACTTTTACGCAGAGACGCGCCGCGACCAGGTTGATCACGGCGCGTTTATTTTTTTTGGTTGCGGGTAGGCTTTTTTGGATGTAAAATAAGCCCGTGAAAAAAGAAAAAGCCATCGATGAATTTTTCCGCAGCTTGAGGGTCACCCTGACCAACGCTTTCTCTTACCCCAAAGACCACCCTTATTTTCTGAAATCCATTGATAGTTTTAAGCTCAAGCTTCAAGAGGTCCAGGAAACTCTAAATCCGCTTAAAATCGGGGTTACCGATACAGGGCTGGTCGTCAATGAAGAGAGCTTGTCCGGTTCCGGTTTCTACGAAGAGCTGGGCCGCCTGCTGCATCAGCGTAAAATCAAAAGCGTGGAAATCAGGAGCGGGGTGACCCCCTCCGAGATCGTGAGTTTTTTTTCCGTTATTTCCATGTCCACCAAGGATATTCTGAAACAGGGCGGGGTCAATGCCCTCCTGGGAAAATATCAGGTGGTTAATTTTATTGTCGAGGAACTCGATTATTCCGTGCTCTTGCAGGAGAACGGGCAGGAGTGCGCCGACCTTTGGGGTTATCTCCTCAACTATGCTTCGCAGGGTAACGATCAATCCAAATTAGACAGCCTGGTAGAGAACTTCGGCGGCTTGATCAAGCGTACGGACCAGAACGATCTTTTTAAAACCGAAGCGATCCCTTCCAATATCAGCGATTTTCTGCTTTCTCTCAAAGAAAAGAATAAAGAACATTTTGCCAAATGCTCCAAGGAACTTTTCCTGTGGTTATTGCGGAATAAAAAATCCCTGAACGAAGAAAAAATGGAAAAGCTTAAATTGATTTTCAACAGCCTCAACAGCGAGGATATGGATACGCTTTTCTGGGAGGGGTTATTGCAGGAGGATAATTTCGATATTTTAAGCCTGGAACTCTTTTCCAAGATCTCCGAGCAAAAGAACCCGCAAAAGTTCGGGGAAGGTTTTTTAAGCAAGCTAAAAAGCGGCCAGCAGCTGGCCGCCAACAACCCCAAGGTGGTCAAAACGGTGAAAAACCTGCTGACCGGTATCCACGGCAGCCAACTTTCCGCGGTTTACCGCCACACCCTGGAATCTTTGGTCCGCGGGATTTCCGCTTCCGGGGTGCAGGTTTTTGATCAAAAGGCGCTGCGGGAAAATTACCGCTATATAACTTTAAACGTGCTTTCGGTGGAAGAGGATAAGGATAATTTATCCCTGGCCGCGGAAATCCTGGAAAAAGAACTCCCGGTGGTGCTGGAGGATGACGCCCTGGATTTCCTTAAAGATCTTTGGGGAGCGTTGCTTAAAAGGAAAAATGAGCCGCTGGGGATTTGCGCGGAGCTGGAAAAAAAATTCTCCGCTTTTATCGAGAATATCATCCTGAACCAGGATTTGCCTGCCGAAAAAGAATTTTTTCTGGAAATGGTTTCCCTCCCCTCCCAGGATGCGGGTTTTTACCTGGACAAAATATTTGCCGCGGAAAAGGCCAATAAAAATATTCTAAGTCTATTTTTCAAATTTTTCCCGGGGAACCTGGATATCTTTTATTCGCAGGTCGAGCAAAGGATTATGGATATCGAGTTCCTCGCCTCCCTCATTGAAGCGTTGGGGAGCCTGAGTACTCCCGAGACCCTGGGCATCCTGGACCACATCTATTCTTCCGCCAATGAATTGATCAAGAATGAGATACTGAATATTATGCGTAAATTAAAAAAGGTGGATGTTCAATTCTTACTGCGTCAACTCCAGACGGAATCTCCCTTGTTGAGAAAAAACCTGCTTTCTGTTTTGATCATCGACGCCCAGGGGGCGGAAGGGGCGCTGGAGGCTTTATTTAAATTCCCCAATTTCCTGGGCAGGAAGAATGAGCTGCTTATGGAAAACATGCAGATCGCCTTTGAGCTGGGACTGCTTGAGGCGGTAGGGTTGATCCATGAGTTGAGCCGCCGGAGATTTTTCTGGAACCGCGCCCTGCGCAAAAAGGCAAAACAGGTTCTTAAGGAGTGGAATGCTCAATAATATCGAAGAAGCTTTTAAGGCATTACTTAGCTGCCTGCAGTCTTTGAAGATGTACGGCCAGGCGCATCCGATGTTCCAGAAGTCGCTGGACAAGGCTTTTGAGGCGCTCAGCGAGGTCTTAAGTACCCGCCAGGACATGGTGATCGGGATCGTCGGCCAGGACCTGGCTTTTGAAAAAGAGGTGCTCTTTGATCTGGCCAAGATCCTGCGGCCGGCGATTGTTTACCTCAAAGAAAGGAACATCGAGCGGATCGCTTTTTACCGCGGGCTGACCAAAGAAGAGTTGGGGTCGTTCGTTAATTTCATTGCCGCGCCGAAAGCGGATTTTAAAGGGGATGTCCAGGCTGCTTTTAGCCTTCTGGGGATCGAACATGTAAGCATCAGCAAGCTTAAGGTCGACCCGAATAACAAGGGGGGAGGGTTTTCCCTGGCGCAGGCGGAGCTTTACGATTCTTCCGCTGATATTGTCGGCCAGGCTTTAAGCGGGGTACTTAACTCCGAGAAGGTCGACCACCTGGCGCTTAAATTTTCCCTGAATAACATCATCGAAAACTTAAGCACCCAGCGCCAGGAACTTCTGCAATTAGCCACGGTAAAAAGATATGATATGGAAACTTACATGCATATGCTCAACGTTTCCATTTTTTCCATGTATTTTGCCTCCTGTTTGGGTTTTGACAAGGCGGATATTTTAAATATCGGCATCGCCGCGATGTATCACGATATCGGTAAATTATTTATTTCGCGTAAAATCCTGCATAAGCCGGGAGAGTTAACGGATCAGGAGTTTGTCCGGATCAAAAGCCACACCCTGATGGGCGCCGAGATCATGATGCGCTATATCGATACCCTGGGCATCCTGCCGGTAGTGGTCGCCTACGAGCACCATTTAAAGTTCGACGCCAGCGGGTATCCGCACCTGCCTTTTTTAAGAAAACAGCACATCGCTTCTTCGATCGTTTCGATTTGCGATGTTTACGACGCGCTTTCCCAAAGGCGGGGTTATAAACAGGATTATTCCCCGGATGTGGTTTATAACCTGATGAACCGGGACCGGGGCAGCTATTTTGACCCGGAATTGCTGGATAAATTTTTTAAATTTATGGGTTATTGGCCGATCGGTTCGGTGGTCGCCTTAAATGACGGCAGCATCGCCCTGGTAAAGAGCCCCAGCGAAACGGATATCCGCCGGCCAAAAATCCAGATCGTTGCTCCCCCCGAAAAGAAGCGTCTGGTCGATTTGACTCAGGAGCCGGCCCTAAGCATTGAGCGTTATCTTAACCCTTGGAAAGAGGGCAAGGAATACCTGGAGATGGGTTAATTTGAGTAGTGAGGGTTAGGGTGAGGAGCGGGTTAGGTGGCGTGAATGAGTAGTTAGTTTTGCCTCACTACCAATCCCCACTACGTAACTCACTACTTTACCTAATCCACATCCACACTACTCATCTCGGCATCAGGGTATTTTTTTATTGGAGGGTTGACTTTACGGTAAATTGTGCTATAGTTATTCAAACAAAGGCGTTTAGGGGCCGCAATTTCGGCACTAAGCGCTTTTTTTGCGGAATTAGCGGTCAATTTTAAAGGCAAAAATTAAGGGAAAAGAATATGCAGGCGGTATTGGCTTTAGAGGATGGAACAATCTATAAAGGTATTTCTTTCGGCGCCAGCGGAGAAGTCCTGGGAGAGGTGGTTTTTAATACCAGCATGGCCGGATACCAGGAGATCATTACCGATCCTTCTTATAAAGGCCAGATCGTGGCAATGACCTATCCGTTGATCGGCAATTACGGGGTGAACAAAGAAGATGTGGAAAGCCGCCAGCCTTTCTTGGAAGGTTTTGTGGTCAAGGAGTACAGTAAAATCGCCAGCAACTGGAGAAAAGACCAGGGGTTGGGGGAGTACCTGAAAGAAAATAATATTTTAGCCATCGAGGGGATCGATACCCGCGCCCTGACCTTGCGCATCCGGGAAAAAGGGGCGATGAAGGCGGTTCTCTCTACGCAGGATTTTGATGCCGCCAGCCTGGTCAGAAAAGCCAGCCAGAGCCGGGGCTTAGTCGGCCTGGATCTGGTTAAAGAAGTCACCATCTCCCGGAAATATTTGTATACCCAGTCCAGGGACGCTAAATTCAAAGTGGCGGTCTTGGACTGCGGAGTAAAATATAACATCTTAAGGGAATTGCTGCGCCATAAATGTAACGTCACCGTGTTCCCGGCGCAGACCAGCGCCAAAGAGATCCTCGCCCTTAAGCCTGAAGGAGTTTTATTGTCTAACGGTCCCGGTGATCCGGCGGCAGTAGAGTGCGTGATCAAAACGACCGCCGATCTGATCGGCCGGGTGCCCATCTTCGGGATCTGCCTGGGGCATCAAATGCTCGGGCTGGCGATGGGAGGAAAGACCTTTAAACTTAAGTTCGGCCATCACGGAGCCAATCATCCGGTAAAGGACCTGCGCACCGGTAAGGTCCACATCACCAGCCAGAACCACGGTTTTTGCGTGGATATCAATTCTTTGCCCAAAAAAGAGATCCAGTTGACCCACGTAAATTTGAATGACGATACTTCGGAAGGGATGCGCCATAAAAAGCTGCCGGTATTTTCCGTGCAGTTCCATCCGGAGTCGGCTCCCGGGCCGCACGACGCCAAATATTTATTTGCCGAATTTACACAGTTGATGAGCAAGAACAAGAAACATTAATGTTAAACTCTAAACCCGAAATCCTAAACTCTAAACAAACCCAAAAAATCAAAACACAAAACTCAAAACGTTAGATTAAAAATTTGAGTTTTGGATTTTGGATTTGTTTAGGATTTAGAGTTTAGTGTTTAGGGTTTGAAAAAAATATGCCTAAAAGAAAAGATATCAAGAAAATTTTAATTATCGGAAGCGGGCCGATCGTTATCGGCCAGGCCTGCGAGTTCGATTATTCCGGCACCCAGGCCTGCAAGGTCCTTAAGCAGGAAGGGTATAAAATCGTGCTGGTCAATTCCAATCCCGCGACGATCATGACTGACCCGGAGGTCGCCGATAAAACTTATATCGAACCGCTTACCGTGGAGATGGTGGAAAAAATCATCGCCAAGGAAAGGCCGGACGCGCTTCTGCCTACTTTAGGCGGCCAGACCGCCCTGAATACGACGATCGGCCTGGCGCAAAAAGGGGTGTTGAAGAAATATAAAGTCGAAACCATCGGAGCCGATATCAAGGCGATCAAAAAAGGGGAAGACCGTCAATTGTTCAAGGCGGCGATGAAAAAGATCGGCTTGGACCTGCCTAAAAGCGGCCGGGCCTATAATCTTGAAGAGGCAATCTCTGTTTCGCAGGAGGTCGGTTTTCCTTTGATCATCCGCCCCAGTTTTACGATGGGAGGAAGCGGGGGATCTATCGCTTACAATATCGAGGAGTTTAGGGCTTTAGCCAAGCGCGGACTGGAATCAAGTATTATTAGTGAAATCCTGGTAGAAGAATCGGTGATCGGTTGGAAAGAATTCGAGCTGGAGGTCATGCGCGATTTAAAGGATAATGTCGTGGTTATCTGCACTATTGAAAACTTCGATCCGATGGGGGTGCACACCGGGGATAGTATCACGGTTGCCCCGATCCAGACCCTGACTAACCGGGAATACCAGTTGATGCGTAATGCCGCCATTGCCTGCATCCGGGAGATCGGCGTTTCCACCGGCGGTTCAAATATCCAGTTTGCCGTCCACCCGGAAACCGGAAGGATGGTGGTGATTGAAATGAACCCCCGGGTTTCGCGCAGTTCGGCGCTATCTTCCAAAGCCACCGGTTTTCCGATCGCTAAAATCGCCGCTAAGCTTGCCGTCGGCTATACCCTGGATGAGATCGCTAACGATATTACCCAGTCTACCCCGGCCTGCTTTGAACCGGCCATCGATTATTGCGTGGTGAAGATCCCGCGTTTTACTTTTGAAAAATTTGCCTCCGCCGAGAATATCCTGGGGATTTCCATGAAATCCGTCGGGGAAGCGATGGCGATCGGCCGGACCTTTAAGGAGGCGTTACAGAAGGGGCTGAGGGCGCTGGAGCTTAAAAAATTCGGCCTGGAAAGCATCCTTTTCAGCGACCTGCGGGAAATAAAACCCGAAAACGGGGTCCTGGATATAATTTATCAAAAGTTAAGACAACCCAATGCTGAAAGGATCTTTTATATCGGCGACGCTTTTCGCGCGAATTTAGATATCGAGATCGTCCACGACCTGACTAAGATCGACCGCTGGTTTTTGCATAACATAAAAGAGATTATCGATTGCGAACGGCAGCTGTTAAATAGTAAAGAAGGCCTTAGTTTTGAAATGCTCAAGAAAGCCAAAGAATACGGCTTTAGCGACAGGCAGTTAAGCAGGCTTTTGGCCAAAAGCGAGCAGGAGATCCGGGATTTACGCAGATCCATGGGGCTTTTCCCGGATTTTAAACTGGTAGATACCTGCGCCGCGGAGTTTGCCGCCAAGACCCCGTATTTTTATTCTACTTATGACAAGTAATTTATTTCCCTTATGGCCGTTAAAATAAAATTTCTGGGAGGGGCAAAAACCGTTACCGGTTCCAGCCACCTGATCTCCGCCGGCAATACCGATATCCTTCTTGACGGAGGGCTTTTCCAGGGACACCGCCAGGCGTTTTATGATATCAATACGACTTTTCATTATAATCCCCGCACCATTAAAGCGATGGTCCTTTCGCACGCGCACATCGACCATTGCGGGAACATTCCCAACTTGATCCGCCAGGGGCTGCGCTGCAAGATCTATACCACCTCAGCAACCAAGGACCTGGCGGACCTGATGCTGGTGGATTCGGGTAAGATCCAGGAAGAAGACGTGCGCTACGTAAATAAGATCAACCGGCGGATGAACCTGCCGCTGCGTAAGCCGCTCTATACCGCTAAAGAAGCTTCCAAGGCGACCCGGATATTCCGCTCCATTTCTTATAACCAGAAATTTTGCATCGCCAAGGATGTTTCGGCGACCATTGTTGACGCTGGGCATATTTTAGGTTCCGGAATTATTGTTTTAGATATCCGGGACGGGGAACGCTGCCTGCGGCTGGGCTATGCCGTGGACTTGGGCAGGAAGAACCTCCCGCTTTTGAATAACCCATCCATTCCCAAGGGGCTGGATTATTTAATTTTAGAGTCTACTTACGGCGGAAGGATGCACCGGCCGATCGAAGAGGCTCAATCAAAATTAAGGGAAGCGATCTCCCGGGCGGTTAAAAGAGGGGGGAAGGTGATCATTCCCTCTTTTACTCTGGAGCGCACCCAGGAGGTAATTTATTTTCTGAATGAGCTGCTGAAGGAAAAGATCATTCCTTCCGTCCCGATCTATGTGGACAGCCCCCTGGCCACCAATATTACTGATCTTTTTAAATATCACCTTGATTTTTTGAATGAAAAGACCCGCCAGGCTTTTATGCGCGGGGACAACCCTTTCGAATTATTGAATTTACGCTTTATCCGGGAACAGAGGGAATCCAAGGCTTTAAATACCGACAATCGGCCGATGATCATTATCGCCGGAAGCGGGATGTGCGAATCCGGCCGGGTACTCCACCATTTACAGAACAATATCGAAGATTCACGCAACATGGTGTTGGTGGTCGGTTATATGGCCCAGGATACTTTAGGCAGGAGGATCGTGGATAAGACCCCTTTTGTAAAAATATTCGGAGTGGAGTATGAGCTGAATGCCGAAGTGGTGGTGATCAACTCTTTTTCCGGCCACGCCGACCAGGGGGAATTACTGGAATTTGTCTCCGGCTGCCTTCCTCTTAAGCGCATCTTTCTGGTCCACGGAGAGCTGGAGCAGTCCCAGGCACTGGCGGAGGCATTGATCCTTCAGTGGTTAGATTAAATGATGCCTTTCCTAATTGTTTATTAGCTAGTAGTTTTCCTAATTGCAGATTGTCTGACTTTACTTCACCGCTGTAGATAAGGTCTTTCAACTCGTTTTCAAATTTCAAAGAAACATCCGTTGTAATGTCCCCAATATTTGTCAACACGTTGCCATAGAGAACCAGGTTGTTAAGGAATCCGGTAATGTTACCCTTATAATGCACCACCCCAAGTTGATTAAGTTCGTCGGGGGAGCAGAAATGGTTTACGGGTAAGGTCAGAAATAAAATCCTGTAAATCACTTTTTTGGAAGTGTAGATCAACAATCTGACCGTAAATAAAGGCTTCGCGTAAATCAGGAAAGCCGTTTACATCCAAATCGGCATTAAGTTGGAACGTATCACCGTATTTAATTTCCATTTTCTGGAAATGCATTCCTTTTACTCGTCCGGTTATCAAGCCC
>CAINQO010000046.1 GCA_903852325.1 Candidatus Omnitrophota bacterium
CCTTAGCGGTCTATAGCGCCCTCGGGAGAAAACGATACCCTCTTTTTCTGGTTCTCGTCCACGAGTGGGAGCCGTAAAACAAAAAGCCCAGCGTAAACGCTGGGCTTTTTGGAAGTTGGCTCCCCCTCGTGGACTCGAACCACGGACCTGGAGATTAACAGTCTCTCGCTCTACCGACTGAGCTAAGGGGGAATAGGTCGAAATTTATGGCTTTAGGTTATAAATTATACACGGATTCCAATTATAAGGCAATAAAAAATTAAATTAAAACCGGCTTCAAGTTACTGTCTGCCGGTTGAAATTTACACCCTGCGATAAAATCGATAACCGCATAATATAAATGTAAAACGCAGTTAATCTATCGCTATTTATTGTTTATGTTTGTTTGCCGCCCCAAAGCTCACCAGCTTTCCGGCGTCTTCATCCCACAGCGCCAGGCGCATATGCCGGAATCCTTCCCAGACTGTAATCGGATGCACTTGCTGCAATTGGGGCGTTTGGGAGTAGCAATCTTTAATGTTAAAATTCGGGACCCGGAAGTTCACATGATGCAGGTGATGGTATCCGATGCTGCCGCTAAACCAGTCTAAAACCCTGGGCAGTTTATAGAAAGAGCTGCCTTCCATTGCCGCCCGATGCCCGTCATACTGGTCATTATGCGACCAGTAGGCATTTTCAAACTGGTGTTGGATATAAAATATCCACACCCCGAAACCCGCCGCCAGGTAAATCACCGGCAACTGGATCGCCAGGTAAAGTTTTAAGCCGATCGTAAAATGAGCCGCCAGAATAATTAAAGCCAGGCTTAGGTCGGTAAAAATTATGCTCCAGACCTCTTTGGACCGGTCGATCATTTTAGGGAACCGGTTGGTTAAAATGAATAAAAGCGTTGGGGCGATCCCGAAGAGAAAGAAGGGATTCCTGAATATCCGGTAAACCGCTCTTTTCCAGGCCGGAGCCGCCAGGTATTCTTTAACGGTTAAAGTCCAGATATCTCCGGCACCCCGTTTTTCCAGGTTGGAGACCGTAGCGTGATGGATGAGGTGGGAGCGGCGGAAAGCAAAAAATGAAGTAAAGGTAAGGATGCCGCAAAGATGCCCTAAAATAAAACAGCCGCTGACGGAGCGGCCCAGGTATGATTTGTGGGAACAATCATGCAGGATGATGAATATTTTTACTCCAAAAAGAGCGGCAACCGGTGCCAATAATAAAGCGGTCCAGTAAGGATAACCGTAATGCAGAAGAAGATACATTGCCGCCAACAGGGTAAAATAAGCAATAAAGGTAGCTATCGTTTGCCGGAGGCTTTTCTCAATTCCGGAGTCCTCAAATTTACTTAGCTCAACCACCCATTCCGGTCTGCCCACTGCCATCTCCCTGTGCTTGTTTTAAATATTTTAAAACAAAAGAAATATTCCGTCAATATGGTTTGATCGCTCGCCTAAGTATCAATTTACTGTCAAATTTTCCTTGTATAGCATGTTGCCGGAGTTATAATTAAACTTAACCCTGACGCAATAAGCACCAAAAGGTTAAAGAGGTAAAACGGAAAGATAAATTGCGGGAAGGGCAAATTACCCAGGAGCAATACGCGCAATCTATGCGCCGCAATACTTACCCGGGGACATTCTTTAACCTGAAAGCGGTGCTCGGCGTGGATTAAACAAGGCATTTTGGTTTAAAGGGAAAGGGAAAGTAAAAATGAAAAAATATTTAATTTTATTATTTTGTTTGGGGTTATGGGGGTGCGCCACGGTAATTACCTCCAGCACCTACGTTAAAGAATCCGACCTGCAAAAAGTCGCTCCCGGAGATAGTTTCGATATGGTCACCGCCAGGCTCGGCAAGCCTAACCAGTATTTACCGGAAAAAACCGCTCCGGGAGGAAAAAAGCAAAATATCTGGCTCTACGATATAATCCCGCACGAGCAGTGCAGAAGCGGATTCTTTGACGTCGCTTGTCCGAATGCCGCTGATCAGGATCAGGATTATGAGATGCAATTGGCCGCCAAACCGCCCTACCTGGTCATTTTTACGGATGGCAAGGTCTCCGGAATCGAAAGGCAAAAGATAGACAAACCCGCGATTAAAAAGAAGCATAATAAAAAAGAAAAAGGCAAAGGATTATTTTCGCCAAAAAACAAAACCGCCGGCAGCAGCGGATAATCTGCCCTGGAGTCCTGTTAAGCCGGGAGACGGTTTTCCGGAAACAAGCTTAAAAAATTTAGAGAGATTCAAAAAACCCGCGATGGAACATGCATGGCGGGTTTTTGTTTGCGTAGAAAATTGTCTATTAAAGATGGAATTAGCCAATGGTGATATTCCTTAATATAGGTAAAGTAAAGGCAAGAACAGGCGAATAGCGGATTTAGCAAATTGAAGCCGGGGCAGCGATCTTGAAGGAGTGCAGCTAGGGGTAGGTAACTACAATGGAAACAAAAAACCGTTTGAATTTCTTGCTTTCATTAATTGGTTTTTTTAAGATAACCGCCTCCGGAACGGGTGCGCTCAGGCAGGCGGGGATGCTGCTTGTTTTTTTCTTTCCGATTTTCCTGTCTGCCGCTCCTGCTTCAGCGATGCTGATCTCTCTGGAGGGGGCTGCTGCGGCAGCCATTCCTCTCCGTAATCCCAATCCGGTTTTGGTGAGCAAGGAGAGCCAGCCGTATCCGGTGAACTTTGTGATCCGGGGGGAGCAGGATAGAGCGCATAATATTTTTGTCGCCTGGGAAAGGGCTTTCAGCGGCACCTTTGTGGTGAGAGAAGAATCCGGCAAACCGGACGCTTTAGATTTGAGTATCTTAAAAATAATCTGCCGGGAGAATATCCGCGGCGTGGAAGATTACGCCCGGTGGCTGGATAGTCACTTTACTTATGAAAAACACGCGGGCGCCGATGTTTGGGGTTTACCGCAGGAAACGCTTAACCGGCGTAAAGGAGACTGCAAGGACCTTTCTTTGTTAAATACGGCTTTCTTGCGCGTATTGGGTTACCAGCCCAGGATCTTTGCGATGGCCCGCCTCACCGACAGCCACGCGATCTGCGTTTTTGAAAAAGAAGGCCGTTATTTTTGGTTTGATAATACGGAACTTAAAGAAACCCCGGCTTCTACCTTGGAGGAGTTTAAAACCTATATCTATAACAATAACCGGATGTATTATCTTTATGAAGTGAATGCTGCTAATTTAGATCAAGCCAATGCCTGCAGCGGCGATTAAGGAGAGAGAGGATGGAAAATAAAACATGCGGCATAAACTGGTTTGAAATCCCGGTGGAAAACATGGAGCGGGCGATGAAATTTTACGAATCCATATTCGGGAAAAAACTTGATTTGCAAATCACCGGAGCTCTGGAAATGGCTTTTTTCCCCAAGCAGGGGGATCCGTGTTTCGGCGCGGGAGGTTCCCTGATAAAAGTCGAGGGGATCAAGCCTTCTTCCGGAGGGACACTGATTTATTTTCCGGTAGAAGATATCCCGCCGGTTTTGGAGGCGATAAAGATAAGCGGCGGTAAAACCCTCAAACCGAAAACCGATATCGGAGCATACGGTTTTATCGCGCATTTTCAGGACAGCGAAGGGAACCGGTTGGGGTTGCATCAGTGTAAATAAAATTAAAATGCTTATCTTGATAGCTGCATTTTAATTTTATTTACGCCGAACGTTCCAATATTCGAATATATGCAAACCGTAACCTTTAGGCTTAGTTCGGCGCTAAGCGAACCAGGCCTGAGCGCGGTACTTAACCGATTTTTACCGGATATTGACAAAATAAGTTTCCGTGTTATATTTAAAATCAGAAAACTAAATCGTCCTGAGTTGGAAGGAATAAATCCCGGACGTGGCCTAAAAACCTTCCGCTGTTAAAGCGGGAAAAAATAAGTAAAACCTTCGTTAGCCGCAGTCTGCCGACGAAGGTTTTTATTTTTTCTAAGAATATGTTGATCAGGAAAGCCCCGGATACCACTCAAAAACTTAAAATTCTTTCCCAGGATTCCCGCTATGACCTGGCTTGCGCCTGCGGGACAAGCGACGCTGAGCACCGCCGGCGTTCCGCGGATGACAAATGGATATATCCGGTCATCCTGCCTAACGGCGGGACAACTTATCTGTTTAAAACCCTGCTCTCTAACACCTGCGTTAATGATTGCGCTTATTGCCCGCTGCGCGCTGGTGGGGATGCGCCGGCCCGGTGCACCCTTGCCCCTGATGAACTGGCCGGGGAATTTTTCTCATATTACCGCGCCCGCAGGGTGAGCGGGCTTTTTTTAAGCAGCGGGGTAATGGTAACCCCAGATGTGACCATGGAGCGGATCAACCAGACCGCGGCGCTGCTGCGCCGCCGGCAATTCCGGGGCTATCTGCATTTAAAAATAATTCCCGGCGCTTCCGAGGCCGCCATCCGCCACACTTTAAGTTTGGCCAGCGCGGTTTCCCTGAACATCGAAACTGCCGGGCAGGAAAACTTTCGGAGTTTAAGCCGGAAAAAAGACTATGTGCGGGATATCCTGCGCCCGATCGAATTGATCAGCCGGCTTACGCGTAAAGGCGCGCAGTATGCCGGGGTCAAGCATACTACTCAATTCGTGGTCGGAGCAGCGGGCGAGAAAGATAAAGAGATCATCCGTTATTCCTGGAAATTATACAAAGAACTGGGCCTGCAGCGGGTTTATTTCAGCGCTTACCAGCGGGGGCTGGGCGCAGCGAATTTGCCGGGGGAGCATTCCGTTCTTACCAATAGCCAGCTTCTGGCCAGGGAGCACCGGCTTTACCAGGTGGATTGGCTGCTCAGGAAATACGGTTTCCGGGCAGAGGAGATACCGCTGGATGCCCAGGGGAACCTTTCTTTGGAAACTGATCCTAAAGAGATGTGGGCAAAAGCGCATCCGGAATTCTTTCCGGTAAATTTGAATACCGCCGATGAGAAAACCCTGTTGCGTGTTCCCGGTTTAGGCCAGCTTTCCGTGGCGCGCCTCCTGATGCTGCGCCAAAACGGTAAAAAATTACGGGCGCTGGGTGATCTTGGCCGGATAACCAAAATCCTGGGTAAAGCGCAAAGCTATACGGTTTGTTGATCGCTGAAATGATCAAGGCAGGGCACAGCCAAAAATTCAGCCAGCTTGAATTCTTAACCGCTTATGTTAGAATAGATTTAATTCAAAAGAGGAGGAAGATTGAAAAAATATATGATTTTTTGTTTATTCAGCCTGATTTTGAGCGCCGCAGCATATGGCGGCCAGTCAAGCCGGATCCAGTTAAACGACGGTAGTTCGATCAACGGCGAGGTGATCGGGATGGCCAACGGCGTATACGTCGTCGAAACTTCGGCTTTCGGTACAATGCACATACCTTCCGAAAAGATTGCCAAGATCGAGGCGGCACAGCAGAATGCTTCCCCGGTCACCGGGATGCCGCTTGTTTCGGGAAAGGATCCGGCAGCGGCCCAGGTTACCGCTTACGGGCAGACGCTCCTGCAAAATCCGGAAAATGCCGCTTTGGTCGGCCGGTTAACCAAGGATCCGGTGATGCAGGAGATGGCTAAGGACCCGGAGCTGCAAGCGGCGGCAAAGAACGGGGACATTGCCGCTCTAATGAAAAATCCCAAATTTATGGATCTGGTCAATAGCCCGGAAGTGCAGGAAACGGTTAAAGAGCTTAAAAAATAAAATCAGAATGAAGTTTCCCGTCTTTAAAGTTATTGTATTTTTTTCGGCCGCAACGCTGTTAACCGCCGGAGCGGTTTTTGCCAAAAGCGCCGATGAATATACCCAGAGCGCCGGCATCCACCTTAAGCAGGGGGATTTTACCGCCGCTGTCCTCGATTACAATGAGGCGATCATCCTGGATTCAGGCAATGCGCAGGCTTATTACAATCGGGGGGTGGCTTATGAAAAATTGGGCAATGTTATTCAGGCGACCTCTGACTATACTAAGGCAATTAAGCTGAGATCCGATATGGCCGACGCTTATTACCGCCGCGGGCTGGCCTACGATAAGCAGGGTAATTTTGCCCAATCCGCCTACGATTATACCAATGTGATCAAGTTGGATCCCGATTTTGCCGAAGCGTATTTTCGCCGCGGGCTGGCTTATGCCGAGTCGGGAAAATTACCCGAGGCGATCAATGATTTCAGCCGCTCGATCGTGATCAATCCGGATCCGGGGCATAATCCCAATTTAGCGGCAGCCTGTTACAACCGCGGCCTGGTTTATGATCGGCAGGGAAACTTTACGCAGGCCATCCTTGATTACACTATGGCGATCGAAATCGATCCGCATTATGTCCAGGCCTATAATAACCGCGGTTTTGTTTATGCCACCCAGGGAAATTTTACCAAGGCGCTTTCCGATTATACCAACGCGATCGAAATCGATCCCCGCTTCGCCCAGGCCTATAATAACCGGGCGACGGTTTATTATGCCTTAAAACAGTACCTCAAAGCCTGGCAGGATGTGCATAAGGCGCAAGCTTTGGGGTTGGTGGTAAAGCCGGAATTCTTGGGCGAACTGGAAAAGGTTGCGGGGAAGGATCAATAGCCGCTTAAAAACACAAGCCTATTGCAATCGGCGGCCGGATTAGGTAGAATTATAGTTAAGCAGGGCCAATTATTAAAGGATAAAAAATGGATAAAACGATCAATTTCGGGCCGATCAAAAAACTTTTGGATGATCCGGATATTTCGGAAATCATGATCAACAGTTTCGATAAGATTTTCATCGAAAAAAACGGCAAAAAGATACCCGCGGAATCTGTTTTTAAAAATGTGGGGGAACTGGATGCGCTGATCGAAAGCATCTTTGCTACCCATAACAAGCGCATTGGCCAGGATTATCCTTATGCCGACCTTTGCCTGGAGGACGGCACGCGTATCAACGCGATTATTTCCCCGCTTTCGCGTTTCGGCTCGGCGGTAACCTTCCGTAAATTTTCCAGCAAGATAAAAACTCTGGATGATCTGGTTAAGCTGGGGATGCTCAACCACAAAGCTGCGGATTTTCTGGTCGCTTGCGTTAAAGGTAAAGTGAATATGATCCTTTCCGGAGGCACCGGGGTGGGTAAAACCACTCTCTTGCAGATGCTTTCCCAGTATTTTGCTTTCGATGAGCGGGTGGTGACGATCGAGGATGCCGCGGAATTGAAAATATCCAAGGATAATGTGGTCTCCCTGGAGACCCGCCTGCCGGACAGGGACGGCAGGGGCGAGGTGACCCTGCGCGACCTGACCAAGAACGCTTTGCGTATGTCTCCGGACCGGCTGATCTTCGGTGAAATCAGGGGGGCTGAAGCGGTGGATATGCTGCAGGCAATGTCTATGGGGAACACCGGGGCGATCGGGATCATCCACGGAAATTTACCCAAAGAAGCGATGACCCGGCTTGAGTCTATGGTGCTGATGCTGGGATTGAACTTGTCCTCCCTGGAGATACGCAAAATGATCTCCAATACCATCAATTTGATCGTGCACGTGGCGCGTTTACATGACGGGAACCGGCGGATCACCCACATTACGGAAGTAAGGGGAATGAAGAATGAAGAGATATTTTTTAATGACCTGTTCACTCTTCAGGAAACCAATGTCGCCGGCCGGACACTCTCAGAGTTGAAATCCGCTTTTCAATATTATCCGCTGTTTTTCTCGAGGCTTGAGGAAGAAGGTCTGGTTTCCGCCAACGCTTTCAGTATTTAGGGAGGAAAGAATATGCGTAGATTAAAGGGTATTTTTATCATCGGTTTACTGGCGTTTTTTTGTGCTTTTAATGTCAATGCCGCCGAGAAGACGGAGGCCAAGCCGCCGGACAAAGAAACCCAGATCCGCCAGGAAATAAAAGCCCTGGGGGAGCAAGCCGGCCAGATAGAAGAACAGATCGAAAAGATCGAAGCCCCGGCCAAGCCTTTGCACAAACAGTTAAACTCTTTGCGTAAGAAGATCAAGGCGGATAAAGAGGAGCTTAAGGATCTGCGCCGGGCGGAAAAATAGGGATCGGTAAGCTAAATAATAAAAAAGAGCCGGTTGGCCAATAATCGGCTCTTTTTTATTTTATCCCAATCCCGGATAAGTTTCGCCCGCGGCTGTCCGGTTTGACTTTTTATCCCGCTGTGGTAGGATATTCATCTATAAATAGAAAGAAGCGGGATCGGGATCTCTGAAAATGATAAAAATAACGGTAAAATATAAAATACTTGTTTTTGTTCTTCCGGCGATCTTATTGCTGGCCGGCGGGGCCTGTTTAGCCCGCCGCTATTATCTGCGCTTTCAGGATAGGCAGGGGCAGCAGGTTATTCTTGAGCAAAGAAAAATCGCCTGGGAACTATTGAAACCCAAGCTGGCCGGTGAAGTAAAGCGATTTAAAAAAGGAGAGGTTGGGCTGGTCGTTAAAGACCTGCGGTATAATTGGACGATTTCCCATAACCCGGACAGGTTATTCCCTTCGGCCAGCCTGGTGAAGATCCCGATCATGGCGGCCTGTTTTATTGCCGCCGAAGACGGCACCCTAAAACTGGACCGCCGGATCGTCCTCTCCAACAGCGATAAGTATCCCGGTTCGGGGGTTTTAAAAGATGCCCGGCCGGGAACGGTTTTTACCGTCGAAGAATTGATCGGCTTGATGATTGATGACAGTGACAACACCGCCACCAACATGCTTACCAGCATCCTGGGGATCAATTATTTAAACAGTGTTTTTGACCGCCTGGGATTAAAAGATACCAATCTTTCCCGCCGGGTGGCGGATTTTGATTCCCGCGACCGGGGGGTGGAAAATTATACTTCTGCCGAAGATATTTCCGGGCTCCTGGAACGCATTTACCGCAGGAGTTTGGTCAACCGGAGTATTTCGGAAAAATGTCTGAGGGTTTTAAAAATGCAGCGGGCCAGAGACCGTATCCCAAAATATTTACCCTGTAACCTGGCCGTCGCGCATAAAACGGGTTTAGAGCGTAATGTCTGTCATGATGCCGGGATAGTGTTTGGCTGCCAGGGGGATCTTTTGATCTGCGTTTTGACCCGCCACTGGAGCCGCAACGCCGCGGCCTCTAAAAACTTTATCGCCCGGATCGCCTTCCATGCTTATACGTATTCCCAGGCGCCGGAAAAATAATAGCAGCGGTTTATTAAAATGCTGGATCTGCTGAAAAAAGATTTACAAAAATGCAAGAATAAGCGGGACGCCAGGATCCTGCAGGGGTTTTTTAAAACCGGGCCCGGAGAGTACGGGCAGGGGGATATTTTCCTGGGAATCAAGGTCCCGGTGCTGCGCGTTCTCTCTAAGCGTTACCAGGGGCTGGAATTTAACGCTACCCTCAAGCTGTTAAGGTCCCCTTTCCACGAAGAAAGATTATTGGCGCTTTTGATCCTGATTTTAAAGTACCGCCAGGCCTGCCCCGCGGAAAAAGAAAAGATTTACAAAGCCTATTTAAAAAACGCCCGCTATATCAATAATTGGGATCTGGTGGACCTGTCGGCCAAGCATATCGTCGGAGATTTCCTAAAAGGGCAAGACAAGGGGGTCCTTTTTAAATTGGCCGGTTCCAAGCTGGTTTGGGAAAGAAGGATCGCCATACTTTCCTCATTTAATTTTGAACCAAATAATGATTTTAGGATTAACTTAAAGCTCGCCGGGCTTTTAATTGCCGATGAGCATGACCTGATCCATAAGGCGGTAGGCTGGATGCTGCGGGAAGTCGCCAAGCGGGACAGGCCTTGCGTGGAAAGGTTTTTAAAAAAACACGTCCGCGTTATGCCCCGGACCATGCTGCGTTATGCCATTGAACGTTTCCCCGAAGCCAAGCGCCGGGAATATTTAAGGGTGGGCAGAATCGTTGCGAAGGCTAAATAATTGCGGTAAAATAATTATAAAAAGGAGCGGATATGTCGATCATTAAAGAATTTAAAGAGTTTGCGGTCAAGGGGGATGCGGTAGATATGGCGGTAGGGATTGTGGTCGGCGCGGCATTCAGTAAAATTATCACTTCCCTGGTCAATGACGTGATCATGCCGCCGATCGGCCTGCTCTTAGGCGGGGTAGATTTCAAAAATCTAAAGTTTATTCTGAAAGCGGCGGCAGGCAATGCCCCGGCGGTTACCTTGAATTACGGACAATTCATCAATAATACCGTTGACTTTCTGATCGTGGCATTCTGTATCTTTCTGATGGTTAAAGGCATCAATCATTTGAAAAGAAAATAGCACCCTTTTTTAGAAAAAAATGGAGGGGTAAAGATGAGTGCAGACAATAAGCTGTGCGGCGTAAAACATCTGCCCAGGGCTTTTAGGGACCTGGTCATCCTGTTGGCGGTTACAGTTATCCTGCTTATTCTATCCTATTTTTTTAATGTTTTTATATTCCTGGTAGAATTATTCCAGAAGCATCCGCAGGCAATCACTTATATCGACGAGATCATTACCCTGCTTTTGACCTTGAGCATTGGATTGGCGGTTTTTGCCTGGCGCCGGTGGAAGGAGCTTAAAAATGAAACCGCGCAGCGCCTGAAACTGCAGGAGGAACTTCTGGCTAATGCCATTACCCGGGCGGAAACCGAAAGGATCATTAACCGGCAATTGCATTGCCAGATAGAATTAATTAAGGAAGAAGAGAAAAAGAAGGCCGGTCTTAAGGCAGGAAGGAAATAAATGCCTCGGAAAATACTGTTTTGGTTAATGGTTTTAAGTCTATCCGGTTGCGCGACTACCGCAAAATATGAGGCGCGGTTAGATACTTTGGTCGGTAAAAGCGAAGATGTTTTGATTTCTTCCTGGGGGGTCCCGGATAAAGAATACCGTTTAAGCGACGGGAAAAAGGCGCTGGAATATGTCCGTAAGGATACGGTAAAATCCGGTGGCTATGCTTACGCTTACCCGCAGACGGTTTATCAGTCCGGCACGATCAACGGGAAGCCTTACAGCGGCACCGCCACCCAGTATATAACCGAAACCACGCCGGTGCAAAAATTCAAATTAGTTTGTAAGACCAGTTTTCTTCTGGATAAAAACGGCAAAATAGAAAGCTGGCATCACGAAGGGAATGACTGCGTTTCTCAGTAAAAGAAAGGCGGATGAAAAATGAAGGCTAAATTGTTTTTTAGTATTTTTATCGTGGCAGGATATCTAATTTTGCCCGCGGGTGTTCACGCGCAGGAGCTTAAAGCCGTTAAATTATTGGCGGCGCAGGAGCAGTCCGGTAAACCGCTGATGCAGGCGCTAAAAGAACGTAAAAGCAGCCGCGAATTCAGCGCCAGGGAGTTGCCGTTACAGATGCTTTCGGATATGCTTTGGGCAGCCTGCGGGATAAACCGCCCGGATTCCGGCCATCACACCGCTCCCACGGCGGAGAACTCCCAGGAAATCGATATTTATGTCGCCAACAAAGACGGGCTTTATTTATTCGACGCCAAAAATAATCTGCTTGCGCCGGTTTCCTCCGGGGATATCCGCGGCCTGACCGGGGAACAGGCATTTGTAAAAGAGGCCCCGGTGAACCTTATTTATGTCGCCGATCTTTCCCGCTTCCGGAGTTTCTCTCCCGAAGACAAGGATTTGTATGCGGCGGCCGATACCGGGTTTATCTCGCAGAACGTGTATTTATTTTGCGCCTCCAGCGGATTAAGCACGGTCGTGCGCGGCTGGATCAATAAGCCGGCGCTGGCCAAGGCGATGAATTTAAAGCCCGGGCAGAAGATAATCCTTGCCCAGACGGTGGGTTACGGGAAATAAAAGGCTTCAAAATTAATCGTAAAATCAATAGACAAACGCGGGGTTATTGATAGAATATAAACAAATACCTTATTTTAAAAAAAGATAAATTAATCCCGGTAATTTAACAAAACTTATGTCGCCGCTTACGATCCTGTATATCGTCACACCGATCGCCAGTATCCTGATCGCGTTGCTCCTGATCCATTGGGCCAAATTATCCGAGGAAGCAAGGCTGAGGGAGGAAGGGCTGGGCCGGAGCAAGGGGGTGCAGGAAGGATCTGTAGCCGACGATGAATCGATCAAGCATACGGTTTATAAGGAGCTCAGCTCGGTATTGGATTCCAAGCAGCGCCAGGAAGTAACCAAGATCGTTTCCGATATTTACTCTCAGGAGCTGAATAAAAGGATAGAGCAAACCGCCAAAGAAGTCAGTAAAAA
The DNA here is from genome assembly GCA_903852325.1 of Candidatus Omnitrophota bacterium. GTDB lineage: Bacteria > Omnitrophota > Gorgyraeia > Gygaellales > Profunditerraquicolaceae > UBA6249. The sequence goes on from CAINQO010000046.1 coordinate 12,127, forward strand.
ATACGAAAGCATTATCGAGAAAAGCACCAAGAATGAAGAGATCGTTTGGAATAAATATAACCGGACCCTGAATGAAAAAAAGCAGACCGATGCGGTCATCCGCAGCGTCGCCGAAGGGCTGCTGGTGGTGGATGCCCAGGGCAAGGTAGTGATGATGAATCCGGCCGCCGAAAGGCTGCTGGGGGTGAACCGCAAGAATCAGATCGGTAAGCCTGTAGATGACAGCCTTAAAGAAGAGCAGCTTTTATCTTTGGTCAAAGATTCCAAGGGCAAAGAAGGAAAAGAGATCGAGCTGTTCAGCCAGAATAATGAAACCAGCAAAACCATCCGCGCCTCAAGCACGGTCATTGAAAACGAAAACGGCCAGACCGTGGGGATGGTTTCAGTGCTTAGCGATATCACTAAACAAAAAGAGATCGACAGGCTTAAGGCAAGCTTTGTCGCTAACGTAACCCATGAGTTACGAACACCTTTGGTTTCTATTGATAAAGCGGTAACCTTCCTTCTGAGCGGATCCGCGGGGCTTTCGGAAAACCAGCAGCAGTTTCTTTCGATTGCTTCCCGGAATTGCAAAAGATTAAGCCTTTTGATCAATGATCTGCTGGACCTGGCAAAGCTAGAGGCCGGAAAAATGAATGTGGAGCTGGTCCCCAGCTCGATCGAGAAGGTGATCGCCGATTCTATTGAAGGGCTGAGTGCCTGGGCGACCGCAAAATCCGTGGCGTTGGTGAATAGTGCCGAATCCAATTTGCCCCAGGTAAAAATAGATCCGGATAAGATCATCCAGGTCTTGAATAACCTGATCGGTAACGCGATCAAATTTACCCCTAACAACGGCACGATCACCGTGGAAGCAAAAACAAATAACGATCACCAGGTAGTGGTGAGCGTGCAGGACACCGGGGTAGGGATCGCCCAGAATGAACTGGAAAAAGTTTTTGATAAATTTTATCAGACCGGTGAAAGGGTGGCCACCGATGTCAGCGGCACCGGGATCGGTTTATCCATCGCTAAAGAAATCGTGCAGCTGCATGGCGGAAAGATTTGGGTAGAAAGTAAGGATGGGCAGGGAGCAAGGTTCAGTTTTACGGTGCCCTTGAATTAAGCGAAATATTTTTCACCCGTACTGGTTTTTTGTCAGGCGGAACAAATAAGGAGGCTTTTCAATGAACGGTACAAGTATCAGAGTTTTGGTCGTGGATGATGAAGCCGATTTCAGGAACCTGATGTCTTTCTGGCTTGAGTCTAAAGGTTATAAAGTGATCACCGCTTCAGACGGAAAAGCCGCGATCGACCTGGTAAAGGAAAAAAAGGCGGACATTGTTTTCATGGACTTAAGGATGCCGGTGATGGACGGAGTGGACGCGTTGAAAAACATCCGCACCTTTGACGCGGTTACCCCGATCATTATTATCAGCTCTTACATCGCTGATCCGAAAATCCAGGAAGCCAGGAGCCACGGCATGTCCGGGGTATTTTATAAGGGGGCGGATTTTGACGCCAGCCTCCCATTATTAGAAGCGGTACTGCGCACGCATAGAAATCTTAAAAAATAAAATTAAAATAAAAATTGCCCTGATATCAAGTTAGTAATTTTTATTTTACACCGAACGTTTCAATATTCGAATATATAAAAACCATAACCTCCAGGTTTAGTTCGGTGTTTCCATCACTGTTTTTAAAATAAGTTTTTGTCTATTGGGGTCCATTCTAAAGAACTAGAAGGGCCTTTTTTATTTGGTTTTACAATCTTCTAAGTTATTGTCATTTTTTAATTTATACTAATTTCTCTTGACTTTGAAGGAGATATATAGTATATATCATAAGTATGATAGCTCATCTTTCAGGAGTGGTGAATGCCGAATAACGGTTACGAAAACGAAGAGATGATCAC